>CAZRZB010000132.1:0-7224 GCA_964604435.1 uncultured Aestuariivirga sp. | reverse complement strand
GCGGCACCCGCCAGTGGAACATCGACATGTCGCGCCATGCCCGCGAAAAAATTCCCCCTGGGCAATACTGGTCGCTCAGCTACTACGAAATCTGGCTGGAGGGCCTGAAGCGGCTCATGGCCGAGCGCGGGCTTCTCGATGGCGCCCCCAAGCGGCTGCCGGTCCTCGCGGCTTCTAGCGTTGCCGCGGTTCTGGCCAAGGGCAGCCCCTACGTTCGGAAGGCGGCAGCAGAACCGCTTTTCAAGATTGGCGAGCGCGTGAAAGTGCGGAACCTCCATCCCCAGGGGCACACGCGCCTGCCCGGCTATCTGCGCGGCGCAACCGGAGAAATCGCCCTTTGCCACAACGCCCATGTCTTCCCCGATTCGAATGCCCACGGCGGCGGCGAGAATCCCCAGCATCTCTACACCCTGCGTTTCAAGGCGCGTGATGTCTTCGGCAATGCTGGCGATGATGAGCTGCAGGCCGATCTCTTCGAGCCCTATCTGGAGGCCCCATGAACGGCGCCCATGATCTTGGCGGCATGATGGGCTTCGGCCCCATCGCCGCGCCCCCATCAGAACCCGTGTTTCATCAGAAATGGGAAGGCCGCATGGCCGCCCTCATGATGGCGGTTGGCGACGTCGGCGGCTGGAGCATTGATGAAGACCGGTCGGCCTGCGAATCCATGCACCCCGCGAAATACCTGAATACGTCCTACTACGAACATTGGTTACACGGCCTGGAACTCCTGCTGCAAAAACACACACCCAGCAATTCCAGTCCGACGCGCCCTGAAAACGTCTGGGCGGCCGTAACCGCGCGCACAAGCTATGGGCGTGGCATTCCAAATCCGCCAGCCTTTGCAACCGGCCAGAAAATCCGGGTGAAAATCATGAACCCCGCAACCCACACCCGTGCGCCGCGCTATGTGCGCGGCCATGTGGGCGAAGTGGTGAGGATTCACGGGGCCCATGTTTTCCCAGATTCAAACGCCCGGGGCCTCGGCGAAGATCCGCAGTGGCTTTATGCTGTGCGCTTCACCGCAAGGGAGCTCTGGGGCCATGGCAACGACGACTCGGTGATGCTCGATCTCTGGGAGCCCTATCTTGAAGCCGCCTGAAGAGCCCGTATTCAATGAGCCCTGGGAGGCGCAGGCCTTCGCCATGGTGGTCAAGCTGCATGAGCGCGGGGCTTTCACCTGGAGCGAGTGGGCTGATTGCCTGGGGGCTGAAATCAAGTCGGCTGACAGGCCCTATTACGAGCACTGGCTTGCCGCGCTTGAGAAGCTCGTGGAAGCGAAAGGCCTGATGTCGCAGGGCGAGCGGTTGCGCCGCATCGAGGCCTGGGACCGGGCCGCTCACGCAACCCCCCATGGCCGGCCCATCGAACTCAGCCGATCCTAGCCAGCCAGGGGAACTGCTCCAGCAGCCAGTAGGACATGCTCTGCATCGAGCCGGTGACAAACATCAGGCCGGTGAGCACCAGCAACACGCCCATCACGCGCTCGACCGTTACAAGATGCCTTTTGAAGTAGCCGGAAAAGCCGAGAAAGGTTCCAACCCCGGCGGCCGCCAGCAGAAACGGAATGCCAAGGCCAAGTGAATAAATGGCGAGCAGCCCGGCGCCGCGCGCCACATCCTGCTCGCTTGCGGCGATCGTCAGGATGGTTGCGAGAATGGGGCCGATGCAGGGCGTCCAGCCAAAGGCGAAGGCCAGGCCGATGCCATAGGCCCCCAGAAAACTCACCGGCTGCGAATGGTGGTGGTAGCGCGCCTCCCGGTGCAGCCAGCCGATCTTGAACGGCCCGATGAAATGCAGACCCATCAGTATGATGACAAGGCCGGAGATGGCGGTTGCCACATTCACCTCGTAGCCGGCGAGCGACAGTGAAAAGCTTATGGCCTGCCTCAGTGTCTGGCCAAGCGCCGAGGCGCTTGCGCCAAGCGAGATAAACACCGTGGAAAAGCCGAGCACAAAAAACAACGCCGCGAAAAAGGCCCGGCGTTGCTGCGAGGCCGAAGCGCCGTCCCCGTCGGAGAGTTCATCAAGGGTGGCTCCCGTGATGAAGCACAGGTAGGAAGGCACCAGCGGCAGAACACAGGGGCTCAGGAAACTGATGGCGCCCGCCAGGAGTGCCGCCTGCAAGGGAACATGTAAGTCCATTCCCCTTAACTGACAGGCAAAGCCGCGAACTTCAACTCAATCCTTGCCGCAGTTGCTCACTTGGCCGTCAGGACCGGTTGACATTCGGTTTATCATTGGTATGTTATAACATAACATATTGAAAGAAAAACATGCGCCTTCTGACCTCATGCCTTGCGGCACTTCTGCTTTCCACCTCCGCCCTGGCCGCCCCGAAGGTCATCGCCTCGATCCTGCCCGTCCACAGCATTGCCGCCAATGTCATGGCCGGCGTGGGAACCCCTGACCTTCTTTTCCCGGGCAGGAATTCCGAGCATACGGCAAGCCTCTCGCCGGAGCAGATAGCGGACCTTGGCAAGGCCGACGCCGTGTTCATGATTGGCGGCGGGCTGGAACGCAAGCTCGGCCAAATCAGCGGGAGCGAAGCGGTGAACGGCCGGAAATTCCTGGCGCTTGTCGCTGCGCCGGGAATGAAGGTCTTGAAAATCCGTTCGGGCGGCAGTTTCGAAGAGGACGGCGACGAAGAACTGCCTGACCTCGCGGGCGATCAATCCGGCTTCGCCCTGAAATACAATCCCCATGTCTGGCTCGATCCGCAAAACGCCAAGGCCATGACCCGGGCCATCGCCGCCGAACTGGGCCGGATTGATCCCGCAAACGATGCTGCCTACCGGGCCAATGCGGCGGCCTATCTGGCCGTTCTCGACAAACTCGAAGCCGACATCGGCGCCGCGACGGCAACTGTCCGGGACAAGCCCTTCATTGTATTCCATGACGCCTACCCGTATTTCGAGGCCCGCTTCGGCCTCACGGCGGTGGGCAGCATTTCCGATGCCAATGCCGCCTCGCCTTCCGCCCGGCGCCTCAAGGAAATCCGCGACAAGATCGCCTCGGCCAATGCCGTCTGCGTTTTCCGCGAGCCGCAGTTTGACGAAAAATTCGTCCGCGTTGTGATGGAAGGCAGCGCCGCCAGGCCGGGCGTGCTTGATGTCATGGGCTTTGATCTGGCGCCAGGGCCAAGGGCCTATGAGGCGATGATGCATAACCTGGCAAAGTCGGCCAGGGATTGCCTGGCTGGCTAAACCGCCTGGGCTCTGAATTTGGCCAGCAGCCGCCCGTCAATGGCGGCAAGGCCCGCCGCGATGAGCCCCATGCCGAAAATATGCTTGGCCTCCACCTGTTCGCCGAGGAACAGCGCTCCCAGCAGCACGGCGCTGATCGGGATGAGAAAAGTGACCAGCATCAGGTTGGTGGCCCCCGACGAGGCAAGCAGGCGGAAGAATATCAGGTAGGCCAGGGCGGTTGAAAGAATGGCAAGCCCGGCGATGGCCGCCCACGCCGCGGGGCTGGGCTGTACCAGGCTCCAGGAATGGTCAAGCATCAGGGCAAGCGGCGCCAGCATGAGGGTTGAGGCTGTCAATTGCCCCGTGGCCGTCATCATGGGCGTTACCCCCATCTGCTTGAAACGCCGCCCATAGACCCCGGAAATGCCGTAGAAGGCCGAGGCCAGCAGAACCGCCAGTTGCGCCCAGATGTGGCTGCCAAGCCCGCTCAAGGCCGCCGGTCCCACCATGACCGCAACCCCGGCAAATCCGGTGATGACGCCGGCAAGTTTCTGGCCTGTCATCTTTTCGTCGCTGGTGAAAACATGCGCCACCAGGACGCCAAAGAGCGGCGTCGTCGCATTCAAAATCGAAGCCAATCCGCTCGGTATCTGCGTTTGCCCCCAGACAATCAGGGTCTGCGGAATGACATTGTTGAACAGGCCCATCCCGAAGAATGCCAGCCACACCTTGGGGTCCCGCGGCAGCCATTGCCCCATGAAGCGGACAGCCAGGTTCAGGATGAGCGCCGCACAGCCAACCCGCAGCATCATGATGGTGAGGGGTGGCAGCTCCTTCACCGCGATGCCGATGAAAAAAAAGGACCCGCCCCACAGCACCGAAAGGGCGAGCAGCATCGCCCATTCCTGAACACCCATGACCTTCTGTGCCGCCATCGCCATTTTCCCTGTCCCGGCCACCATGAAGGCGGGGCGGGCCGCCGTCCACCCGATTTCCGGTCCCGGCGAAAGTTAAGTTCACTTTTTCGCCGCATACGTTCACTATGCGGGCCTGGAATCGGAGTTTTCAAGGATGGCCCCGCGCCGCAACACATATCTCGTCATGGCTGTCGTGCTGGCCTTCCTCGGCGGCGCCAAGGCCTTCGCCCATCCCCATGTCTGGATCGAAATGCGGTCGTCTGTCGTTTTCACCGATAACGGCCTGATCAAGGGCGTCGACCTGGAATGGACCTTCGACGATGGTTACACCCAGATGGCCCTTGAAGGCCTGGATGTTGATGGCGACGGCACCTACAGCCAAAGCGAACTGGCCCCCCTCACCCGGGAGAATATCGCGTCACTGAAGGACTATGAATATTTCACCGTGATGCGGGCCAACGGCGAGCAGCAGAAGATCGGCGAGGTGAAAGATTTCGGCCAGATCTGGAGCAACAACAAGCTCACCCTGCATCTGCAGGTTCCCCTGGAAAATCCCATGGATCCGAAAAAGGCTGAATTCATGTTCAAGGTCTATGACCCGGAATTCTTCATCGCCATCGATTATGTCAAGGATGATCCCGTGGATGTCGTGGGCAAGATGCCGGAACCCTGCACGCTGGTGGTGAAGCCGGTGCCCACCGATGCCGAGCTGGAGCAGACCCGCACCATGCTTTCCACCAAGGGCAAGGACTGGAAACCGGAAACCAACGAGGACTTCGGCGCGCTGTTTGCCCAGGCCGTATTGATTGCCTGCAAGGCATGATGCGGTTGCTGCGGACGCTTCTGGCGGTTTTCGTTCTCACGGGGATTTTCTTGGGCCCGGCCATGGCGCAAACTTCCGGCGAACCCGCCAGCGAAATGAAAATCGACAAGCGGAAATTGCTGGTCCAGCCCCGCAATGCCGACGGCTCGCTTGTCATGGTCTCATTTTGGGAGGATCCCGTCCTCTGGGTGCGCGAGAAACAGCAGGAATTTTACGGCTCCATGTCCGGCGCCTTGCGCAACATCAGGACCGGCAGCACCACAACGGCCGCCTGGACCCTGATGCTGCTCAGTTTCGGCTACGGCATTTTCCATGCCGCGGGCCCGGGCCATGGCAAGACCGTCATCTCCGCCTGGCTGCTCGCCACCGAACATGAGTTGAAGCGCGGCGTTGTCATCGCCTTTCTCAGTTCCGTCATCCAGGCCGTGGTAGCCATCGTGCTGATCAGCGTGTTGCTGCTCGTTGTCGCGAGTGCCGGGAAAACCGCCAAGGACATGGCGGGCTTCCTCGAAAGCGCCAGCTACGCCATGATCGGGGCCATGGGCCTCTATCTCATCTGGACTGCAGTGCGCCCCCATGGCCATCATGAACACCATGACCACCACGGCCATGGGCATCACCACCATGGCCATGAAGAGGCGCATGTGCATGACGAGCATTGCGGCCACGTCCATGTCCCCGAAGCAAAACAGCTAAGGGGCGAATGGTCCTTCACCAAGGCCTTTTCGTTGGCCTTTGCCGTGGGCATCAGGCCCTGCACCGGCTCCCTCCTGGTGCTCATTCTTGCCAATGCCTTGGGGATCTATTGGGCGGGAGTCGCTTCAACTCTCGTCATGGCCGTCGGCACCTTTCTGACCGTATCCGTGATTGCCGCCATCGCGGTTTATTCCAAGAAACTTGCCATGCGCCTCGCGGCACGCGACGACGCGTTGCTGGGCTGGCTGGCCTTCGCCCTCCGCCTCGGTGGTGGGATCGCCATTGCCGGGCTTGGCGGATTGCTGTTCTTGGGCTCGCTCGGCACCACAACGGGCATGACGTGATTTTGAACAAAGGTTCTCCTCCATCGGTGGGCTGGCGCCGCAAACCCGGCAGCAACTCATGGCCAAGGTTTTGGCGGAGAATTGGCAAACGGACGTGTTCACCGCCGCGCTGAAAAACATTCCTGGCGAAGGCTGACGTAACTAGCGCCACCGCAATTACTTTTCCTCTCCCCGGCGGGAAGAAGGAAAACAAATGGAATTTCGGTTTAACCAAGATTGATCACGCTATAAAAGCTGGGCTACGCGATCCTTGAGAACCGGCAAAATATCTTCCTCGAACCAGGGATTCTTCCGCAGCCACAGCTTGTTGCGTGGGCTGGGATGGGGAAGGACAAGGACCTTGGGCCAGTAGTCCTTCCAGGCCCTCACGGTTTCCGTCAGACTGGCCTTCTGCTGCTTGCCCAGGTGCCAGGCTTGCGCATACTGGCCGATGGCTAGCGTCAACTGAATGTCCGGCAGAAAGGCCAGCAGCCGCCCGCGCCACTTGGGGGCGCATTCCGGCCGGGGCGGCAGATCGCCGGATTTTCCGCTTCCGGGATAACAGAACCCCATCGGAATGATCGCGATCTTCGCTGCATCGTAAAATGCGGCGCGGTCGATGCCCATCCAATCGCGCAACCGGTCGCCGCTGGGATCATTGAAGGGAAGGCCGGTCTCATGCACCCGCCGGCCCGGCGCCTGGCCCGCCACCAGAAGGCGCGCCGTCGGGCTGATCTGAAACACCGGGCGCGGTCCCAGCGGCAGATGGGCCTTGCAGATATCGCAGGCCCGTGCCGCCGCTACCGTCGCTTCAAATCCGCCGGTCACCGGTCAGAGATCGCCCACCACGCATTTCTTGGCCAGGGACTTGTACTGCTTTTCGGTGAACTGGATGGGATTGCCGCCCGCCGATGGATCCTTAATCGCCATCTTTGCCACTTCGTCCAGGCGCTTGGTATCGATGCCGATATCCTTCAGCGCGTGCGGAATGCCGATCTCCTTGCGCAACGCCAGGATCCATTTCAGGAAGCCGTTGAAGCCGCCCTTGATGCCGAGATAGGCGGCGGCGCGCTCGATGTCCTTTTCGATCTTGCGCCGGTTGGCCTTGAGCACATAGGGCATCACAATGCCGTTGAGCAGCCCGTGGTGGGCGTCATACAAGCCGCCAAAGGGATGCGACAGGGCATGGATGGCCCCCAGGCCGCGCTGGAAGGCGGTAGCGCCCATGGTGGAGGCCATCAGCATGTTGCCGCGCGCATCCAGGTCCTTGCCCTTCT
>CAZRZB010000131.1:0-7249 GCA_964604435.1 uncultured Aestuariivirga sp. | reverse complement strand
CGTGGGCTGGCTGTTCCGCTCTTGGCTTCCCGCCGGGCAGATTGACAGCTACATCGCCGGGCTCATCATCCTGGCGGCAGCCCCTTGCACCGCCATGGTCTTCGTCTGGAGCAACCTCACCAACGGCGAGCCGCATTTCACCCTGAGCCAGGTGGCGCTCAACGATGTCATCATGATCGTGGCCTTTGCCCCGATTGTGGCGCTCTTGCTCGGCCTCTCCGCCATCACGGTGCCCTGGGAAACCCTGCTTCTGTCCGTGGCGCTCTATATCGTGGTGCCCGTCATTGCGGCGCAGGCCATCCGGCGCGTTGCCCTGGCCTCCGGCGGCACAGCGGGCTTGAAGGCTTTGCTCGGCACCTTGCAGCCGGCCTCGCTCGTGGCGCTTCTTGCCACTCTCGTGCTGCTCTTCGGCTTCCAGGGCAAGCAGATCATCGCCCAGCCGCTGGTGATTGCGCTGCTCGCGGTGCCGATCCTCATTCAGGTCTATTTCAATGCGGGGCTGGCCTATCTGCTCAACCGCGCCTTCGGCGAGAAGCACTGCGTGGCCGGTCCCTCGGCCCTGATCGGGGCAAGCAACTTCTTCGAGCTTGCGGTGGCCGCCGCGATCAGCCTGTTCGGCCTCGACTCGGGCGCTGCCCTTGCCACCGTCGTGGGCGTCCTTGTCGAGGTTCCGGTCATGCTCTCGGTGGTGAAAATCGTAAATGCCAGCAAGCCATGGTATGAAGGATCTCCGGCAGCGGCAAAGCTTTAGGGCCGCAACAGGTGAAGGACATGAATGCTTCAACGGACCAGGCGGGTGCAGGCGCCGTTTCGCCGGCCGGCCTGAGCGACAGGCTCAACGCTGAATGCTTTTGCATGACGCTTGACCGGAACCTGCTGCTGCAGCATCTCAAGGCTGGCGCGGGCCACGAGGAAATGTGGGCGGGCCTGCAGCTCACCCATCCGCATCTGTTTGCCAGCACGCCTGCCTTTGTCTCGGAGCAAAACCTCTTGCGCATGCTGGCCGCGGTTCAGGCGGTTGAGCGGGTCGGGCGTCTCGAGGCCTACCGGAAGCAGGTTCTGTCCGCCGCTCCCGCCATCGCCCGCCATGACTTCGGCCCGCGTGGCGTCTTCATGGGTTATGACTTTCACCTGACGCCGGCGGGGCCCAAGCTCATCGAGATCAACACCAATGCCGGCGGGGCCTTTCTCAATGCCGCCCTTTTGACGGCGCAGCGGGCCTGCTGCCAGGAAATGGACCGGGGCTCGCTTCTCCCGGTCGGCGAGGATTTCGAAACCGCCATAGCCGCGATGTTCCGCAATGAGTGGCGGCTGCAGGGAAGAACCTCGCCGCTGCAAAACATTGCGCTCGTGGACCAGGCGCCGGACTGGCAATACCTCTACCCCGACTTTGTTCTCGCCAAGGCCATGCTGGAGCGCCAGGGCATCGGCGTTCAAATATGCGATCCGGCGGAACTGGCATTTTCCGATGGTGCCTTGCGGGCGGGCGGGCGCGGCATCGACCTCGTCTACAATCGCCTGGTGGATTTCACTTTCGACAAGCCGGAACATGAAGTCCTGGCGCGGGCCTATGCGGCCGGCGCGGTTGTCGTCACGCCGGGGCCGCACACCCACGCCCTGCTCGCCAACAAGCGCAATCTTGTCATCCTGTCCGACCCCGAGGCCCTGCGAAGGATGGGGGCGGATGCGGCGGATATCGCCGCGCTTGGCGTGCTGCCGAAGGCCATTGAAGTGACGCCGGAGAACGCCCCGCAGCTCTGGAGCGGCCGCGCCCGGCTCTTCTTCAAGCCCCTGAGCGGCCATGGCGGAAAGGCCGTCTATCGCGGCGACAAGCTAACCAAATCCACCTGGGCGGGGATCGCAAAGGGCGGCTACATCGCCCAGGAGCTTGTCGCCCCCGGCGAACGCATGGTTGAAGTGGGCGAGGCGCACCAGGCCCGCAAGATGGACGTGCGGCTCTACACCTATGACGGCAAATTGCTGATCGCCGCGGCGCGCCTCTACCAGGGCCAGACGACCAACTTCAGGACGCCCGGCGGCGGTTTCGCGCCGGTCTTCATCGTCTAGCCGCCGGCTGCCTCCGCCTCCAGGAGGGCCAGGCCGCGCGTGGTGACAGCCCTGTCCTTTGGCGTTAGCATGGCGCCATGCTTGACCTCGCCCTGGTCCTCGCCGTCGATTGCTCGAGCAGCGTCGATGCCGGCGATTACAAATTGCAGATGCGGGGCATCGCCCAGGCGCTGCGCAATCCCGCCCTCTATGACGCCATCGCCGCGGGCCCCAACGGCCGCATCGGCCTCGCCCTCGTCCACTGGTCAACCAGCAACAGCCAGTCCCTGGCCATCGGCTGGAGCAGCATCGCAAGTCCTGCGGATTTGGAGTCCGTCGCCAGGCAGGCCGAAGGCGCCGAACGCCACTGGCAGGCCGGCGGCACCGGCCTGGCCGCGGGCCTCGCCTACAGCACCGCCCTGTTGCAGGCCCTCCCCGCCCAAGCCGACCGCCGCGTCATCGATGTCTCCGGCGACGGCGAGGAAAACGACGGCGGCGATGTCGCTGCGGCCCGCGCCGCGGCGCTCGCCCAGGGCATCACCATCAACGGCCTGCCCATCCTCAGCGGCTCGCCGACGCTTGAAGCCTATTACCGCCAGATCGTCATCGGCGGCCCCGGCGCCTTTGTGGTGCCTGCCGGAAACCTCGCCGCCTTCGCCGAAGCCATGGCGCAGAAGCTGCTTCGCGAAGTGAACCTCAGGACCACTTCCTGAGCCGCCGTCACTGGTCCTCGAGGTCATCCTCCAGCAGCCCTGCCCGCTGCGCCTGCAGGCCGTCGACGCAGAGCCTGGTTTTCAGCGTGGAGAGCACCCGGGTCCGGTAGAGCAGTTCAAGCGCCACGATGCGGCGGCGTTCGCCGCGCAGGTCGATGGGGGCCGAGCGTTCGCCTGCCCGGATCAGGCTGTTGATCCGGTAGGTGTCCTTCTGGCCGTTGGCAAAGCGCACCCCAAGTTCCAGCATCTCGATGTCGAAGCCGGTGGAGCGCAGGCGCAGCGCCCGGTAGAAGTCCTGGGCGTCCACGGCGATCACGTCGCGGTCGATGAGGAAATTCACCGTCTTGCAGCCCAGTTCGCTCCACACGGCCGGCGGCGGCGGCGGCGGAAGCCCGGCGCCGGCGCGCAGCACCAGGGTCACCTGCCCTTGCGGAATGTAGTCGATCTCGACTCCGCGCAAGGGCCCCCGGCCCTGCTTGCGGATGAGGCCGGTGCTCTCGCCGGCGCGCAGCCGCTCGCGGATGCGGTAGCGCTCGGTCTGGCCATCGCGGTAGATCAGCCGCACGCTCTGGATGTCCACTGTGCCGCCCCGCGCTTCGATGCGCATGCTGCGGATCATCCGGTCCTCGGGCCGCAGGCTGATCACCCCGCTCTGCAGCTCCACCGGCTCGGGCACATAGGTGAGCTGCCCCACGGCCCGCATCGCCTCCTGGGCCGAAGTCATGGGCGCGGCAAACAGCAAGCCAACACACAGGGCAAGACAGGCGGAAATCTTCATGGCCGACTCTCCAGTTGCTTTAAGAGCGCAAGGCTAGGCCTCCCGGGCAGAATCGTAAAGTACATGGTCGGGCTCTACCCGACCATCCAGAATCAAAGCCCCAGCAGCCGCTCCAGCTGGTGCTTGCCGATGCCGAAGCTTTGTTTCGCCGCCGCGATTTCGGCCTGCAGCTTCGCCAGCCCCGCCGCGCTGCGCGGAACCTCCCGTTTCTGCGCCACGATCATCACGTTCTTCGGCGTATGGGCATCCGAGATGAATTCGAACAGCTTGCTGTCATAGCCACTGAGCTCCAGCAGTTGCGCCCGCATCCCGTCGGTCAGCATTTCGGCCAAACGCTCCACATAGGTGCCGTGGCGCAGCAGGAAGGAAAGCGGATTGTCGGCCGCCGCCTCGGTCATCTCGCGGCGGATCTGCTTGTGGCAGCACGGCGCCACCACGATCAGCGCGGCCTCAGCTTTTATCGCCTTGGCCAGCGCATCGTCGGTGGCCGTGTCGCAGGCATGCAGCGCGATCACCACGTCGGCGCCTTCGCAGTCAAACCCCGCGATGCTGCCTTCCACAAAACGCAGGCCCGCAAAGCCCGAAGCCTGCGCGATGGAATTGCACAGGCGCACCAGCTCGGCCCGCGCCTCGACCCCCACCACCTCCACCTGGCGCTTCAGCGTGTTGGCCAGATGGTCATAAAGCGCGAAGGTGAGATAGCCCTTCCCCGCCCCCATATCGACAAGGCGCAGGGGCTTCCCCTCGGGCAATTGCCGGATCAGCCCGTCGGCGATCTCGATGTATTTGTTGATCTGGCGGAATTTGTCGGAGGCCGATTTCAACACCTGGCCCGTAGCATCGGTCAGCCCAAGGGCATGCAGATAGGGCCGCCCGGCGCTGCCTATCAGCCGGTTCTTGGCCCGGTTATGGCTCAGTTCGGGCGCCTCCGTCAGGCTCGCCTTGCCGCGCGACAGGATGAACTGCCCGCCCTGCCGCGCGAGATTCACGTCAGCCTCAAGCGTATGCAGCCGCCCGCTGGAAAACTTGCCCGTGAGCAGTTCCGCCAGCAGCGCCTTGGCCTCCGCCAGCGGATAGTTCTTCACGATGTCGCGCGTCCGGTGGTGGTAGGTGAAACTCAGCCTGAGTTCGCGCTTCACCAGAATGGGCCTGATCTCCACCGACTTCAAATCGCCCGCCGCCGCCGCGGGCTTGCCCACGCTCAGCCTGACAAGAGCCCCGGCCCCCACCGCGGCGCCCAGCGCCGCCAGCCATTCCGTCAAAGCCGCGTCCTGTGAGAGTTGAGGGTCCATGCCCCCGTGGTCGGATAGTTTGCCGCCGCTGTCAACGTCTTCTCCCGTGCAACGGGAGAAGAAAGGGGCCCGTCCTGTGGAGCACAGCGGAGCAGGATGGGATAGATGAGGGCGCTTTGCCAGCCAAGTGCCCTCACCACCCCAATCGCGCCCCCCGTGATCCCGCACCCGCCGCATATTCCTTGTCCGCACAATCGCCGCTATACAGGAGCTATGGCAACGGGATTTGTGTTGGGCAGGTGTGATGGCAAAGGAAGATCGCAGCGGAAAAATTTTCAGCATCGCGGAAGATGTGGTCTGGACCGAGGTCGCCCCCGGCAACCGGCGGGCCGTTCTCTCACAGCGGCCGGAGCTCATGCTCGTTGCCTTCAGTTTTGACAAAGGCGCTGTGGGCGCGCTGCATTCCCATCCGCACACCCAGGTCAGCCATGTGGCGGAAGGAAGCTTCGACGTCACCGTCGATGGCATAACCACCAGGCTGAGCGCCGGCGCCAGCTTCATCGTCGCCCCAAACCTCGTACACGGCGTTGTGGCGCTGGAGAAAGGCCTGCTGATCGACACCTTCACCCCGCGCCGCGACGATTTTATGTCTTGATGGTTCGCACCCTTCCCTTAACCTGGCACCGAAGTCGCGCATTCTGCTTGGCTGGCCGTAAATCACGGACCATGCTAACGCGCGGATAACATGGCGGCATTTCACAAATTGAGTTGAGATCGCTTCAATGGGGCAAGCCAAAGCAAAAAGAGCAGTAAGGGATCAGTTCTTTGTTGACCACCCCTTTTGCTGCTTCTGCGGGGGTGTTGCCCCAGCGACAACTCAGGATCATTTTCCACCCCGTAGTCTATTTCGTGAAAGAAAATGGCCTGAAGGGTATTTGTTTCCAGCTTGCGAGAGGTGCAACTCAGCGACACGGAAAGATGAACTACTGCTGGGTCTAATATTTCGTTTCAGCAACCCCAATCCCACCGAGCTTGATAACAAAGAATTTCAAAGCAAGCTAAGAAACGTGCAAAATAATTTTCCGGGAATTTTGGAAACTATGAAGTTGTATGCAAGCGAAAAGCGCCATGCGCTTAAGCGGTTCGACATACCAAGATTGCCTGGACAATCAATTCATGAGTTTCCGATCGTAAGATATCCCGAAATCACCCAACCCGCCATCAAACGGTTTTTATTCAAAATGGGGTGTGCGTTGCACTATTTCCATACGGGAAAACCATTAGGAGCTGACAGCCAAGTTCTTTACGAGTTCAGAACCAACGCCATGCTGCATAAATACAAGTTGCCGGCGGAGATATTGAAGGCTGCACCATCATTGGCTACTCTGTCGCGAGCCAATCAACCCTTGGAGGACCAGTTTAGTTATCGATTTGGTGTTGTAAAAGACGCCAAATTGGCAGCTTTCCTATGCGTTTTTTGGGCATCGTCTATAGCTACAATTATAACAATTGGTGACCCGCAAGTATTCGAGGCTGAACTAGAAATCGATACAAATCAAAAACTAATTAGAGTTGGCGGCTTTTTGGCAAATGTCGCGGGTTGACAACTTGCTTTCGGTTCTCATACGAACTTGACCCATTTCCGTCTGACCACAATTAAAATTTGTCAGAAACGCGAATCGAACGGAAGTTGTAGTTCTTTCCCGCCGCTACAATGAAATCGTGTAACTACTGAATCACAATCCTCCCCTCCACCTTCGCATCAACCGTCCCCAGCTTCTTCACCAGCACCATCACGTCATTGGCAATCAGCTTCGCGCCGCGCGGGTCTACGATCACCTTGCCGCCCTTCAGCGCCGTGTAGCCGTCGCCGCCGTCCACATGTAGTCATTGGTCACCAGCTTGCAGGCCCGCTCTTGGTTTCAGCTTGAGAGAAAGCTGCTTCGCGTTCTCACGCCGCCCGTGGCTTGATGAAATCCAGCTTGTTGCCCAAGGCGCGGCGCTGCACACGCAGTTCGTAATCCGTCTGCAAGCCCATGAATATGCCCTCTGAAATCCGGTAGTACCGCGCCAGGCGCAAATCCGTATCGGCTGTAATGGCCCGCTTTCCCAACACAATCTCATTGATGCGCCGGGGAGACACCCCAATGGCGCGGGCCAGGGCATTCTGCGACAATCCCGCCGGCTTGAGGAACTCTTCCAGCAAAATCTCTCCCGGGGTGGGAATCGGCAGCAAGTCGGACTTTCGCAGTTTAGTGGTAGTCGGTGATTTCAACGTCTTCCGCATAACCATTCACCCATCTGAAACAAATTCGCCATTGGTCGTTGATCCGGATGGACCACTGCCCCGCCCGGTTGCCGCGCAACTGTTCAAGCCGGTTGCCGGGTGGCTCGCGTAAGTCCGCAACCACTTTTGCGCGATTCAAGTAGAGCAGTTTCCGCAACCCGGCGCGCTGCACGTCGTCCGGCAATCTCCGCGA
>CAZRZB010000130.1:0-7309 GCA_964604435.1 uncultured Aestuariivirga sp. | reverse complement strand
GGGCCATAATCTTGTCTGTCCTGAATTACCAGCGGTAGTGGCTGAAAGCGCGGTTCGCTTCGGCCATCTTGTGGGTGTCTTCCCGCTTCTTCACGGCTGACCCGCGGTTGTTGGCGGCGTCCATGAGCTCGCCGGAAAGCCGGTCGACCATGGTGTTTTCGTTGCGGCCGCGCGCCGCCGTGATGATCCAGCGGATGGCGAGCGCCTGGCGGCGTTCGGTGCGCACTTCGACGGGAACCTGGTAGGTGGCGCCACCGACGCGGCGCGAGCGGACTTCGATGGCCGGAGCGACGTTCTCGAGCGCCTGGTGGAAAACCTGCACCGGATCGGTCTTGACCTTGGCCTGGACCTTTTCGAAGGCCCCGTAGACGATGCCTTCGGCGACCGACTTCTTGCCCTCGTACATGAGGTTGTTCATGAATTTCGAAACCACCAGATCGCCGAATTTCGGATCCGGGTTGATGACGCGCTTATCTGCCTTGTGGCGACGTGACATGAATAACTCCCCTCGCCTTACTTAGGACGCTTCGCGCCGTATTTCGACCGGCGCTGGCGGCGCTTGACCACCCCTTGCGTGTCGAGAATGCCGCGGATGATGTGATAGCGGACACCCGGCAGGTCCTTGACGCGGCCGCCGCGAATCATGACCACCGAGTGTTCCTGCAGGTTATGGCCTTCACCCGGGATGTAGCTCACGACTTCGAAGCCGTTGGTGAGGCGCACCTTGGCAACCTTCCGCAGCGCCGAGTTCGGCTTCTTCGGGGTTGTGGTGTAGACGCGGGTGCAGACGCCCCGCTTCTGCGGGCAGGACTGCATGGCAGGAACCTTGTTGCGATAACTCGGAACGCTGCGCGGCTTACGAATGAGCTGGTTGATTGTCGGCATCGGGCCTGATCTACCTTCGTATAAACTGTTGAACCGGATTGCACATGACCAAAAACACTGACGTGATCCGGCTCGGGACCCCGCAGTGCTCAAAACCAGAGGCCTTTAAGAACCCAAGTCCCTAAAGGCATGACCTCGAATGTCGTTTGTTGTTCACTCGCCAGCGTTTAAGGGTGCGAAACCCAGACTGCCTGTCGCATGAGAACGAAGCGGGTTCTACGCGGCGCGCCGGGCAACGTCAACCCCTGAAATGGGGAATTTTCACCTCCCGGGGCGAAAAGCTTGGGGGCCCGCCCGGAATTATTGCCGCGAAGCACAACAATAGCCTGTCCACGGTGCAATAGGGGGAAAAAATGAAGCCCGGTTCCGGCGGTTTTGGCACTGATTCTAGAACTGGAAGCGCGACAGGCCGCCAATCGCCAGCTTCACCTCATGCCAGGAAAGCTCCGTATCCGCCAAAAAATAGGTGCCCCCGCCGACTGCGACAAAAAGTACAAGCATCTTGGCGATGAACCCGGCGGACAGGCCCTCATCACCGGATTGGCCGTCAGGAATCTCAAGCACTTCAGGCTCATGGAAGTCGCCTTTCCCGCCGCCGCCGAGGCGGCGGTTAATCAAATCTGAAGAAATGCCCGTGCCGTTCTTCATGCCCTGACCTGCCGTTTCACAAGCAATGCCGGCACTATGCTTCGAGACAACTTAATGCGGTTTTAAGTTTTATGTGAAACTTGCCGTAATTCGCCCCAATTGAGCCATACCAAAGCCCAGCACCCGTTAGACACTTCTGGCACGGCGACACGATCATTAACTTCGAGAGGGAGAATCTCACAATGACCATGCCGCAACGAAATTGGTGGCACGAACTCAACACCTGGGAACCGGAAATTGCGCTCGCCTTCTATGGCCGCACCCTAGGTTGGCAATTCGAAGCATCCCCGCTTCCCGACGGTGCAGCCTATTGGATCGCGCGCAAGGATGGAAAACCCGTGGGCGGCATCTTCGAATTGACCGCGCCTGATTATTCCGGGGTTCCCTCCCACTGGATGACCTATATGTCGGTCGGCGATATAGACAAGGCCGAGAACGACACCGCCAGGGCCGGCGGCGAGGTGATGCGGCCCAATACGCGCGTCCCCGGCGTGGGAAAACTCGCGGTGGTCACTGATTCAACCGGGGCCCTGATTGGCCTGATCGAGCCGGACACCTCCCACGCCCTGGCCGCGGTCACCCACTAGGCGCCTGCGAGACCTTCAGGACGGCAAACGAACTACGCCACAGCCGAGCGCCAGCTTCGCCATGGCGGACCGTCGGGATCCAGCTTTCAACACGCTCGTCTAAAATCAGTCCAGCGTATTCGAGTGGAAAGATGGATCCCGGCTCCTCAAGGGGCTGACCCGCCGCCGCCGTGGCCCTGCTTATCGCCGTCTCTGGAACTAGTGGCCGCACCCGTGACAGACTACAGTTCGGGCCAATTCCTGGAGGCACATCATGGCAAAGCTCAAGACAGACTGGTCAACCGATGGGATCGTGGCCCGGCGGGAGAAATACTACGCCGCCTCCCAGCGCGCCTTCGTTCCTTACAAGACCCCGCTCATTTTCGCCAAGGGCGACCGCCAGTACCTGTGGGATGAAACCGGCAAGAAATATATCGACCTCCTGGGCATGAACGTCTGCGTATCGGTCGGCCATAACCATCCCGTGGTCACCGCGGCGGTCAGGGAGCAGATCGAGCAACTGCAGCACTGCACCACCATGTTCTATCACCCGGTGCCCGCCCATTTTGCCGAGGAACTCGCCGCCCGCATGCCGACGGGCCACGACTGGGTGGTGCATTTCACCAACAGCGGCACCGAGGCCATCGATCTGGCCCTGGTCATGGCCCAGCAGTTTACCGGCAACATCGACATGCTGGCGTTGCGCAATGCCTATCACGGCGCCACCATCGGGGCCCAGTCGCTCACCGGCATCGCCGGCTTCCGCCACAACATCCCCCTCCTCGGCGGCATTCACCACATCGCCAACCCCGATCCTTTCCGGGGCATCTTCGGCAGTGACACGCAGGCCTATCTCGCCGAGATTGACCGCACCATCCGGTACGCCACCTCGGGAAAGCTCGCGGGCTTCATCGTCGAGCCAATCCAGGGCTATGGCGGCATTGTCGAAACGCCGGAAGGTTATCTCGCCGCCGCCGCCGCCAAGGTGCGCGAGGCCGGCGGGGTGATCATCGTTGACGAGGTCCAGTCGGGCTTTGGCCGCACCGGCGACAATTTCTGGGCCTTCGAGGGCCACGGCATCGTGCCCGAAATCGTCGTCATGGCCAAGGGCATCGGCAACGGCTTCCCCCTCGGTGCCGTCGTGGCCCAACGCCATGTCGCCGATGCCCTTGCCGGCAAATTCTCCTTCCACACCTATGGCGCCAGCCCGACCTCCTGTGCCGCCGGCCGCGCCGTCCTCCAGGTCATCGACGAGGAGGGCCTGCAGGCCAATTCAAAAAAGATCGGCGCCCAGCTGCGCAAGGTCTTTGAGCGCCTCCACCAGAAACATGAAATCGTCGGCGAGGTGCGCAGCCATGGCCTCATGCTAGCCATTGAACTGGTCACCGACCGGAAGTCGAAGACCCCGGCCGCCAAGGCAACCGCCGACATCTTCGAAAAAACCCGCGAACACGGCCTGGTGATGAGCAAGTCCGGTGCCGACAAGAATATCCTGCGCATGGTGCCGCCCATGTGCATTCAGGAACATGACGTGGCCGAGGTGGAGCTTGCCCTGGAGCGGGCTTTCGCGGACTACTGAGCATGCTCCTCGCCGCCGCCATTGCCATCATCTTCCTTGCCGCCATTGTGCGGGGCTATTCCGGCTTCGGCTTTTCGCTCTTGGCCATCACCGCCCTGTCGCTGCTATACCCGCCCGCCGTCATCATCCCGTCCGTCTTCCTGCTCGAAATCGCCGCCAGCCTCCACCTCCTGCCCGGCCTCTGGCGCGACATCCATTGGCGCTCCCTCGTCCCCCTGGTCATAGGCACCACGCTTGGCACGCCCCTGGGCCTGATGTTCCTGACCGGCATTCCGCCCGCCCCCATGCAAATCGCCCTGGGCCTCTTCGTATTTATCGTCACCTATCTGCTGTGGCAGGGCTTCGCCCTGAAGACCATGCCGGGAAATGTCGCCAGCACCGCTGCTGGCCTTGCCGCCGGTGTGGCCAATGGCGCCTTCGGCATTGGCGGCCCGCCCGTCATCCTGTTCTACTTCGCCTCACCCGCCGGCGCCATCGTCGGCCGCGCCACGCTGGTCACCTATTTTCTGCTGACCGACGCCATTGGCCTCGTCTTCCTCTCCCGCGAAAACCTCATCAGTGCCGACACGATATTCCGTACCCTGACCTTCCTCCCCGCCCTCCTTGCCGGCGTCTGGCTAGGGGCAAGGAGCTTCAGGAACGCCGATCCGGTTGTATTCAGGAAATGGGTGCTGGCACTGCTCGCCCTCCTCGCCGCCATCTCCGCCGCCAAGGGAATTTACGCTATCTACCTGTAAGCTCACCCCCACGATAACCAAAAACCATTCTGTCATCCCGGCGAACGCCGGGATGACAGCCAGACAACAAAAAAGCCCGGTTTTTCAACCGGGCCTTCTCTGTTCGTGATGTAAAAGCCTTACTCCGCCGCAGGCAGAACCTCCGCCTTGGCTTTTTCCTCGAGGATCAACCCGTCGCGCTTGTCGGCAACCTGGCGCAGGCGCGCCAGCATCCCGCCGGTGCCCGCCGGGATAAGGCGGCCGACGATGACGTTTTCCTTGAGGCCTTCCAGCGTGTCGATCTTGCCCTGGACCGCGGCCTCGGTGAGAACCCGCGTGGTTTCCTGGAACGACGCCGCCGAGATGAACGAGCGCGTCTGCAACGACGCCTTCGTGATGCCCAGCAGAACCGGCGTGCCGAAGGCAGGCTTCCGGCCCTCGGCGATCAGCTTGGCGTTCTCGGTGTCGAGCTCAACATGGTCGACCTGTTCGCCAACCAGCAGCGTCGATTCACCGGCATCGGTGATTTCGACCTTCTGCAGCATCTGGCGCACGATCACCTCGATGTGCTTGTCGTTGATGCTCACGCCCTGCAGGCGGTAGACTTCCTGGATTTCGTTGACGAGGAAGGCGGCAAGCTCTTCCACGCCCTTGATCGCCAGGATGTCGTGCGGCGCCGGGTTGCCATCGAGCAGGTATTCGCCCTTCTCGATGAAATCGCCCTCCTGCACCGGCAGATGCTTGCCCTTCGGGATGAGGTATTCCACCGCTTCCTTCGTGTCGTCCTGCGGCACGATGCGGATGCGGCGCTTGTTCTTGTAGTCGCGGCCGAATTCAACCCGGCCTGAAATCTCCGCGATGATGGCGCAATCCTTCGGACGCCGCGCTTCAAACAGCTCGGCCACGCGCGGCAGGCCGCCCGTGATGTCGCGTGTCTTGGCGCTTTCCAGCGGGTTGCGGGCCAGCACGTCGCCGGCCTTCACGTGGGTTCCCGGATCGACTGACAGGATGGAATCCACCGACAGCAGGTAGCGGGCTTCGCCGCCGCGCGCCAGCTTGTGGACATTTCCGTCCTTGCCCTTCACCACCATGGCAGGCTTCAGCGAAGAGCCGCGCTGGTTGGAACGCCAGTCGATGATCACCCGGTTGGTGATGCCGGTTGCTTCGTCGGCGATTTCATTGAGTGAAACGCCGTCGACAACATCCTCGAATTGCACCACGCCGTCCACCTCGGAAAGGATCGGGCGGGTGTAGGGATCCCACTCGGCGAGGCGCGCACCACGCTTGACCATGTCGCCGTCGTCGACGAACAGGCGCGTGCCGTAAACTACCTTGTGCACGGCGCGCTCGTTGCCCTTGGCGTCTTCCACCACGATGGCCACGTTGCGTCCCATGACCATCAGGCGGCCCTGGCTGTCCTTCATCACGTTGCGGTTGCGGATGGTGACTTTGCCCTCGTGGTTCGATTCGACAAACGACTGGTCAAGAACCTGCGCCGTGCCGCCGATATGGAAGGTACGCATGGTGAGCTGGGTGCCCGGTTCGCCGATCGACTGCGCCGCGATGACGCCAACCGCTTCGCCGAGGTTAACCGGCGTGCCGCGGGCCAGGTCGCGGCCATAGCACTTGGCGCAGACGCCGAACTTGGTTTCGCAGGTCAGCACCGAGCGGATGCGGATTTCGGTGACGCCCGCCTTCTCGATCTTCTCGACATGCGATTCCAGCATCTCCTCACCGGCCTTCACGATCACGGCATTGCTCACCGGATCGACAACATCGGTCGCGGCGGTGCGTCCGAGAACGCGGATGCCGAGCGACACAATCACTTCGCCGGCATCGATGATCGGCCGGGTGGTGATCGAGTTCTTCGTGCCGCAATCCTCCTGGCTGATGATGGCGTCCTGCGCCACGTCAACCAGACGGCGCGTCAGGTAGCCGGAGTTCGCCGTCTTCAACGCCGTGTCGGCAAGACCCTTGCGGGCCCCGTGGGTGGAGTTGAAGTATTCGAGAACCGACAGGCCCTCCTTGAAGTTGGAGATGATTGGCGTTTCGATGATCTCGCCCGACGGCTTGGCCATCAGGCCGCGCATGCCGGCCAGCTGCTTCATCTGGGCGGGCGAACCGCGCGCCCCCGAATGGCTCATCATGTAGATAGAGTTGATCTGCTTCTCGCGTCCCGTCTTCGGATCGATCTGCACGGCCTGGATGCCGGCCATCATTTCCTCGGCCACCCGGTCGGTGCACTTGGCCCAGGCGTCAACCACCTTGTTGTACTTCTCGCCCTGGGTGATCAGGCCGTCGATGTACTGCTGCTCGTATTCCTTGGCCAGCTCGCGCGTCTGGCTCACCAGCTTTTCCTTGGCGGGAGGAATGACCATGTCATCCTTGCCGAAGGAAATGCCAGCCTTGTAGGCGTTGTAGAAGCCGAGCGCCATGATCCGGTCGCAGAACACCACCGACTCTTTCTGGCCGCAATGCCGGTAGACCGCGTCGATCATCTTGGAGATGTCGCGCTTGGTCATCAGCTTGTTGCACAGGTCATAGGAAATATTGGTGGAGAGCGGCAGCAGTTCGCCGATCTTCATGCGGCCCGGCGTGGTCTCGATGATGCGGTTGATCACCTTGCCCTCCGGTCCCACTTCCTTGATGCGGCCCTTGATCTTGGTGTGCAGCGTGATGACCCCTGCCGCCAGGGCGTGGTCGATTTCCGCCGTGTTGCCGAAGGCCTTGCCTTCGCCAGCCTCGCCGTTGCGCATGATCGAGAGGTAGTAAAGTCCCAGCACGATGTCCTGCGACGGCACAATGATCGGCTGCCCGTTGGCCGGATGCAGCACGTTGTTGGTCGACATCATCAGCACGCGGGCTTCCAGCTGGGCTTCCAGTGAAAGCGGCACGTGGACCGCCATCTGGTCGCC
>CAZRZB010000129.1:0-7345 GCA_964604435.1 uncultured Aestuariivirga sp. | reverse complement strand
CCATCGACGACGAACCGTTCGACTCGGTGATCTCCGAGACGACGCGCAGCGTGTAGGGGAACTGGTCAGCCGGCGGCAGCACCGGATTGATCGCCCGCCAGGCCAGCTTGCCATGGCCGATTTCGCGGCGGCCTGCGCCGCCGAGACGGCCCACTTCGCCCACCGAGAAGGGAGGGAAGTTGTAATGCAGCATGAACTTGGACTTGTAGGTGCCATCGAGCGAGTCGACATATTGCTCGTCTTCGCCGGTGCCCAGGGTGGTCACCACCAGGGCCTGGGTTTCGCCGCGGGTAAACAGGGCCGAGCCATGGGTGCGGGGAAGCACCGAGGCTTCGGCCACGATCTGGCGCACGGTCTTGGTGTCACGGCCGTCAATGCGCAGGCCGGTGTCAAGAATGTTGTTGCGGACAATATCTTTCTCAAGATACTTGAAGGCTTCTCCGATTTTTTGCGGCGTCGGCGAATTCTCCTTGCTCTCGTCCACGAGAGCGGCAACCGCCTTGTCCTTGGCTTTCGCCACGGCTTCCTGACGCTCTTCCTTTTTGGGAATGGCGTAGGCCGCACGGAGGTCCTTTTCAACCGACTTTTTCACGGCCTTGTTGAGCTTCTCATTGTCATCAGGCGTGAAGTCACGGGGCTCGCGCGATGAGCGTTCCGCCAAGCGGATGATGGCATCGATCACCGGCTGGAAGCCCGCGTGGCCAAACATCACGGCGCCAAGCATTTGCTCTTCCGAAAGTTCCTTGGCTTCCGATTCAACCATCAGCACGGCATCGCTTGTGCCGGCCACGACGAGGTCAAGCTCGGAGGTCTTCATCTGCTCCTGCGTCGGGTTCAGCACGAACGCGCCGTCAATCATGCCAACGCGCGCTCCGCCGACCGGGCCCATGAAGGGAATGCCGGAAAGGGTAAGAGCCGCCGAAGCGCCAATCAGGGCGACGATGTCGCTGTCATTTTCAAGATCATAGGAAAGCACGGTCGTGATCACCTGGGTCTCGTTGCGGAAACCGGCAGGAAACAGCGGGCGGATGGGACGATCGATCAGGCGGGAAACCAGGGTTTCCTTTTCCGTGGGCCGGCCCTCGCGCTTGAAGTAGCCGCCGGGAATCTTGCCCGCCGCGTAGGTTTTTTCCTGGTAGTTCACGGTGAGCGGGAAGAAGTCGATTCCGGGCTTCTCCGAACGCGCCGCGACGGCGGTGGCAAGCACCGTTGTCTCGCCATAGGTCACGACAACCGCGCCATCGGCCTGGCGCGCCATGCGGCCGGTTTCAATGCGCAGGGGCTTTCCGGCCCATTCCAGTTCTTCAACATCAATCTTAAACATCATTCATTCCTTATTGCCCTTCGCCGCCACTTCCGTTCACCTGACCGGACGGCATCCCCATTGGGCCATCAAAGCCTGGCCCTATTGCCAGGCTTGTGAAAAGGGGACGCGGGCGGCAATTCGGTGATCCGCCCGCTCATACAATCGTCAGCCGCAATTTAGCGGCGGATTTCGAGACGCTTGATCAGGGCCTGGTAACGGCCCTCATCCTTCGACTTCAGGAAGTCGAGAAGTCCACGGCGCAAACTCACCATCTTCAACAGACCACGACGTGAGTGGTTGTCCTTCTTGTGGGTCTTGAAATGGTCGGTCAGACCATTGATGCGCTCCGTCAGGAGAGCAACTTGCACTTCTGGAGAGCCCGTATCACCGGGCTTTGTTCCATAGTCTTTCATGAGCGCGGCTTTGCGCTCGGCTGTCATCGTCATTCGGCCATCTCCAAGATGTCTAAAGGTTAAACAGGCGCTTCGGCTTGAGCGATCCCTGCTCGATGCTGCAAATGCCAAGGGGTTTGGAACCCCAGGTCACCAGAACCGCATCACAAGCGATGGGAGCGTTCGCACCTCTGAGCAGGATTGACTGACCCTGCTTCAGGCGCTGGGCTTCCGCGTCCTTCAAGGCCAGTGCCGGGATGCCGTCCAGCACGGTCTCGAGGGGGCGGAGAACCCCGTTTTCGGCACTATTGCCGAGGGGCTTATGGCTCATTTCCGCGAGCTTATCCAGTGGAATCATGTCGGCCTCGGCAAAAGGCCCGACGGCAATCCGCCGCAACATGGAAACATGGCCGAGGCAGCCCAGCTTGCGCCCCATGTCGCGGGCCAGGGAGCGCACATAGGTGCCCTTGCCGCAGGTCACTTCAAAAACCGCATGATCGGCGTCCGGGCAGCCCACCAGGACAAGCTTTTCGATGCTCACCGGCCGTTCGGCCATCTCCAGCTTCTCGCCCGCCCGGGCCAGGTCATAGGCCCGCTCCCCGTCAATCTTGATCGCCGAATAGGCCGGCGGGGCCTGCTGGATGACGCCCTGGAAGTCTTTAAGTATTGATTCAATACTATCGCGTGACGGGCGCAGGTCCGAGCGGGCCGTGATTTCCCCTTCCCGGTCATCGGTAGAGCGCTCCTCGCCCCAGGCCACCTCAAAACGGTAGATTTTTCGCCCATCCATGGCCCATTGCACGGTCTTCGTGGCCTCGCCCAGGGCAATTGGCAGCAAGCCGGTTGCCAGCGGGTCCAGGGTTCCCCCGTGGCCGACCTTTTCCGCGTCAAACAGTCTCCGGATCTTGCCCACGGCCTGGGTCGATGTCATGCCCAGCGGCTTGTCCAGCACTACCCAGCCATGCACCGGCTGTCCACGTTTCTTCATATTCGCCAACTCTCCATGGTCGGGCTTGACCCGGCCACCCAGACTTGATCACAGGCGTGCACTTGAACTGCCTTGGCAGACAGAGAACTAAATGCGGGTAAAAACGAAGGGCTGAGCCACTGGGTGGCCGGGTCAAGCCCGACCATGGAGAGAGTCGAGATAGAGTTCATCTGCGAGTCAACTCGCTCAATCCTGCTTCTTTAGATCGTCAACCACCTTGGGATTGGCCAACAGGTCGTCAATCTTCTGGGCATACTGCAGGGAGGTATCGATACGAAACCTGATCTCTGGCATATACTTCATGTCAATCCGCGGCGCCACCAGACCCCTGATGTATTTCCTGTTCCGCTCCAGCGCCGCCAGCACCAGTTGGTCCTGCCCGGCGACCAGGCCACGGACATAGGCCGTGGCAATGCGCAGGTCAGGCGACATCTGCACTTCCACAACACTGACGGCCAGCTTCTCCAGCTCCGGATCACCCGTCTCGCCGCGCATGAGAATATCGGCCAGCGCATGGCGGATCAGTTCACCGGCCCGAAGCTGGCGTTGCGAAGGTCCGGCGGAACCCCGGGTTGGACGCATAGTGGCCTGCCTAGTCCAGCTTGCGCTGGATCTTCTCCACGCGGAAGCATTCGATCACATCGCCAACCCGCATGTCCTGGTAGTTCTCGAAGGCCATGCCGCATTCCTGACCGACTTGCACTTCTTTCACTTCATCCTTGAAGCGCTTGAGGGTCGAGAGCGTGCCTTCATGCACCACCACGTTGTCGCGGATCAGACGAACCTTGGCGCCGCGCTGCACGCTGCCTTCGGTCACCTGGCAGCCCGCAACCTTGCCGACCTTGGTGATGTTGAACACCTCCAGGATCTTGGCGTTGCCCAGGAAAGTTTCGCGCAGTTCCGGCGCCAGCTTGCCAGACATGGCAGCCTTGATGTCGTCTACGAGGTCATAAATGATGTTGTAGTAGCGGATTTCGATGCCGGCCCGTTCCGCTGCGTCCCTGGCCTGGCCCGAAGCACGGACATTGAAGCCCAAGACCACGGCGCCCGAGGCGGTCGCCAATCCGATGTCGCTTTCGTTGATGCCGCCCACCGCATAGTGCACGACCCGCGAACGGATTTCGTCATTGCCGATCTTTTCCAGGGCCTGCACGATGGCTTCCGCCGAACCCTGCACGTCGGCCTTCACCAGGATCGGGAATTCCTTGCGGCCCGCCTGCGAAAGCTGGCTCATCATCTGTTCAAGCGACGAGCGCACCACCGTCGTTCCACGGCTGTCGCGGCGCTTGCGTTCACGGTAATCGGTGATCTCGCGGGCCCGCGATTCATTGGGCACCACGTCGAACTGGTCGCCGGCTTCAGGGGCCGCCCCTAAACCGAGCACCTCAACCGGCACCGAAGGTCCGGCTTCCTTGATCTGTTCGCCCTTGTCATTGATCAGGGCGCGGACCCGGCCCCAGGCCGAACCTGCCACGAAAATATCGCCAAGCCGCAGGGTGCCGCGCTGGACCAGAACCGTGGCCACAGGCCCGCGCCCCTTGTCGAGTTGGGCTTCCACCACGAGGCCTGACGCCTCGCGGTCGGGATTGGCCTTGAGATCGAGCACTTCCGCCTGCAGCAGGATGGCATCCAGAAGCTTGTCGAGATTTGTCCCCTTCATGGCGGACACTTCGACATCGAGCGTGTCGCCGCCCATGCCTTCAACCACGATCTCATGCTGCAGCAGTTCGGTGCGCACCTTGTTGGGGTTTGCCGTCTGCTTGTCGATCTTGTTGATCGCCACGATGATCGGAACGCCAGCGGCGCGCGCATGGCTGATGGCCTCCACCGTTTGCGGCATCACGCCGTCATCGGCCGCCACTACGAGCACAACGATGTCGGTCGCTTTCGCGCCGCGCTGCCGCATCGAGGTAAAGGCTTCATGGCCCGGCGTATCGATGAATGTCACCATGCCGTTCTTGGTGGCCACCTGATAGGCGCCAATATGCTGGGTGATTCCGCCCGCTTCGCCCGACACCACATTGGTCTTGCGAATGGCGTCAAGCAGCGAGGTCTTGCCGTGGTCCACATGGCCCATGATGGTCACAACCGGCGGCCGTGGCTTGAGCTGCTCGGGCGCATCGGTCTCGGCCGAAAGCCCCTCGACCACGTCGGATTCGGAAACCCGCTTCACCCGGTGCCCCAGTTCCTCGGCGATGATCTGGGCCGTATCCGCATCGATCACGTCGTTGATCGTGTGCATCTGGCCTTGCTTCATCAATATCTTGATGATGTCGACAGCCCGTTCCGCCATGCGGTTGGCGAGTTCCTGGA
Source organism: uncultured Aestuariivirga sp. (assembly GCA_964604435.1). GTDB lineage: Bacteria > Pseudomonadota > Alphaproteobacteria > Rhizobiales > Aestuariivirgaceae > Aestuariivirga. Next base: position 2,346 of record CAZRZB010000129.1, on the reverse strand, counting down.
TGGTGATGGCTTCCGGAATGACAATCTCGCGCGTCATTTTTTCGGTCGGCATCTGGAAGCCCTGGGCCTGTTTCTTCAGCCGCTCGGTACGGCGCTTGAACGCCGCAACGGAGCGCGCCCGGTCTTCATCGTCCGACAAGGCATTGGCAACCGTGAGGCGCCCACGGCGCTTGTCAAGGTCCGCCTTGGTGCGTGTGGGGGCCGGAACCTCGATCTTGCGCTTGATGACGCCTGCTCCGCCACGAAGGCTCTTCGAGCGGGCCTCGGCCTCCTCTTCACGGTCGGCTTGCACGATGCTTTTCGGGGTAAGCTTCTTGGCGGCTTCTTCCGCCTTGCGCCTGCCCTCTTCCTCGGCCCGGTGGCGGGCCTCGTCTTCCAGCTTGCGCTTGGCCGCGGCTTCGCGGTCACGCAGTTCTTTTTCGTCGTGTTCCTTCCGCCGCAGCGCTTCTATTTCCTGCTGCTTGCGCTCTTCCGCCTCGCGGACCCGTGAGCCCACCAGGGCCCGGTCGCGGGCTTCCTTTTCTTCATCGGTGAGGGTCCGCAGGACCACCCCGGAACGGTTGCTCTGGACCGGCCGCGGCGCTACCGCGGGTGCGGCGACCTTTGGCTGGACTTGAAAGAGCGGTTTCGCCTCGGGTGAGGCGGGCTTGTCGTCGCCAAAACGCTTGCGCTTGGTTTCCACAACGACAGTCTTTGTCCGCCCGTGCGAGAAGCTCTGCTTGACCTTGCTCTGCTCCGTGGTTGGGCGCTTCAGGGTCAAAGTCCCCCCGCCAGCGCGCCCCGCGCCGGATTTTGTCTCGTTCTTGTCGTTGCTATCGTTCATGCTCTCTCTACAGTCACAAGGCGCTCAACGGAGCGTCATATCTTTCAATCCGCTGCACGGCCAGAAGCAGCTTTTCGGCAAGCCTGCCCCGTCCCACGGCAGCATGTATCACATTTGACCGGCCAAAGGCCAAATCCAATTCATCAACGTGGAAAATATTGATCATTTTCACGTCGGGGGCCGCCAATTTGTCAATCTTGCGCCGCCCGTCTGGTGCTGCTTCTAGCGCATGTATGATGATTTGCGCTAGGTTTTTAGAGACCATGTCTTCCACTTTGCTGTTTCCGGCCACCGCCAGGCCGGCCTTTTTTGCCAGCGAAAAGTAGGAAAGGGCCACTTTCCGGAGCAAATCCCCGATCGTCTCGGCAAGTTCGGGGGCCGCCTTGGTTTCGGCTCCAAACCCCCGGGAAAACAGGTTTTTCTTCACCGCTTCCAGAACCCGTTGCCGGCTCAGGGAGACCCAGACACCCCGCCCCGGCAGCTTGCGCTGCAGGTCGGGAACGGCCTGTCCGTCGGGGCTGCGGACAAAACGGATAAGCCCATCCTCATCATGAACCGCGCGGGTTACAATGCACATGCGCTCCGTCAAAGTTTCGTCCGGCCCGGCGTCCATAGCCCTCCTGGTCCTTAGGCCCCGGCTTCCGCCGCAGCCGCTTCGGGTTCAGCCGCGGGTTCGATCCAGCCCATCTTGACCCGTGCTGCCATGATCAGGGCTTCTGCGTCGGCCGCCGAGACGTCGAGGCCCGAGAAGGCGCCCTTGTGCTTTACCGTGTCGGTTCCCTTGCGCTCGCTCCAGCCGGTAAGATCGTCGGTGGCGCAGTCGGCCAGGTCTTCCATGGTCTTGATGCCGGCTTCGCCAAGGGCAACCAGCATGGCGGCATTGACCCCCTCGAGGGCCTTGAGTTCGTCGCTCACGCCCAGTTCGATCCGGCGCGCATCCTGCTCGGTCGAAAGCCGGTCAAGATACTCCCGCGCCCGGTTCTGCAGTTCTTCGCCGGTTTGTTCGTCAAGGCCTTCGATGGAGGCAATGTCGTTCAGCTCGACATAGGCGATTTCTTCCACCGTATCGAAGCCTTCCGAGGCCAGAAGCTGGGCCAGGGTCTCGTCCACGTCGAGGGCTTCGATGAAGCGCGCCGTGCGGGTCACGAATTCCTTCTGGCGGCGTTCGGATTCTTCCGCTTCCGTCATGATGTCGATGTCCCAGCCGGTGAGCTGCGAGGCAAGCCGCACATTCTGCCCGCGGCGCCCGATGGCCAGCGAAAGCTGGTCGTCGGGAACCACGACTTCGATGCGCTCGGCTTCCTCGTCGAGCACGACCTTGGCCACTTCGGCGGGCGCCAGGGCATTCACCACAAAGGTTGCCACATCCGGCGACCACTGGATGATGTCGATCTTCTCGCCCTGCAGTTCGTTCACCACGGCCTGCACCCGGCTGCCGCGCATGCCGACGCAGGCGCCGACCGGATCGATCGAGCCGTCCTTGGAGCGCACCGCGATCTTGGCCCGCGAGCCGGGATCGCGCG
>CAZRZB010000128.1:0-7413 GCA_964604435.1 uncultured Aestuariivirga sp. | reverse complement strand
AAGAAGAGCTTTGAAGACGGCTTCGTCGACTCAAAGGGCGTGAAGCACCTGAAGGGCTCCGAAGCCCACAAGGCCTCGGTCACCGGCGACACCGTCGGCGACCCCTACAAGGACACCGCGGGCCCCGCCGTCAACCCGATGATCAAGATCACCAACATCGTGGCCTTGCTCCTGCTGGCGGTTCTGGCCCACTAGGCCTCTGGCAGTCTGAAGTTCTTCACCCCGCAAGGAGCAATCCTCGCGGGGTTTTTCTTTCTCGGAACAACAGAGTTACCGACGGTCTGTCTTGGTGGCCACCAAGGGAAAATCCAATTTAAGCCAGCCGGGAGCCTCATGGGCGGGTATTTACCCCTCCGGGCATTCAAGAGGCTTGACGTGAAAATGTCACTGTTGGCCGCTCTGAGCGCGTTTAAAGGCCCATCAAAGGTTTTTGGTCCTGTTTTCTGGTTCCTCCGGCGCCACGACCTTGCGATAGAGATGCCAGGTCGAGTGGCCGAGGAAGGGGAAAACCACGAGCAGGCCGGCAAACAGCGAAGCCAGTGACAGTGCCAGCAGAAAACCGATGATCAGGCACCAGGCCAGCATGGGTTTGGGGTTTGCCAATACGGACTTCACCGAGGTGATCATGGCAGTCACGAAATCCACATCGCGGTCAAACACCAGTGGCAGGGAAATAACGGTGATGGAGAAAACAAGCAGGGCCAAGGCCGCACCTACGAGGTTTCCCACCACGAGGAACACCATGCCGCGCGGCGTTGTGATGACCGCATCCAGCAGGGCGCTCATGCTCAGGGGCTTGAGGCCGAAAAACAGCACATAGATCGCCGCCGCGATATCCAGCCAGATCAAATATGAGAAGGTTGTAACCACCGCCATGATGCTGATGGCCTGCCCGTTCTTGCTGAAGAACGAAGCAAAGATCGCGCCAGCGGAAATGGACTGATTGCTCTCCAGCCGCCTGGAGATTTCGTAAAGCCCGCCCGCCGCAAAAGGTGCAACCAGGGCAAAACCGGTAGCCATGGGATAGGTATAGGATCCATAGTTCATGCGGATCATCAGGAACAGGATAAGCCAGCCGAAGGCGGCATAGAGAAGTCCGAAGGAGAGGCTGAGGAGGGGGGCCCGCTGCATGTCGCGAAGTCCTGCCGCCATGGTGCGCAGGACCGTGGTCACACTGATGGCGGCCACTTGCGGCAACTTTCGTGTGGTTTCCGGCTTTGCCCCGCTTTCCGTCATTGTGTATCCGCGCCTTCCAGCGCTCCCCGCACTTGATGCTGCTTTAGAATCCCGGCTTTGAATTCAAAATGCCTTTGAAAATATCCTGCAGGATTGACAGTTCTTCTCCGACGATCGGCGTCTTGCGCGAATTGATGTTGATGATTTGCCCGTCCTCCAGGCCGTATTGCGCAAAACTAGTGACCTGATCGTTCTTGTCAAAGCGCACCGCGATAACCTCTCGGCTCACTTCCCTGGGTTGGAGGAAGGACCGGCTCTCGGTCACGCTGGTTATGTAGTAGTTGCTATCGCCCTGAAAATTGATGCTCGCGGTTGTGGATGGCGAACCCAATATCCCTTCAACTTCGGTTTTTGACATGCCCTCTGAAATCTGGGCGAAGGCGCCTGGACGCGCCAGGTAGCCGTGGTGGCTGATTTCGGGCGAGCAAGAGGCCACAAGGGTTGCGAAAGATACCGCAATGAGCCACTTAGGTGCGTGCAAAAGGTATTTTCTGGTCATGACAGGCAAGTTGTTTCTATCATTTCGAAGTTGGCAACAGACGGTCTTTTGCCTGAGCCAGGCTGTAACGGCAAGTCAATGATACTCGGCCGGCTGTTTAAACGCCGTGAAATGGCCGATGGACGCCTTTACGAGGCAATTGCGGCTGCCGCGCGGCACCCCCGGTTCTATGAAAATATGGGTGTTCCGGACTCGGTTGAAGGCCGGTTTGAAATGCTTGTGCTGCATCTTTTTCTTGTGCTCAATCGCCTCAAGGAAGAAGGCGTTGAGGACCTGCGGCAACGTCTGACCGACGAGTTCTTCGCTGACATGGACCGCTCACTGCGGGAATTGGGCGTAAGCGACGTCACGGTCGGCAAGAAGGTGAGGAAGATGGCCGAATCCTATTATGGCCGCGTGATGGCCTACGACAGGGCCCTGAAGGCAGGGCAGCGGGAGTTGGAGGATGCCCTTGCGCGGAATATCTATCCCGATGGATCAGCCGCGGAATCAACCAAGGCAATGGCCAACTACGTTGCCTCGGCTGTGCAAAATCTTGGTATACTCCCCCTGGAGCAAATTCTCAGGAGCGAATTGAGGTTCCCATGAAACAGGTCATTTATGAATTTTCCAGGCCCCTTCCGGTTGATCGCGTTCCGGCCCTTGGTTGCCACGAGCGCCTTGCGGCTGACGAAAAGGAATGTGCCGCCCTGGCCAGGCGCCTGGGATTGCCCAAGGTTCATTCGTTGGGTGGCATGCTGAAGATCATGCCGTGGCGTGGCGGGGGCCTGAAGGTTATTGGAACCCTGAACGCTGAAGTGGACCAGATATCGGTCATCAGTCTGGAAGCCTTCACATCAGCGCTTGAGTTTCCGGTCGAGCGTTACTTCCTGCCGCCCCGTGCCGGAACTCCGGCACTTGAGGAGGACGTCGATGTGATTGATCATGGCGTCATTGATTTGGGCGAAATTCTCGCGGAGACCTTGGCCCTCGAACTTGACCCCTATCCCCGCCAGAAGGGCGAGGTCTTCAGCAACATTGAGGAGTATCCTCGCTCGGCAAAGGTGTCGCCCTTCACCGGCCTGGCAAAGCTCAAGAATTGAAGCAATTCTGACTAAAAAAATAGGGGTTGTTTCGCCGCTGATTGGCTTTATTTTCACGACTCACGAGTTTTCCTGGCCGTTGCTGAATAATTCGGCGAGGCTTTTTGATATTGCGGGATAATGACAAACAAGCTGACAATAGCACTTGATGCCATGGGAGGCGATTTGGGCCCGGGTGTTGTGGTTCCAGGTGCAGCCCTCGCGGCCATCCGTCACCCAACCTATAGGTTTCTGCTGTTTGGGGATCAGGCCGCGATCACCCCGCTGCTTGAGAAATACCCTAAACTAAGAGACAAGGCCGAAATCCGCCATACGGAAGTCTCCGTGAGCATGACCGAAAAGCCAAGCCAGGCCCTGCGGCGTGGCCGAGGCAAGAGCAGCATGTGGCAGGCTATTGAGGCGGTACGCACGGGTGAAGCGCAGGCAGCGGTATCTGCCGGCAATACTGGCGCTCTCATGGCCATGTCCCGCTTTGTGCTCAAGACCGTGCCCGGCATTTCCCGGCCTGCCATTGCTGCCATATGGCCGACCCTGAGGGGCGAAAGCGTCGTGCTTGATGTGGGGGCAACGATTGGCGCTGATGCCCACCAACTGGTTGAATTTGCCATCATGGGCGAGGCCATGGCACGCTGCCTGTTCGGCCTGACGCGTCCCACCGTGGGGTTGCTCAACATCGGGGTTGAGGAGGTCAAGGGATTGGAGCAGGTGAAGGATGCCGCCAGGTTGCTTCGCGAAATGAACCTGCCCATGGAGTATGTGGGCTTTGTCGAGGGTGACGACATCGGCAAGGGCACGGTGGATGTCGTGGTGACTGAGGGCTTTACCGGCAATATCGCCCTCAAGGCGGCCGAAGGCACAGCCAAGCAAGTGGCGACTTTCCTGAAGTTGGTCCTGAATCGCACCTGGATGTCAAAACTGGGGGCATTGTTGGCCAGCGGCGCATTTAAGGCCCTGCGGGACCGCATGGACCCGCGAAAGCATAATGGCGGGGTTTTTGCCGGCCTCAACGGGGTGGTAGTGAAGAGCCATGGTGGCACCGATGAACTGGGTTTTGCCACGGCCATTGACGTGGCAATTGAAATGGTGCGCAATGGCCTGGTCAAGAAAATTGCCGAAGATGTCGCCGAAATGAATGCCATCATGGTTCCGGTTGCGCAGGTGGCAGAGTGAGTGGAGTCGTGGTGAGATCAACCATTGAAGGTGTCGGTTCCGCGCTGCCAAAGCGGATCATGACCAATGCCGATATCAGCAAGATTGTCGATACAACCGATGAATGGATCGTCGAGCGCACCGGCATCAGGGCACGCCATATTGCGGCTGAGGACGAAACCACACGCAGCCTTGCTGTCCAGGCGGCGCGCAACGCGCTTGAAAACGCAAGAATGTCACCTGCTGACATAGATCTCATCATCGTTGCCACCTCCACCCCGGATAGTACTTTTCCGGCAACAGCCACCCAGGTGCAGGCTGACCTTGGGATTACCCGGGGCGCGGCTTTTGATGTGCAGGCAGTTTGCTCAGGCTTTGTTTACGGGCTGACGATCGCCAACAGCTTTATCAGAAGCGGCCAGTCCCAATGCGCCCTTGTTATCGGCTCTGAGACTTTTTCGCGCATACTTGATTGGAATGACCGCACCACTTGTGTGCTCTTTGGCGATGGTGCGGGCGCGGTTGTTCTGCGTGCCGCGGCAGGTGAAGGCACCAATGCGGACCGGGGTATTTTAGGGTGCCAGATACACTCCGATGGCAGATATGGCGACAAGCTTTTTGTCGATGGCGGGCCCTCGACGACGAAAACCGTCGGCCATTTGCGCATGGAAGGCCGTGAGGTGTTTAAGCACGCCGTGACCAATATTGCCGCTGTTATGGAAGAGACAATAACCAAAGCCGGGCTCAAGCCTCTGGATATCGATTGGTTTGTTCCACACCAGGCGAATCGCCGTATTCTGGAAGGAACGGCAAAGAAACTGGGCATTCCTGAAAACCGAATCGTGATTACCCTCGACCGCCACGGCAACACCTCGGCAGCTTCTATTCCACTGGCCCTTGACGCCGCGGTAAAGGACGGCCGCATCAAGCGGGGGCAACTCGTCCTGATGGAAGCAATGGGCGGCGGCTTTACGTGGGGAGCGGTTCTTGCCCGTTTTTAAGCGAGTCGTAAGCCTTTGAGTTTTCATAATTTTATATTGACCCGGGCGCTTTGGCGACTTAACTTACATCAGTTCTTGCAAGGGGAAAAACATGGCAGGCAAGACTCTGACGCGTGCGGATCTTAGTGAAGCGGTGCACCGGGATATCGGATTGTCGCGCACCGAATCGGCCGAGATGGTGAAGGCTGTCTTGGACTTGGTTTCAGCGGCCTTGGTCGAGGGGGCGTCGGTGAAACTCTCGTCTTTTGGGACATTCATGGTGCGCAGCAAAAAGGGCCGCATCGGGCGCAACCCAAAGACCGGCGAAGAAGTGCCTATTACGCCGCGCCGGGTGATGGTGTTCCGGCCAAGCCAGGTGATGAAGAATGTCATTAATGGTCTTGAGCCAGGCAGTGATGATTGAGTATCTCTTTTCCGTGAGTTGGAGATAGTCCTTGGAAAAATCCCCCGACGCATTCCGCACCATCAGCGAAGCCGCCGAGGAACTTGATGTTCCCCAGCATGTACTGAGGTTTTGGGAAACCCGTTTTGCCCAGATAAAGCCCATGAAACGGGCCGGCGGCAGGCGCTATTACCGCCCCTCTGACATCGAGCTGTTGAAAGGCATTCGCAGCCTTCTCTATAACGAAGGTTATACGATCCGCGGGCTTTTGCGCATCCTTAAGGAGGAGGGCGTTGCCTATGTTGCCGGCATTGGCCGCGGTGAAATCGTTGCCCGCAAGCGTGACATGGATCTGGACGGTGTACCTAAGCCGGGCCAGGCCCAGATTGCACCCCGTTTCCGTGGCTCGGCACCGCTTCCCGGAAGGGCTCCCTTGGCCCGTCCGGGAGGCAATGTTGGCGAAGCGCCGGTCATTGTGCACAGGCTTTCCGACATGCAGACAGATGCCCTGAAGGCTGCCCTGCGGGACTTGGGCGATGCCAGGAAATTGCTGGATCCCACCTCAAGGCTTTGAGTTTCTTCCGCAACACAAAATAAAGGCGCCTCGTTTATTGATATTCCTTTCAGGTCTGGAATAGGCAATTCACCCTTATGTCCCTGTGGCGAACGATCCTGCTGGCCGTAAATCTTGTCGGTGCAAGATTTGCCGGTGCTGCCATTGGGCTCGCCAGCCAGATATTGCTGGCCCGTCTCCTCACCCAGACTGAGGTGGGTGTTGTGTTCATGGGCATGAGTGCTGCGGCCTTCATCAGTTTGTTGATATCCGGCGGCTATCCTACCCTGGCGATTACCTGTTTGCCCCGCTACTACGCGCTAGGTCGGAAGAACCTGGTGCGTGCCTTCCATCACGCCTCGCTGCGTGACGGTCTTTGGATATCGCTCGCCACACTTGCCTTGGCCGCCATGGTCTATTTCTGGCTGCCATTCAACGAGGGCATCAAGACGGCCTTGCTCTTCGGCTGCCTTGCCGCGCCTGCGCAGGCCTTCATAAGATTGAACGCTTCCGCCGCCAATTCGGTTCGGCGCTATGCGCTCTCCTATATTCCGGACTTTGTCTATCGTCCCGGGCTGCTTCTGGCCTATTTGCTTCTCGCCTGGGAAATAGGCATGCGCCTTGGCGTCGCTCAGGTGCTTTGGGCCTTCGTCGTCATGAACACCATTGTAGCTGTTGGCCAAGCCTGGTTTATCAGGGGCGAAGGCGTCTTTACCGGCCTCAAGTGGTCCGGGCGCCATGATCTGGCACCTTTGTTGCGGGGCAGGGCTGCCGCCCTCGTGGTTGTGGGGCTAGTGGCCGCTTCCTTTGCCGATATCGTCACGCTGATCGCAGGCTTCTTTTTGAACCACGCCGATGTGGCACTGGTTGGAGTCGCAATCAGGCTGGCGGCATTGGCGGGCTTCATTACCCAGGCGACCCAGCAGTTCATTCTTCCCGACCTGACTGCCGCCATGGCACGCGGAACGGTGCAGCAGGTGCAGGCCATTCTGCTGCGCATCAACCTCATCGCCCTTGGCGCTATCCTGGCCTGCGTGGCAGGTGCCGTGCTATTTGGCACTTGGGCACTCCGGGTATTTGGTCATGAATATGAAGCCGGCCACTGGCCCCTCGTATTGTTCATGATCAGCCAGGTCTTCCGGGCGGCGAGCGGAATGAACCAGCATTTGCTCTCCCTTGCGGGCTATCAGATCAGAACGGCGGGGTCCTGCCTAATTGCAGTGGGAGTGTTGGTCGGTGGAACAGCATTCCTCGCACCCAGCCTGGGCGTCATGGGGCTTGCGGTGGCCGTACTGATTGCCGATGCGGTTTGGGCGGCGCTATTGGCTTTTCAGGCCCAGCGCCTGACGGGCCGGCGCGGTGACATAATTGGTGTTCTGGGCCAGCAAGAATCATAGATTGGCCGGGCCACAATCAGGACTTTCGCTTTCCGGGGCGGGATGCTAACTAGCCCCTCAGTCGGAGCGTAGCGCAGCCCGGTAGCGCACTATTCTGGGGGGATAGGGGTCGCG
>CAZRZB010000127.1:0-7568 GCA_964604435.1 uncultured Aestuariivirga sp. | reverse complement strand
CCACCGGCGGCAAGATCGTCGTGACGGAAGTTCCCTTCGCGGAAATCTTCCCGAAGATCCAGAACGACTGGTCAACCGGCACCAATTCCATCGACGTTGGCGTTTTCGCCGCGGGCTGGGGCGTGGAGCTTGACGCAGCCGGGCTCCTCGAGGACATGGACCCCTATATCGCCAAGGACACCAAGCTTGATCCGGCCGACATCGCACCCTATTTCCGCGAATTCGGCCAGAAGGTTGGCGGCAAGACCAAGCTGCTGATGGTCGATGGCGACTTCCAGATGGTTTATTACCGCAAGGACGTTCTGGAAAAGGCCGGCCTGCAACCGCCCAAGACCTGGCAGGACTATCTTGATGTTGCCTCCAAGATCCACAACCAGGACATGAACGGCGATGGCCAGGCCGACTACGGTTCCTGCATCTTCAAGAAGCGCAATGCCCAGTCCTATTTCGCCATCCAGACAGTCGCTGCCTCGTTCGTGCAGACCCAGGGCACAGCCCAGGGCTTCCACTTTGATGGCGCGACGATGAAGCCGGTGATCAACAACGACGCCTGGAAGAAGGCCTTCGAAGTGTACAAGGAAACCGGCAAGTATGGCCCGCCGGAAGAATTGAACATGGACATCGGCGACACGCGCGGCCTGTTCAAGGCCGGCCGTTGCGGCCTGCTGATTGAGTGGGGCGATCCCGGCACGCTGCAGCTTGATCCCGATGCCGCCGGCGTGAAGGGCCTGATCTATGCCGTTGGCGCAGTCGGTTCCACGGAAGTGCTGGACCGCGCCACCGGCAAGCTTGTGCCTGTGACAAAGGAAAACGCGCCTTATTCCGTCGACGGCATCAACTATGCGCCGTTCGCGGCCTTCGGTGGCTGGGCTGGCGCCATCAACGCCAAGGCCGACCAGAAGAAGAAGGATGCGGCCTATGCCTTCCTGTCCTACATGAACCAGGCGGCGCAATCGAACGTCGACGTGACGATCGGCGCAACGGGCTACAATCCGTATCGCAACTCGCAGCTCGCCAGCACCGACCTGTGGGTCAAGGCCGGCATGCCTGCCGAGCTGGCCGCCAACTATCTGGGCGCCATTAACGGCGCTCTGAACAATGCCAACATGGCTTCCGACATGAAGATCCCGGGTGCGCAGAAGTACACCGGCGTTGTTCTTGACACCGAGCTTGCCCGCTATCTTGCTGGCGAAATCACGGTGGAAGAAGCCCTGAAGAACATCGAAGCGGGCTGGGAGGAAGTGACCGAGGACTTCGGCCGCGACGCCCAGATCAAGGCCCAGGCCTTGGCCCTCGGCACTGGCAACTAACGCCAGGCCGATGGCGCATGCCGACGTGATTGGCCAGCCGGGGACCACCCCGGCTGGCAGCCCCTTGGGGGAGAGTTGGGGTGAATGGTTTGACCGCCATTCGCGCACCTTTTTCATTGCGCCCGCTGTCACCCTCATCCTGATCTTCGCGATCTTCCCGACCTTCTATTCCATCGTCTTTGCCCTGAGCCGCGTAAGATTCACCGGCAATGGCCTGCAGTTCCGCTTCGTCTGGTTCCAGAATTTTTCCAAGCAGTTTTTCGGCACCGATCAGGCGCATTTCCTTGGCAAGATCGGGACGATGGGTGTTTTCGGCACGCTGTTTCTTGTTGCCGTGGCAGCCATCGTACTGTGGTGGCTCTACCGCTCCCTGAAGACTGCAAGCTGGGTTGGCATGCTGGGCCGCCTCATCTCGGCCGCGATGGCCATTTTCATCGCCTGGGTCATGGCCGTCTCGCTGCTTTCCGGCAACTCCATCGGCACCCTCTTAACGACGCTTTTTTATGTGATTGTGGGCTGTGCCCTCCAGTTCGTGATTGGAACCGGCCTCGCTTTCCTGTGTTCGCAGCCAATCGTCGGCAAGAGCTTTTTCCGTGTCATCTTCTTCATTCCGCTGATGATCACTCCTTTGGGCGTGGGATACGCCATGAAGATGGTTGCCGACATCACCAAAGGCCCATTCCAGCCGCTCTTTGGCGCCGCCACGGTCAACACATGGGTTTGGTCAGCCGATCCGTGGGCATCCCGGTTCGTCATGATGATCTGCGATTCCTGGCAATGGATACCCTTCATCTTCATCTGCATGCTTGCAGCCCTGGAAAACGTGCCGCGCGACCATGTCGAGGCGGCCCAGGTGGACGGCGCCTCGAGCGTCCAGATTTTCCGTGAGATCACCTGGCCGCAGATCGTCCCGGTCGCCGTAACGGTGCTGCTGATCCGCATGATCGAAGCCTTCAAGATCGTGGACCTTCCGAACATCATGACGGGCGGCGGGCCCGGTTCCTCGACCGAATCGATGACACTTCATTCCATGTATATCTGGCGCGCCAACGACGTGGGGACATCGGCGGCGGTCGCCTATCTTCTGCTCATTCTCACGGTCGTCATCTGCGCATCCTTCTTCAATTACCTGGTGCTCGGCCAGCTCAGAAAGGCGCGCGCATGAGCGAGGCGTCATTCAAGTTCGAGAAAGTCAACCGGAGCCTCATGGAGCGCCTGTTCGAGCCGCCTGCTGTTGGCAAGATGTCGCCAGCGGCGAATACGGTGGCGCACCTCCTGCTCGCCGGCTGGTCGCTCTTCGTGCTTTTTCCCATCTATTGGGTCATCATTACGTCCTTCAAGGACGCCGCCGCCGTGAACCAGGGGCCGTTCTACGTTCCCTTCCTGGATTTCGAGCCGACGCTCAACGCCTGGCGGGCCCAGTTCAATACCGATCCCTTCTGCGACCTTCCCTCCATGATCAGGCAAGCGGGGTTGCTCGTCTACAATTCCTTTGTCTTTATCGTCTCGCCCGTGGTGGCCCTGCAGCCCATGGAGCCCCAGATCTGCAAGATATTCCTGGCCTTCACCAATTCCGTGGTGGTGGCAATTGCTTCAACGGCCCTCTGCGTAGCCGTCGGCGCCATGGCGGCCTACGCGCTGGCCCGCATCCAGTACAAGCCGAAGTTCGGCAATATCATGATGTTCGTGGCGCTGGCTCTGCTGGTCATTGCCGCCACCAGCTATGCCGGCATTCCCTGGTGGGCTTCCAGCGCGGTTGCCCTTGCCCTGTTTTTTTTCCTCGCCCGCGCCTTCGGCAAGCATTTCACCCGCACCCTCGGCAATGGCGACATCCTGTTCTGGATCATCTCCCAGCGCATCCTGCCGCCCATCGTCGTGGTCATTCCCGTCTACATCATGTTCCAGGCTGTCGGTTTGCTCGACACGCATCTGGCTCTCATCATCATGTACGCCGTGGCCAACCTCCCCATTGTCGTCTGGCTCATGCATGATTTCTTCGCCAATTTGCCGATTGAACTGGAGGAGTCGGCCCAACTCGACGGCGCCACGCGGTTTGGAATTTTCTGGGACATCGTCCTGCCGCTCACCCGGCCGGGCCTTGCCGCAACCACACTTCTCACGCTCATCCTGAACTGGAATGAGTATCTCTTCGCCGTATTCCTTGCTTATGCCAAGGTGCAAACCATGCCCATCATGGTGGCGGCGAAGAATGCCGGTGAAAAGGGCGTGTTGTGGTGGGAAATGAGTGCCATCATCGTGATCATGATCATTCCGGTGATCCTGATGGCAATTCTGTTGCAACGCTTCATTGCCAAGGGCGTGCTCCTTGGCGCGGTCAAGGGATAGAGAGCAGTCAAGATGGCAAGCGGCAAGGCCGGGGTTCCGGTTTCCTTCGACAAGATACAGAAATCCTTCGGCCCCGTTCTCGTGCTGGAGGAACTGAACTTGCAGGTCGAGCCTGGCGAATTTCTGGTTCTTCTCGGCGCCTCGGGTTCGGGCAAGACCACGGCGCTGCGCATTCTCTGCGGCCTTGAAACCGCAAGTGCCGGGCGGGTGCTGATCGGCGACCGGGATGTCACCGATATCCTGCCGAAATACCGCGACATCTCCATGGTGTTCCAGTCCTATGCCCTCTATCCGCACAAGACCGTGGCCGAGAACATCGGCTTCCCCCTGAAGGTGCGCAAGGTTCCGCAAGGAGAGCAGGAGGCGCAGATCCGCGATGCCGCGGCCCAGGTGCAGCTCGGCGGGCTGCTGCACCGCTACCCCCGTGAGCTCTCGGGCGGCCAGAAGCAGCGCGTGGCGCTCGCCCGCGCCATCATCCGTCGTCCCTCGGTCTTTCTGATGGACGAGCCGCTGTCGAACCTCGATGCCAAGCTGCGCGGCCACATGCGCGCCGAACTCAAGCACATGCAGGAGCAATTCGGCATCACCACGATCTATGTGACCCATGACCAGATCGAGGCCATGACGCTGGCCCGCCGCGTCGCCATACTCGAAAAGGGCGTGCTGCAGCAGCTCGCAACCCCTGCCGAGATCTACAACAACCCGGCCAATCTCTTCGTCGCCCAGTTCATCGGCTCGCCGCCGATGAACGTGGTGCGCGGCGCCCTCGAGGGGAAAGCCTTCCTGAGCAATGGCGCCAAGATCCCGGTGCCGGTGAGCGGCCGGGTCGCCAGCGCCGTGCTCGGCATCCGGCCCGAGGACTGCAGCGTGGTGGCCCCCGCCAAGGGCGCCATCAAGGGCGAAGTCTATGCCACCGAGCTGATCGGCGACCATACGCTGGTGACCTTGAAGGCAGGCAGCGACCTGCTCACTGTCAAGGCCGCCAAGGATTTCACCGCCCGGCTCGGCGAGAAAGCCGGCATCGCCTTCAGCACCGGCCACCTCTATGTATTCGATGAACGCAACGGCCAGCGGATTCGCTGAGGTCTTGCCCGCTCAGTCATAACCCAAGTTTTCAATTGGTTACGGCGGCTCCCCAGGCTAGGGGCACTCAATAGTAACCCCGAAATGATGTATGTGCGTCATAAAATGACATTCGATACCGCAAATAATTGACGATAACACATCATTTTGATTGATCGAAGCACTGCGTTTTGTTACCGGTTGATCTGTCCACTTTAGGGGAATGACCGCCATGCAGATCGACAGCAGCACCCGCTCCCAGCTTCTCAGCCTTGGCCTCGGTTCGTTTGACGCCATGTCTTGGAATGCCAGCGCCGCCGAGCTTTACGAACGCGCCATCATGCGCGGCGAAGCCCAGGCGGCGGAAGGCGGCAGCCTCGTCGTCAGCACCGGCAGCCACACCGGCCGCAGCCCCAAGGACAAGTTCATCGTCCGCGATGCCAGCACCGAAAACACCATCTGGTGGGACAACAACCGGGCCATGACCCGGGCCCATTTCCAGGCCCTGAAGAACGACTTCATGGTCCATGCCCGCAACAGCAACCTGTTTATCCAGGATCTCGTTGCCGGGGCCGACCCGGCCCACCAGCTGCAAACCCGGGTGATCTGCGAATATGCCTGGCACGCCCTGTTCATCCAGCATCTCCTGCGCGCTCCCAAGGCAGGCCAGGGCGTCGCCCCCGGCCTCACCATCATCGACCTGCCGTCCTTCAAGGCCGACCCGCAGCGCCATGGCACAAGGGGGCCAACGGTGATTGCCCTTGATCTCGCCAACGGCCTCGTCCTCATCGGCGGTACGCAATATGCGGGCGAGATCAAGAAGTCGGTCTTTACCGTGCTGAATTACCTGCTGCCCGAAAAGGGCGTGATGCCCATGCACTGCTCGGCCAACACCGGCCCCGCCGGCGACACCACGGTGTTCTTCGGCCTTTCCGGCACCGGCAAGACCACGCTCTCGGCCGATGCCACCCGCACCCTGATCGGCGACGACGAGCATGGCTGGTCGGATGCCGGCGTCTTCAACTTCGAAGGCGGCTGCTATGCCAAGGTGATCAAGCTTTCCGCCGAGGCGGAGCCCGAGATTTTCGCCACCACCAGGCGCTGGGGAACCGTGCTTGAGAATGTTGTGATGGATGCGGACACGCGCCAGCTCGATCTCGATAACAATGCCCTGACCGAGAACACCCGCGCCGCCTATCCACTGGACTACATCCCCAATGCCAGCCTCTCGGGCCTTGGCGGCATTCCTAAGAACATCGTCATGCTGACCGCCGATGCCTTCGGCGTGCTGCCGCCGATTGCCAGGCTCACCCCGCAGCAGGCCATGTATCATTATCTCTCCGGCTACACCGCAAAGGTGGCCGGAACCGAGCAGGGCGTGGTGGAACCCAGCGCCACCTTCTCCACCTGCTTTGGCGCCCCCTTCATTCCGCGCCATCCGGGCATCTATGGCAATCTGCTCCGCGATCTCATCGCCAGGCATGAGGTGAAATGCTGGCTGGTGAACACCGGCTGGACCGGCGGGGCCTATGGCGAGGGCCACCGCATGCCGATCAAGGCCACCCGCGCGCTGCTCGCCGCCGCCATGAACGGCGCGTTGGACAATGCGGACACCCGCACCGATCCACACTTCGGCTTTGCCGTTCCAACCGCCGTTGCCGGCGTCGACGCAAGGATCCTGAACCCGCGCGAAACCTGGGTCGACCGCCAGGCCTACGACGCCCAGGCGCGCAAACTCGTTGCCATGTTCGTGAAGAACTTCGACACCTTCAAGGACCACGTCGGAACCGATGTCATGGACGCCAGCCCGCAAATGGCCCTGGCGGCGGAGTAGGCGTTCCACAAATTTCTGTCACCCCGACGAAAGTCGGGGCCCAGACTTTGGGCAGGCGAACTGGTTGCAAGTCTGGGTCCCGGCTTTCGCCGGGATGACAAGCAGAAAAATGATGTCAACAAGATAAGCTGGGAAAAAGATTTGTACGTGCGATAGCCGTTGCCACGGGGCGAGGGAAAGGTCCGGTTCTAACCCGCCACCTGCTCAACGCAGATCAATCGCGACTCCGTCTCTGACAGCGCTGCATCGAACAGCATGCACTGGTGCGGGCCGAGGGGATCGGTCTCGCGGCCCTTTTGGCGGAAATAGCGGCACGAGGCGCAGCTCCCGAAGCCGGGCTGCTCGCGGCGCTTCAGCTCAGTCTCAAGCAGTTCGGAAAGGCCCTTGGCCAGCCGCCGTCTCGTCTTGCCGCCCAGCTCATCAAGCGAAATCGACAGCTCCGCCAGCGGGTCGCGCGTGAGAGCTTCACGTCCCTTTTCCGTCAAGGCCAGGCAGATGGAGCGGCCCTCGTTTTCCCGCGGCGACTTGGCGATGAAGCCCTTGCGTTCGAGCGCCTTGATGGTTTGCGAAATCGTGCCCTTGGTGGAGCCGAGAAAGCGCGTGAGGGCGATGGGCGAATTGGAAAAACGGTTGGCCCGCGCGAGATAGCGCAGCGCCTCCCACTGGGCCGGGTTCAAGCCGCCCTCATGCTCGCCCGCCCGCATGAGCCGGGCCAGCCGTTCAAGCGGCGCCAGGATTTCGGCGGTTTCGGTTTTCTCCTTTGCCATGGCGGGCTAGTGGGCCTCGTCCCAGTTCATCGCGGCGCGCGCATCGACCTGCAGCGGCACGGAAAGCCTCACCGCCGGTTCGGGAGCCTTCACCATGACATGCCTGACCACCGCCATGGTCTTTTCGATTTCCGCCTCAGGGCATTCGAAGATCAGTTCGTCATGGACCTGCAGCAGCATCCTGGCCGTGAGCCTTGCCCCGTCGAGCGCCTCCTGCATGCGGACCATGGCGCGGCGGATTATGTCGGC
>CAZRZB010000126.1:0-7653 GCA_964604435.1 uncultured Aestuariivirga sp. | reverse complement strand
GCTTCAACCATGGCCTTGATCTTGGCCACTTCGCCATTGTACTCGGCTTCGGTGACCTTGTTGCCGGCAGCATTATAGGGCTCGTAATAAGCCTTGCGCTGGCTGTCCTGGTACGCGCCACCCCAGGATGTGATTGTAAGCTCGTCACCAGCCCTGGCAGAAGCAGCAAAGGCGGTTCCGGCAAGCAAGGCGGTGGCGAATAGAACTGATAGTTTCTTCATGTAGTTCCTCCAAATGCGCCGGATTCCCGGCTGAAAATGCGTTATGGAGAACCGTTCAACGGGCTCTGGCAGCAAGGCAAAAATGCCAGTCTTCCCACCACAGCGAGCCAAGACGTCCTCCCCAGATCACGACCCCGCCGACTTGATGAGTGCCACCGCAACCCTGTGGGCAGCACTGACTTCAGCTCTTATTTCGAGGCGCTGGACGTGATACTAAGCACGGCTTGGCAAAAGGTCACTAGAGTTTTTTTGCCGCCAAGGCAGAATAATTGTCATGCCCTGCGGTGTTTTACCAAAAAGCCACCGCCGCCTGCGACAGTCTGCCCCCAACACGCAGCGGGGCAATCTGCGTCGCAAGGCCGGTCCGGTCGTCAGTCTCGACCGCCACCCCGCACACCGTGGCGGAACCCTCGGCTGGCTTGAATTTTTCCACCGGCAGCTTGCGTAGAAAGCGGTTGAGGGGCTCCACCTTGTCCATGCCGATCACCGAATCATAGTCGCCGCACATGCCGGCGTCGGTCATGTAGGCTGTCCCCCCGGCAAGGATGTGGTGGTCGGCGGTGGGGGTGTGGGTATGGGTGCCCACCAGCAGGCTGGCCCGGCCATCCACATAATGCCCCATGGCCATTTTCTCGGATGAAACCTCGGCGTGGAAATCGATCAGAATGGCGTCGCAGTCGCGCCCCAGCCGGCATTGCTCGAGTTCGCGCCCCACGGCGGGAAACGGGTCATCCAGCAGCGGCTCAATCATCACCCGGCCCATGGCGTTCATCACCAGCACCCGCTGGCCCTTGGCCGTTTCCACCATGCAGGTGCCGCGCCCGGGGCAACCCGCCGGCCAGTTCAACGGGCGGACAAGCTGCGGCTCCCGTTCAATGAAAACCAGGGTTTCGCGCTGGTCAAAGGCATGGTTGCCGAGCGTGACGACATCCGCCCCGCAGGCGAGGAATTTCTGGTGGATGTCCTGGCTGATGCCGAAGCCGTGGGCGGCGTTCTCGCCATTCACCACGACAAGGTCGGGCTTGTAGCGTTCGCGCAGCAGCGGCAGTTCGCGGGCAACCGCATCGCGCCCCGCCCTGCCCACCACGTCGCCCAGGAATATCAGCCGCATTTGAACGTCTCCCGCTCCGTCATGATCCAGTCCAGCGGCTGGTCATGGCCGTCGCGGGGCACCATGTCAATTTCCTGGGCCCCGTAGGCAAGCCCGATGGCCGTCACGTTCTTGAAGCTGCGCAGCTTTTCAAGGGTGCGGTCATAGAAGCCGCCGCCATAACCCAGCCGGTAACCTTTGCGGTCAAAGGCCAGCATGGGAACCAGCAACACGTCGGGCTGGACTTCCGGCGCCGATTCAGGCGGAACCTTGATGTCCCAGCGCCCCAGGACCAGTTCATCGCCCGGGGCCCACTGGCGGAAGAGCAGCGGTGCATTCTTTGCAACCACAACGGGCAGCGCCACTGTCCAGCCATCGGCAGCAAGCCTGTCAATAAGCTCAAAGGTCGAAATCTCGCTGCCGAAGGAATGGAAAGCGGAGATGACGCTGTTCTGGGCGCCTCTCGGAAACGGAAGCCCGCGCGCCGCCAAAGCCGCCCCGGCGCCTGACTTGCCGGCTTCATGCGCCTCATTCCGGATGATGCTGGCCCTGCTTCGCGCCTGGCGTTTTAACTCAGCAAGACTCATGACGTCCTTCAAAACAAGCGGCGAGCCACCATGGGCCGTGAGAACTGACGATCCCGGGTCCCTACTCACGTAGGTGGGCGCCGTTTAAGCCGGACCACGGTCCAGCCCAGGGACAGCTCCCTAAAGATCGATTATAGGCCCTGGGAAAAAATGTTCCGCACAAACCGGGCAGCCCGCCGGGGCCGTATGTAGGCCTTCAGGGGCGGAAAATCCAGCCCCGAAGATCACTGCCCCGAAGGCCGGGACAAGGTCCAATCCGTTCATCCATTGTTGACCATATCCCCGCCGGGCCCGGCTTCGACGTTCTCCATGTACAATTTGTAACCGCCCAGCCATCTGGGTGTCAGGTTGGCCTGCTATCTGTCTGCTCTGACGAATTGGAAGAATCGTCTGGACGCGTTTCCCCCGGAGACAATCGCATCCAATATCATCCGTCCCCGGATAATAATATTATGGAGACCACCTATGCTTCGTATTCTTACTTCAGTCGCTTTCGCCGCCCTCATGACGGGCTCGGCCCTTGCCGCTGGCGCCACCTGCAGCACGGCACCTGCCGCGCAGTTCAAGCCCAAGGCCGACCTGGTCAGCCAACTCAAGACAGAGGGCCTCACCGTGAAGAAGATCAAGGTTGAGAACGGCTGCTATGAAGTTTATGCGATCGATGCCGCCGGCAAGAAGGTGAATATCGCCTATAACGCCGAGACATTCGAGAAGCTCGACAAGGCTGAAGCCGGCGAGAATTGATCCTTGGCTGAATTCACGGACGCGCCTCAGCCCTCAGGGTTGATGCGCGTCTGGGATCCGCTTGTAAGAATTTTCCACTGGAGCCTCGTGTCGAGCTTCGCCCTGGCTTGGTTCACTTCGACCTGGCGCGAGAGCATTCATTATTGGGCAGGCTATGCGGCCGCGTCCCTCGTGCTGGTCCGATTTCTGTGGGGTTTCCTCGGGACGCCCTATGCGCGCTTCTCCCAGTTCATTCAAAATCCAAAAACCGTGTTGCGTTATCTGCTCGCGATGCTCAAAGGCACCGAAGCCCGCCATATCGGCCATAATCCGGCGGGTGGCGCCATGGTGCTGGCCCTGATGGCGGCCTCGCTGATGACCGCCTTTACCGGTTGGATGATGACGACCGATGCCTATTTCGGTGAAGACTGGGTGCAGATCCTGCACAGTCTCTGTGCCGATGGCGTGGTCGCGCTGATTGCCCTGCATCTTGCCGGCGTTGTGCTCGCCAGCTTGCGCCACCGGGAAAACCTGGTCAGGGCCATGATCACCGGACTGAAGCGGCGCGCGGAACCGGGCGATTTCACCTGAAACGCCGGCCCGCGCGGCTCTCCGAAAAAAAGAAAACGCGCCCAGCCTGAGGCCGGACGCGCCAATGGTTATCGCCCGGTGAAATTACTCTTCAACGGTGACAGCCGTTGCTGCCTTGCTGGCGTCATCAAAAGCGACCTTCACCTTGGCCCCGGCAGCGAGGCCTTCAGCGGCAACGCCTTCCGCCAAAACATAGGCCGAGCCATCCTCGAGGGTAACGGTCTTGGTGGCCTCATCATAGGCCTTGACCACGCCTTCCACTTCACCGGCATAGGCGGTTGCCACCATGGCGGCAGAAGCGATCAGCATTGCAACAAACTTCTTCATTCCACTATTCCTTTGGTTTGCGGCCCGGACGCGGGGAACGGGCCGGTTCAATCGCCGGTGGACAAGCTTCCAATCCGGCATCCGATGCAAGATGCATACGGACGCCCGGTTGATAGTTCGCGGTCTCGCAGCGCAGCAAGTTACGAAAATTTAATTTTGCTCCGCACAATTCCGCCCAACAGATGCCACTTCAACCGTCGCCTTTTCGGGCGAATCACCGCTCCCGTGCGGGAGCGTCGATCAACGTACCAAACTTCTCCCCCTAATCCGCCGCCACGTCATGGCCCACACCTGAGCGTCCCGGAACCTAGCGAAGCCAGTTCTGGGTCTTGAGGCCGGCAACGCGCGCGAACTCCCCCATATTGTCCGTTACAAGCACAGCTTCTTCGGTCATCGCCTGGGCCGCAATGAGCAGATCATTGGCTCCGATGACACGGCCTTTTTGCTCAAGCTTTGCACGAAGGCTGCCGTAGGCGATTGCGGCTTCAGGCGTAAAGGGGCGGATTTCAAGCGAAGCCAAGATAGCCTCGGCGCTTTCCCGCAATCGCGCCGACCCCTTCTTGACGATGCCGTAATGCACTTCAGCGGCGACAATCACACTGGTGAATATCTCGGCGTCACCAAGCTTTTCGATTTTTCGCGCAACAGGGCCCTGGGGGTCTCGCATCAGTGCGGAAATGATGTTGGTATCAAGCAGAAAGCCCTGGCTCACAGCACCACGGGCTCAGGCGGCTTGTCGACGATTGACGGCAGCCTGTCAGTTACCGGCTTAAGGCCCCGAAGAACCTCAGCGAGCCGCGGCCTCGGCAACGGTTCAATAACCAACCTGTCACCATCCCGGCGCATCACCGCTTCCCCGGCAGGCAACTCAAATTCCCGCGGAATGCGCACCGCCTGATTGCGCCCGTTCCTGAACAGCTTAACATGCCTATAATCACCCATGTTGCAAACATGGCATATGCCCAGGCATATGTCAAGCAACAAATGCGATAATCTCTTTGTTTTCTTTTGGCTCTTGGCAGTCCCACTGATCGAGGCGCAGGGGCTAGCCGCTTCAACCAGATTTCTTTTCATGTGGATTAGCTCCTCGCCATTCGAGCCCGCCATCCAGCTTTGCGTTTTCAGCAAGTTTGTCCCACGCCCATTTCTGAATGAACACAGGCGGTGGCAGCACAATCCAGCCATCACCGTCTCCAACGACAGTGTACTCTCCCGCCGCGACACAAAGTGCGGTTAAAGCGCAAATAACAGCTGCCCGGTCATCGTGGTTCTTAACTGCGTCAAATGGGGTGTTGGGCCTTCTATTATGCAATAAACTGTGAAGCAATTTGTCGAGATCACCTGATTTTGCTAAGTGATCATAGTATCGGTCAGATCGGTTCCCTCGCCGTACTCGAATAACAGTTGGATCACGAATCAGCAGGCCAAGAAAAGAACTTGGAAACGCTTCTGCAATCGCAGCCGGGTGAATTGCATGGTCGTGATCGGCCTTCCCTACTGCCGCCATGCCAAGAACAATCTTGGCACAAGTATTTGTGCTTGAGTTCAAATTCTTTCCGACAGGGGTGCTCGATTGGCCAGGCTTGCCAATGAATGACCACAAGCGTCGAGTTAGCAAAAGTTCTGCAAGTCGAAAGTGACCAATGATTCCGAAGTCAGATCGAAGCGGGCCGTCAAATGCGACAGCCATTACGGGCCGATCAGCGGCCCTTCTCAAGACCTGAGTTCTCTCAGGCTCCAATGCTCGAAAACGTTCAATGGAAAATGCGACGCTATTTGCATTCCAATCAAGCCGACAAACAGCGCTTGAGCGTCGCTTAACCGAAAATCCTATGTCTACTCCTAAAACTGAACCACTTTCAGGGAGTCGATTGTTCATCGTTGCTGACAACAGGCATTACTTCACCATCGCCTTGGCGATGCTCTCAAGCCTTTCCGAGGCGCTTTCCAGGCGCGCCGTGAATTTCGCTTCGAGGTCCTTTGCCTGCGCCTGCGCATGGTTGCGTGATTCACGCAGGCCCTTGATCTGGTCTTCCAGCGCCTCAATCTTGCGGATGGCTTCCGACAGGCGGTCCGCCACCATCAGGCCGCTCATCACCAGCAGGCGGATATCGCCGATGGAGCCGACGCTCTGCTTGATCCGTACAATTTCCGCGTCAAGCAGCGAGGCGAGTTCGCGCAGATGATCTTCCTCACCGTCGGGACACTGCATGGTGTAGGGACGGTCGGCAACCGAGACGACGACATTGGCCATGCCCTAGCCCCCACTGTTGCTGTGCAGGACAGCGCGAATGCGTGACATGGCCGCGTCGATCTTGCCGACAGCCGATTTGTTGGTGGTGACCAGTTCGCCTGCCTTCGTGCGCACCAGGTCAAGTTCCGAAGCGATCTTCGCGCGGTCCCCGCGCAGCGCCTCGGCTTCCTCGGCAACCGCCTGCTTCTTGGCCAGCGCCCCCTCGAATAATTTCAATGCCACATCGAAACGATCGAAGGCATCGTTCAATTTCTGTGTCTCAACCATGTCCGCCCCTAGATCATGTTTCGCCCCAGGGCAACAGCCTGAAACAATAAACACAACCGCCACCTGTTTTTCCGGCGCGTGCTGGAACAGAAAAACAAGCCACGCCTTGCCCTGTCACGCGCTGGCAAATCAACCAATTTGCCGCCGTTCCCAATATGTTATGTAAAGCGGCACACTTCAATAGGTTAATTTGACCATATGAGGCGCTGGAAAAGCCCGGTTGACAGGGCAGCAACTGCTGTTAATCAGAAGCCCGATTGCCGCTGCTTTCAAGGATTTCCCGCACCATGACCGCCCCTTCCCCAGAGATGCAAAAATCCATGGCCAATGCCATCCGCGCCCTGAGCATGGACGGGGTCCAGAGGGCCAATTCCGGCCATCCCGGCCTGCCCATGGGAGCCGCCGATGTGGCTACGGTGCTGTTCACCCAATTCCTGAAATTTGATGCCAGCGAGCCCAACTGGGCCGATCGCGACCGCTTCATTCTCTCCGCCGGCCATGGCTCCATGTTGTTGTATTCCCTGCTGTTTTTGACAGGTTATAAGGATATGACGCTGGACGAGCTGAAGAACTTCCGGCAATTGGGCGCGAAGACGGCAGGCCACCCGGAATATGGCCATGCCGCAGGCGTTGAAACCACCACCGGGCCCCTGGGCCAGGGCATTGCCAATGCCGTGGGCTTTGCCATGGCCGAACGCCACCTGGCGGCACGCTTCGGCGACGGCCTCGTCAACCACAAGACCTATGTGCTGGCGGGCGACGGCTGCCTGATGGAAGGCATCTCCCAGGAGGCCATAACCCTTGCTGGCCACCTCAAACTCAAGCATCTGGTTGTCCTCTGGGACGATAACGGCATCTCCATCGACGGCAAGGTGAGCCTGACTGATTCGACCGACCAACTCGCCCGGTTCGCCTCCGCCAACTGGACTGTGAGCCGCGTCGACGGCCACAACCCAACCGAAATCGCCGCCGCCCTCCAGGCTGCGCAAAGCTCCGGCAAGCCGACAATGATTGCCTGCAAGACCATTATCGGTTTTGGCGCGCCCACCAAGCAGGGCACCTCCGCCACTCACGGTTCGCCATTGGGTGCGGAAGAAATCGCCGGAGCCCGCAAGGCCCTGGGCTGGGACTATCCGCCCTTTGTCGTTCCCGATGAAATCCTGAAGGCCTGGCGTGGCATCGGATCGCGCGGCGCCGCACTGCGCAAGGACTGGGAGCAGCGCCTTGCAGCTTCACCCCACAAGGCTGAATTCACGCGCGTCATGTCCGGCGCCTTGCCCGCAAATTTTGATGCGGTGATTGCCGCCTACAAAAAGGAACTGGCAAAGAACCCGCCCTGGATCGCCACCCGCAACTCATCGCAGAACGCCCTTGATGTGATCAACGCCGCCGTGCCCGAAACCATCGGCGGCTCGGCCGATCTCACGGGATCAAACAACACCAGGTCCAAGGACATGAAGGCCCTCAGCGCCGCCGATTACGGCGCGCGCTATGTCTACTACGGCATTCGCGAGCACGGCATGGCCGCGGCGATGAACGGCATGGCGCTGCATGGCGGCGTCATTCCCTATGGCGGCACCTTCCTGGTGTTCA
>CAZRZB010000125.1:3786-7754 GCA_964604435.1 uncultured Aestuariivirga sp. | reverse complement strand
CGTGCTCGGGCTTGACCCGAGTATGGGAGAAGGTGGCCGAAGGCCGGATGAGGGCACTTTCGTTGCGGCACTCAACAAGTGACGATCATGCTCTAATGCTTGGCAAATGCCACGAAGCGGCGGGCAAGGGCGGTTGCGTCATGGCGCATGAGGGAATGGACGTCGGCGCTGGGGCTGGGGCCAGTGATGTCGAGGTATCTTACGCCGGCGGCACTTCTGCGTCCGACGGCTTCCGGCACGAAGCCGATGCCGAGGCCCGCCGAGACAAGGCTTACAACGGAAAATGATTCCACCACCTGTTGGATGATGCGCGGGGCAAAGCCTTCCTGCACGCAAATGGATTGCAGATGGGTGGCAAAGGCCGACTCGGGCAGGCGGTAGAAAACGAACGCCTCGTTCCTGAGCGATGCAATGCGGACGGACTTGTGGCGCGCCAGCCGGTGTCCGGGCGGGACTATCAATCCGACTTTTTCCCGCCATGCCCGGGTCACGAGGAAATCCTTTTCTTCGGGTGCAAATCTGAGGAAACAGGCATCGACGCGGTGAAGCTCAAGGCGTTCGATCTGTTCCTTTGGCGGCAGTTCGTGGATGATGACCTCGATATTGCGGTTTTCCGCCTTGAAGGCGGCGATTGCCGTCGAAAGCCCGGAGAACAGGACGGAACTGGTGGCCGCCACGTTCAGGATGCCAGTGGTTCCCCGGTCAATCGCCTTCACCTCGTCGGCAGCCTGCTGGGCCTGGGCTACAAGCGCCTCCGCATGTTTGCGGAACACCTGGCCCGCCGCGGTGAGGGCGACACTGCGGCTGGTGCGGTCAAACAGCTTCACCTGGAGTTCCCGCTCCAGATCGGCAATCTGCTGGCTGAGCGGGGGCTGGGAGATGTTCAGCCGTTTCGCGGCGGCGGTGAAATTCAGGGTCTCGGCCAGGGCCAGGAAATATCTTATGTGCCGGAGCTCCATACTAAAAACCTCTAGATCAAGCCGAACAATATATTGGACCTTTTAATCGTTTGGCGCAACAGTGCTTTAAGATACAGGGGAGGCACGCCATGCCGAAGATGACTGCTGCCGAGGCCGCCGTCCGCATTCTCGAGTTGGAAGGGGTGGCCCATGCCTTTGGCGTGCCCGGTGCGGCGATCAACCCGTTCTATGCGGCCATGCGCCCGCGCAATATCATTGGCCACACGCTGGCGCGCCATGTGGAGGGCGCCTCCCACATGGCCGAAGGCTATACCCGTGCGAAACCCGGTAATATCGGGGTGTGCCTTGGCACCTCGGGGCCGGCGGGCACCGACATGATCACCGGGCTCTATTCGGCTTCGGCGGATTCGATCCCCATTCTGTGCATCACCGGCCAGGCGCCGCGGGCCAGGCTCTACAAGGAAGATTTCCAGGCCGTCGATATCGAAGCCATTGCCAAGCCCGTATGCAAATGGGCGGTGACGGTGCGGGAAGCCGCACAGGTTCCCGGCACCTTCCAGCAGGCCTTCCATCTGATGCGCTCAGGCAGGCCGGGGCCCGTGCTCATCGACCTGCCCTTTGACGTGCAGATGAGCGAAATCGATTTTGATCCGGAAACCTATCAGCCCCTGCCGGTCTACAAGCCTCGCGCTTCGCGGGCACAAGTTGAAAAGGCGCTTTCCTTGCTCAATGGGGCGGAGCGTCCGCTTGTTGTGGCGGGCGGCGGCATCATCAATGCCAATGCCTCCGAGCTTCTGGTGAAGTTCGCCGAGATCACCGGCGTTCCCGTCGTTCCGACCCTGATGGGGTGGGGCAGCATTCCGGACGACCATCCGCTGATGGTGGGCATGGCGGGGCTGCAGACCAGCCACCGCTATGGCAATGCCACGGTGCTGGCGTCCGATCATATCCTCGGCATCGGCAACCGCTGGGCCAACCGGCACACGGGAACCATTGACGTCTATACCAAGGGCCGAACCTTCACCCATGTCGATATCGAGCCCACGCAGATCGGCCGCGTGTTCAATGCGGATTACAGTATCGCGTCCGATGCGAAAGCCGCCCTCGAACTCTTCGTTGAGGTGGCGGCCGAAATGAAAAAGGCAGGCAAGCTCAAGGACCGGTCAGCCTGGCTTTCCGAATGCCGCGAGCGCAAGAAGACCATGCTCCGCCGCACCCATTTTGACGATGCGCCGATCAAGCCCCAGCGGGTTTATGAGGACATGAACAAGGCCTTTGGCCGCGATACGACCTATGTGAGCACCATCGGCCTGTCGCAGATCGCGGCGGCGCAGTTCCTGCATGTCTACAAGCCGAGGGGCTGGATCAACTGCGGGCAGGCGGGCCCCTTGGGCTGGACCATTCCGGCGGCCCTTGGGGTGCGCACGGCGGATCCTGCCTCGCCCATCGTGGCGATTTCCGGCGACTATGATTTCCAGTTCATGATCGAGGAACTGGCGGTGGGGGCGCAATTCAAGATTCCCTACATCCATGTGCTGGTGAACAATGCCTATCTCGGCCTGATCCGCCAGAGCCAGCGCGGCTTCAGCATGGATTATTGCGTGCAACTGTCGTTCGACAACATCAATACGCCGGAGCTTGGCGGTTTCGGGGTTGACCATGTGAAGGTGGTTGAAGGCCTGGGCTGCAAGTGCCTCCGGGTGGCCAAACCGGAGGATATTCTGCCGGCCTTCGAGCGGGCCAAGAAGCTCATGGCGGAATTCAGCGTTCCCATCGTTGTGGAAATCATCCTGGAGCGCATCACCAATGTTGCCATGGGAACCGATATCGATAAAGTCAATGAATTCGAGGACCTGGCGCTGAGCGCCGGGGATGCGCCAACCGCCATTGCTTTGCTCGATTGAGGGGAGAATTCCTATGCCGAAATTCAGCGCCAATCTGTCCATGCTCTTTCCCGAGCATGATTTCCTGGGGCGCTTTGCCGCGGCTGCCAATGCCGGTTTTACCGCCGTTGAATATGTCGGCCCCTATGCCTATCCGAAGGAGCAGGTGGCCGAGCTTCTCCATGACAACAACCTGAAACAGGTGCTTTTCAATCTTCCGGCGGGAAACTGGGAGGCGGGAGAGCGCGGCATCGGCTGCCTGCCGGACCGGGTTGGCGAGTTCCAGGACAGTGTGGGCAAGGCCATTGACTATGCCAAGGCGCTGGGCTGCCCCACGATCAATTGCCTTGCCGGGATATTGCCGGGCGATGTTTCGCGGCGGACGGGCTATACGACGCTCGTCTCAAATCTTTCCTTTGCGGCAAAGGCCCTCAAGAAGGAAAATATCCTGCTCATTGCCGAGCCGATCAATTTCTACGACATCCCCGGATTTTTCCTGAACCGCTCGAAGGAAGGCATTGAGGTCATCGACGATGTCGGCTCGGACAATCTCAAGCTGCAGTATGACATCTATCACATGCAGCGCATGGAGGGCGAGCTCGGGGCAACGCTCACCAGGCTCATGCCGCGCATCGGCCATATCCAGATTGCCGACAATCCGGGGCGTCACGAGCCCGGCACCGGCGAGATCAACTATCCGTTTCTCTTCAAGCTGATTGATGGTCTGGGCTATGGCGGCTGGGTCGGCTGCGAATACAAGCCGAAGGGCAAGACGGTCGATGGGCTTGGCTGGATGAAAGCACTGGTTTCCTGAGGGGTTTCACATGAATGTTGGTTTTATCGGACTTGGCATCATGGGTGCGCCCATGGCGGGGCATCTCCTCGCGGCGGGCCACAGTCTTTACGTGAACACGCGGAGTGCTGCGCCCAAGGCCATCACCGATGCCGGCGCCACGGTGTGCGGCACGGGAGCCGATGTGGCCAGAAATTCCGAGATCATCATCATCATGGTGCCCGCTACGACGGATGTGGAAAGGGTCCTGCTCAGCAAGGGCGGCGTGGCCGAAGGCCTGTCCACGGGCAAAATCGTTGTGGACATCAGTTCCATCTCGCCCATCGCCACCAAGGATATCGCGTCTCCGGGAAATACTGCGGGGGCCGAGCC
>CAZRZB010000125.1:0-3776 GCA_964604435.1 uncultured Aestuariivirga sp. | reverse complement strand
AGGATTTTGCCACGCGGGTGAATGCGGCGGGGGCGGACTATCTCGATGCGCCGGTCTCCGGCGGCGAGGTTGGAGCCAAGGCCGCTTCGCTCACCATCATGGTGGGTGGACCGGAATCCGCCTTCGCGCGGGTGAAGCCCCTGTTTGAAAAGATGGGCAAGAACATCACCCTTGTCGGTGGCAACGGCGATGGCCAGACCACCAAGGTGGCCAATCAGATCATTGTGGCACTCACCATTGAAGCGGTGGGCGAGGCCCTGCTTTTTGCCTCGAAGGCAGGGGCCGATCCAGCCAAGGTGCGGCAGGCCCTGATGGGCGGCTTTGCGGCCTCGCGCATCCTTGAGGTCCATGGCGAGCGCATGGTGAAGCGGACCTTTGCTCCGGGTTTCCGGATTGAGTTGCATCAGAAGGACTTGAACCTGGCGTTGTCCAGCGGCCGGCAGATGGGGCTGGCGCTGCCCAATACCGCGACGGCACAGGAACTTTTCAATGCCTGTGCCGCAAATGGCCATGGCAAGCTCGATCATTCGGCGCTAGTGAAAGCCCTTGAACTGCTGGCCGGTCACGAGATCGGGCAAAACCACAAGAGTTGATGTCATGCCGCCTGATGCTACCCGCGTATTCCTGCGTTCAATGTTTGATGCCGCGGTGGCGGCGGCAATGCCGCTGCAATGCGTGCCGCAAAACCTGCCGGCAAGGCCCAAGGGCCGGACCATCGTGGTGGGAACGGGCAAGGCTTCGGCGGCCATGGCCCAGGCCCTTGAGAACGCCTGGGATGGGCCGCTCGCGGGCCTGATTGTCACGCGCTACGGCCATGCGGTGCCTTGCCGGCAGATCGAGATTGTGGAGGCGGCCCACCCGGTGCCTGATGACGCCGGCACCAAGGGGGCGCGGCGCATGCTTGAAATGGTCAAGGGCCTTTCGCCCGATGATCTGGTGATCGCCCTCATCTCGGGCGGCGGCTCGGCGCTCCTCAGTCTTCCGGCGGAGGGGATCACGGTGGAGGAAAAGCGCGCGGTCAACCGGGCGCTGCTGAAGAGCGGCGCGCCGATTGCGGAAATGAATTGCGTGCGCAAGCATCTCTCGGCCATCAAGGGTGGGCGGCTTGCGGCGGCGGCTTACCCCGCGCGGGTTGTAAGCCTGGTGATTTCCGATGTTCCCGGCGACGATCTTGCGGCCGTTGGCTCCGGCCCCACGGTTGCCGATCCCACGACCTTCGCGCAGGCCCGCGCCATCATTGAAAAATACCGGATCGATGCGCCGCCCGCCGTCATCGGCCATCTCGAAAGGGCTGCCGAGGAAACCCCGAAGCCCGGCGACCCACGGCTTGCGGGAGTTGAAACAAAGCTCATCGCCTCGCCGCAGAAATCCCTGGAAGCCGCCGCGGCCGTGGCCCGCAAGCATGGCGTGGCCCCCCTCATCCTTGGTGATTCCATTGAAGGCGAAGCGCGCGAGGTGGGCTTCGTCATGGCGGGGATTGCCCTGCAGTCGCGCCGCTTCGGCCAGCCCCTGCCTGCGCCTTGCGTTTTGATCTCGGGCGGCGAGACCACGGTCACGGTGCGGGGTTCGGGTGCGGGCGGGCGCAATGTTGAATTCCTTCTGGCGCTTGCGCTCAAGCTTGATGGGGCTGAAAAGATTACGGCGCTCGCGGCGGATACGGATGGAGTTGATGGCGCGCGCGAGGTGGCGGGGGCGTTCATTGCGCCCGATACGCTGGCGCGGGCCCGCGCCATGGGGATTGACCCCTGGGCGGCACTTTCCAACAATGACGGCCATGGGTTTTTTGAAAAGCTGGGCGACCAGATTGTCACCGGACCGACGCTTACCAACGTCAATGACTTCCGCGCCATCTACATAGCATAAGGATCCGAGATGACCGACCGCACCTATTATGCGCCCCATGGTGGCTTGCCGCCGCAGACCGCGCTGCTTTCCGACCGTGCGGTGTTCACGCAAGCCTATGCGGTCATCCCCAAGGGCGTGCTGCGTGATATCACGACGAGCTATCTGCCCTTCTGGGAAAAGACGCGGGCCTGGGTCCTGTCGCGGCCGCTCTCCGGCTTTGCCGAGACCTTCTCGCAATACATCATGGAAGTGGCGCCCGGCGGCGGCAGCGACAGGCCGGAACCTGATCCACAGGCGGAGTGCGTCCTGTTTGTGGTGGAAGGCGTGTTGAACCTTTCCCTGGCCGGAAAATCGCACACAATGCAGCCGGGCGGCTATGCCTTCATTCCACCGGGCGCGACGTGGAGCGTGAAGAATGCCGGCGGCCAGCCGGTGCGCTTTCACTGGATCCGCAAGGCTTACGAGCGGGTCGAGGGAATCGCTGTTCCGGAGGCCTTTGTGGTGAACGAGAAGGACATCGCGCCAACGCCCATGCCGGACACCAACGGGGTGTGGGCGACGACGCGCTTTGTCAGCCCGGACGACATGCGCCATGACATGCATGTGACGATCGTGAGCTTCGAGCCGGGCGGGGTCATCCCCTTCGCCGAAACCCATGTGATGGAGCACGGGCTTTATGTGCTGGAGGGCAAGGCGGTCTACCGGCTCAACCAGGACTGGGTTGAAGTTGAAGCGGGCGATTACATGTGGCTCCGCGCCTTCTGTCCGCAGGCCTGCTATGCGGGCGGGCCCGGCCGTTTCCGCTATCTGCTTTACAAGGACGTGAACCGGCACATGAAACTCGGTGGCAAATGAAAACCGGGGCGCTGACAAGAGCGGCCTTTGCGCCCTTTGGCGATGTCATTGAAATTGATGGGGCGCAGCACTATCCGATCAACCAGGGTTTCGCCGAACGCTTCAATGATCTGGCCCATGTCGATGTCGCAGCGTTGGGCGGGGCGGTCAATATCAGCATTGTCACCGCCACGCCGCGGCCCCGGCCCATCCGGATCACGCTCATGGAGCGGCACCCCCTGGGCAGCCAGATTTTTCATCCCCTGCAGGACCGGCCCTGGCTGGTGCTGGTGTGCGAAAATCCGCGCGACGCCGCAACCTACCGCTGTTTCCAGGCCACGGGCCGCCAGGGCGTCAATTATGCCCGCAATGTCTGGCATCACCCTTTGCTGGTGCTGGACCCGGAGAGCCGCTTCCTGGTCGTCGACCGGAAGGGGCCGGGCAACAACCTGGAGGAAATCGCCACCGGCGAAATGGGGTTGGCCCTGCGGTAAAATTATGGTTCAAATGCCGGGAGACAAATCCGGGAGAAGCACGTGCTGAAATCACTTGATCCATTGCTCAATGCCGATGTCCTCTATGCGCTGCGGGCCATGGGCCATGGCGATGACCTCATCATCTGCGATACGAATTTTCCGGCGGATTCGGTGGCCAGGCAAACGGTTCTGGGCAAGCTCCTGCGCATCGATGCAAGTGCTGCCCGCGTGGCGCGCGCCGTGCTTTCCGTCATGCCGCTCGACAGCTTTGTCGACAAGCCGGCGGGACGCATGGAAATTGTCGGCAAGCCCAATGAGGTGCCGCCGGTGCAGGCGGAAGTGCAGGCCGAAATCGACAGGGCGGAAGGCCGCTCATGGCCCATGGGGTCGATCGAGCGCTTTGCGTTTTATGACCTCGCCAAACGCGCCTATTGCGTGATCCAGACGGGCGAGACGCGCTTCTACGGCTGCTTTGTCTTCAAGAAGGGTGTCATTCCGCCGAGCGCGCCATGAGCAGGTCGCGCATCGCCATTCTCGGAATCTTCGTGGCGGACCTCGCCTTCCGGGCCAAGCGCCTGCCGGTGATGGGGGAAACCCTGCTGGGCCAGGGCTTTGCCATGG
>CAZRZB010000124.1:0-7798 GCA_964604435.1 uncultured Aestuariivirga sp. | reverse complement strand
CCTGCTGGTCGTCGGTCAGCCCACCCGCGGCGTCGACATCGGCGCCATTGAATTCCTCCACCGGCGTCTCATCGCCCTGCGCGACCAGGGCAAGGCCATCCTGCTGGTCTCGGTCGAGCTTGATGAAATCCGCTCGCTCTCCGACCGCATCCTGGTCATGTTTGCCGGGCGCATCATGGGCGAGCGCGACTCATCCGCCGACGAACGCGAGCTTGGCCTCCTCATGGCCGGCGTCACGAAGGATGCAGCCTGATGGGCGGGCGGGGCGAGCTTCCGGCCTGGGTCGATGTGGGCCTGATCCCGCTTCTCAACCTGCTTGTCGCCCTGGTGATCGCCGGGCTCGTCGTGCTGATCATCGGCGAGAGCCCGCTGGAAGCCATGTGGATCATGCTGCAAGGCGCCGTGGGTTCGGTCAAGGGCTGGAGCTATCTGCTCTATTATGCCACCAATTTCATCTTCACCGGGCTTGCCGTCGCCATCGCCTTCCACGCCGGGCTGTTCAACATCGGCGGCGAGGGCCAGGCCTATATGGCAGGGTTGGGCGCGGCAACGGTCGGCCTTGGCCTTGAATTCCTCCCCTGGCCCATCGTCATTCCGCTGGCCATCATGGCCTGCGCCGCCATGGGCGCGCTGTGGGGCTTTGTCCCGGGATACCTGCAGGCCAAGCGCGACAGCCACATCGTCATCACCACCATCATGTTCAACTACATCGCCGCAAGCCTCATCCAGTATCTCCTCAACTACTGGTTCCGCCCGGTGGGCAAGATGGCGGTCGAAAGCCGCGAGATCACCGGCGCCTATATCCTGAGCGTCCGCGAAATGGCCAAGCTCTTCTTTGATGTCCGCATCGCCTCGACGCCGCTCAATCCCTCGGTATTTCTCGCCTTTGTTGCAGCCTGGGGCGTCTGGTACCTGCTCTGGCGGACCAAGCTCGGCTATGAGATCCGCGCCGTGGGCGCCAACACCGAGGCCGCCATCTATGCCGGCATCAGGCCGCAGCGCATCATCATGGTCACCATGGCCATCTCCGGCGGCCTTGCCGGCCTGATGGCGGTCAATGAAATCCTCGGCGTGCAGCACCGCCTGCTGCTCGAGTTCGTCGGCGGCGCCGGCTTCGTCGGCATCGCGGTTGCCCTGATGGGGCGCTCGCACCCCGTGGGCATCGTGCTGGCCGCCATGCTGTTCGGCATCCTGTACCAGGGCGGTTCGGAGCTTTCCTTCGCCAAGCCGGAGATCAACCGCGACATGATCGTGGTCATCCAGGGCCTCGTCATCCTGTTCATGGGGGCGCTCGAATATGCCTTCCGGCCCTGGCTTGCGAAGCTCTTCGTCAAGGCGGAGGATTGAGCCATGGATCTCTCGCTGGTTGCCGAAATCCTTGCCTCCACCATCCGGCTTTCGGTGCCGCTGATCCTTGCCTGCCTGGCGGGCTTGTGGTCCGAGCGTTCCGGCATCGTCGATATAGGGCTGGAAGGGAAGATGCTCGCTGCGGCTTTTGCCGCGGCCTCCGCCGCGGCCTATTTCCAGAACGTCTGGCTCGCTCTCCTGATTGCCATCTGCGTCTCGCTTGCCTTTTCATTGGTGCATGGCTACGCCGCGATCAACCAGCGCGGCAACCAGGTGGTCTCGGGCGTGGCCATCAACATGCTGGCATCGGGCCTTGCCGTGGTGCTTGGCAATGAATGGTTCAGGGAAGGCGGCCGCACTCCGGCACTTCCAGCGACGGCGCGCTTCATGCCGATTGACATTCCGGGCCTGGCCTCACTTGGCGATATTCCGCTGCTCAACTTTTTCGCCAAGGTCTTTCTGGGCCACTCGATCCTGACCTATGTCGCCTTTGCCATGGTGCCGCTCACTGCCTGGGCCCTGGCGCGCACCCGTTTCGGCTTGCGGCTGCGGGCCGTGGGTGAAAATCCCCATGCCGTCGACACGGCGGGCATTTCGGTCGCCAGGCTGCGCTATAAGGCGGTGATCATCGCCGGTGTTCTCTGCGGCATCGCCGGCGCCTTCATCTCAACCTCGCTCTCGGCCAGCTTTGTACGCGACATGACGGCGGGCCGCGGCTTCATGGCGCTGGCCGCTCTCATCTTCGCCAACTGGCGCGCCTGGCCTGCCCTTTATGCCTGCCTGCTGTTCGGTTTCCTCCAGGCCGGCGGCACCTTCCTGCAGGGCAAGAAATTCATCGGGGTGGAAATCCCGGTGCAGTTCATCAACATGCTGCCCTATGTCATGACCGTCATCCTGCTCGCCGGCTTCATCGGCAAATCCATTCCGCCCAAGGCCAGCGGCATTCCCTACGTCAAGGACAAGTGACATGGATGAGTTGATCGCGGCGGCAAGGTCGGCCCGCCTCAAGGCCTATGCCCCCTATTCGAAATTCCTGGTGGGCGCGGCGGTGCGCGATGAGCAGGGGAAAATCCACGGCGGCTGCAATGTTGAAAACGCCGCCTATCCGCAGGGCTGGTGCGCCGAAGCCTCCGCCATCGCCGCCATGATCATGGCGGGCGGGCACCGCATCGCCGAGGTTGCCGTTATTGGCAGCGGCGACCTGCTCTGCACCCCCTGCGGCGGCTGCCGCCAGAAGATCCGGGAGTTCGCCAGGGGTGACGTGAAAATCCATATCTGCGGCGAAGACGGAAAGCTGAAGCAGACCTTCACGCTCGACGAACTGCTGCCTGCCTCCTTTGGACCGGAGAACCTGTCATGACTGATCTGTTGAAACGCTTCGCGGGGCGTACTCCAAAAATCGCCATCGTGCTGGGCTCCAGCCTCGGTTCCTTCACCGAGGCGGTCAAGGATGCCATCCGCATTCCCTACAGCGCGCTTGCCGGATTTCCCGTTCCCAAAGTATCGGGCCACGCCGGCGAACTCGTCGTGGGCAAGGTGGGCGGCAAGGACATCGCCGTGCTGGCGGGCCGGGCCCATGCCTATGAAAGCGGCAATCCTGCCGTCATGCGCCCCGTCATCGAGGCGCTGAAGAACGCCGGCATTGAAACGCTGGTCCTCACCAATGCGGCAGGCTCGCTCAATCCGAAAATGCGTCCCGGCTCGATCATGATGCTGACCGACCACATCAACCAGTCCGGCATGAATCCGCTCATCGGCAGCCAGGGGGACGAGAACTTCGTCCCCATGACCAATGCCTATGATCCAAAGTTGCAGAAGGCCCTGAAGGCCGCGGCAAAGGCCGAGAAGCTGAAGCTCCACCAGGGCGTCTATATCTGGTACTCCGGCCCCTCCTTCGAAACCCCCGCCGAAATTAAAATGTTCCGCTTGGTTGGCGGCACGGCGGTTGGCATGTCCACCGTGCCGGAAACCATCCTGGCGCGGCGCTACGGCCTGCGCGTTGCGGCCCTTTCGGTGATCACCAATCTGGCCGCGGGCATTGAAGGCGCCTCGCCGTCGCACGAGGAAACCAAGCGGGAAGGGGCCAAGGCGGCGCTGCGCATGCAAACCCTGCTCACCCGCTTTATCAAAGACCTCAAGTGATGCTGCCCCAGGAGCTTATCCGCAAGAAGCGCGATGGCCAGCCGCTGACCAGGGATGAAGTCCGGGATTTCATTGCGGGCCTCACCGCGGGCGAAATTTCCGAAGGCCAGGTGGCGGCCTTTGCCATGGCGGTCTTCTTTCGCGGCATGGCGCCTGAGGAGGCCGTAGGCCTCACCCTCGCCATGCGCGATTCCGGCACCGTGCTGAACTGGGATCTGCCCGGCCCCGTGGTCGACAAGCATTCAACCGGCGGCATCGGCGACAATGTCTCCCTGATGCTTGCCCCCATGCTGGCGGCCTGTGGCTGCTATGTGCCGATGATCTCGGGCCGCGGCCTTGGCCACACCGGCGGCACCCTCGACAAGCTCGATGCCATTCCGGGCTATGCAACCCAGCCCGGTCTCGCCCTGTTTCGCAAGGCGGTGAAGGAGGCGGGCGCCGCCATCATCGGCCAGACCGCTGACCTCGCTCCCGCCGACAAGCGCCTCTATGGCATCCGCGATGTGACTGCCACGGTGGAATCCGTGCCGCTCATCACCGCCTCCATCCTGTCCAAGAAACTTGCCGCCGGATTGCAGGTGCTGGTGCTCGATGTGAAAACCGGCTCCGGCGCCTTCATGGCGAAGAAGAAGGATGCCGTGATGCTTGCCAACAGCCTGGTGAAGGTGGCCAATGGCGCGGGCCTCAGGACCAGCGCTCTCATCACCGACATGGACGAGCCCTTGGCGTCTGCCGCGGGCAATGCCGTGGAGGTCAGGAACGCCGTGGACTATCTGGCGGGCAGGCACCGGGATGCCCGCCTGCACGAGGTCACCCTGGCGCTTGGCGCGGAACTTCTCGTGCTGGCGAAAATCGCCATGCCCAAAACCGCCCGCGCCAAATTGGAAAAAGCCTTGGGCACAGGCGAGGCCGCCGAGCGTTTCCAGCGCATGGTGTCCTCTCTTGGCGGCCCCCATGACTTTGTCGAAAATGCCGAAAAGTATTTGCCCGCCGCTCCCATCATCCGCCCCGTCCATGCCGCGAAATCCGGCAAGGTCGCAGCCATCGATACCCGCGCCCTGGGCCTCGCCGTCATTGAATTGGGCGGCGGCAGGCGCGTGGCCGCAGATAAAATCGATCATGCCGTTGGCTTGACCGCGCTCGCCGGCAAGGCCGTCTCCGTGGATAAATCAAGGCCCCTTGCCATCATCCATGCCCGCGACGAGGCCAGCTTCGAGCGCGCCCAGAAGATCATCCGCGCCGCCTATGTCTTGGGAAAGCCGAAGCGCGCAACCCCTTGTGTGATCGGGCGCATCGGCAAATGAGCCGGGCCTTCCTTTTCATTCTCGACAGTTTCGGCATCGGCGGCGCCCCTGACGCGGAGAAATATGGCGACACCGGCGCCAATACCTTCGTCCACATCGCTGAAATAAAAAAACTCGCCATTCCCAATCTGGCGGCCCTCGGGCTTGGCCTTGCGGCCGAGGCGGCCTCCGGCAGGAACCCCTTGGAAGAAGTCGAGATCAAGGGCCAATGGGGCTATGCCGAAGAAATTTCCAACGGCAAGGACACGCCTTCCGGCCATTGGGAAATCGCCGGCGTTCCGGTGCTCTTCGACTGGGGCTACTTCCCGAATACGGTTCCAGCCTTCCCCAAATCCTTCACCGATGAATTCATCAAACAAGCCAGGCTTCCCGGCATCCTGGGCGACAGGCACGCCTCCGGCACGGCGATCATCGAGGAACTCGGCGCGGAACACATGGCGAGCGGCAAGCCAATTGTCTATACAAGTGCCGACAGTGTCATCCAGATTGCCGCCCACGAGGAAAGCTTCGGCCTCCAGCATCTCTACGATATCTGCAAGATCGCCCGCGAGCTGTCCTACCGCCTGAATATTGGCCGGGTCATCGCGCGGCCCTTCATTGGCACCGATCCCGCCAACTTCACCCGCACCGGCAACCGCAAGGATTACACCGTGCTGCCGCCGTCGCCCACCTTGCTGGATGTTCTGACGAAAGCCGGACGTGAGGTGATTTCCATTGGCAAGATCGGCGATATCTATGCCCACTCGGGCACCGGCCGCGAAGTGAAGGCCTCGGGTAACGCCGCCCTCTTCGACACCACCTTGGCCGAAATGCCCAAGCTCAAGGACGGCGGCTTCCTGATGGTGAATTTCGTCGATTTCGACATGCTCTATGGCCACCGGCGCGATCCCTTGGGCTATGGCGAAGCACTGGAATATCTCGACGCCCGCCTGCCGCAGGCCATGGCGCTGCTGCGCGACGGCGATCTCCTGGTCCTCGCCGCCGACCACGGCAATGATCCCACCTGGAAAGGCACCGACCACACCCGCGAATGCGTGCCCGTTCTCTGCTATGCGAGTGCAATGAAGCCCGGCTCAATCGGCCGCCGCAAAACCTTCGCCGACATCGGCCAGACCATCGCGCAGCATCTGGCTATTCCAAAACTCGGCACCGGCACAAGCTGGCTGTAGGTTTCGCCTTCTCCCGTCCTGCGTAGCAAAGCGAAGCAGGATGGGAGAAGGTGCCCGAAGGGCGGATGAGGGCCCTTGATCGCGCCCATGATCTTGGTTTTATTTGCTCATGGCCTTTCAAACTCCAACATCGGTGAACCGCGCGCGGGACCTGCGAAAGAATGATACCGAGGCCGAGCGGCGTCTCTGGGAAGCCATCCGAAACCGCAGGCTGGGGGGATTCAAATTTGTGCGCCAGCTTCCCGTTGGCCCCTATGTGGCGGACTTTGCTTGCCGGGAATGCAAGTTGATTGTGGAGGTGGATGGCGCAACCCATGGTTCGGAAACCGAACTTCGCCACGATGAAAGGCGAAGCGCCTTCTTGCAGGCCGAAGGTTTCCGGGTGATGCGGTGCTGGAATGATGATGTTTTCACGAACCTTGAAGGTGTCCTTGATGGCATTCTGCTGCGGCTGACGGAGCAGCGGTAAGAGCCCTCATCCGCCCTGTCGGGCACCTTCTCCCATACTCGGGTCAAGCCCGAGTACGGGAGAAGGCGAAGACTTCAAAGGACCTGGAACGAATGCTCCCGAAGGGGCTGTCCTACTCCGTCCTCCGCAGCACCGCCTGCAGCACGTCGCGCACGCCGATGGCGCCGGCGAAGGTGTTGTCGTCGTTGAACAGCGCCACCGGCGCCGTGTCGGTCCGGTGCATGGCGAGCATCACGGTCTTGAGCGGCGTGCCGGGCGTTGCCCAGAACACCGGATGGTCCTTCTTGCCCGGGGCCTTTTCCGCCTCGGCGCAGGACAGCCATTTTGCCTTCTGGCCGTTTCTTTCGACCGCCGCCACCTTGTTGTGCTTGTCCAGCTTGAAGCGCGTCGTCTTGCGGCGGTCGAGCCAGATCCAGCCCCGTCCGGCGGGTTCGAGTTCGTCGGCCCGGCGCATGACATTCCATGCGGTGAGCACGCTCAGGGGATTCACATTGGCGATGAACTCGCTGACATAGGCGCTGGCCGGGCGCAGCACGATGTCCTCGGGCCGGCCCGTCTGCACGATGCGGCCGCCTTCCATGATCGAAATATGATTGCCGATCTTCAGTGCTTCCTCAAGGTCGTGGCTGACGAAGATGATGGTTTTCTTCAGTGTCTTCTGCAGTTGCAGCAGCTCGTCCTGCAGCTTGCTGCGGATCAGCGGGTCAAGCGCCGAGAACGGCTCATCCATCAGCAGGATGGGCGCTTCCGTGGCAAAGGCCCGGGCGAGGCCCACCCGCTGCTGCATGCCGCCGGAAAGTTCGTGGGCGAACTTGCCCGCCCACTGCTCGAGCCCCACCAGCTTCAGCTGCTTGTCAACTCTCACCTTGCGCTCGGCCTCGGGAACGCCGGCAAGCTCCAGGCCGAAGCCTACATTCTCGGCCACCGTGCGCCATGGCAGCAGCGCGAACTGCTGGAACACCATGGCCACCTGGGCCTGCCGCACCTGGCGCAGCGTGGCTTCATCGCAGGTGACCACGTCCACCATCCGCTCGCCGGCGCGTACCAGCACATTGCCGCGCGACACCTTGTTGAGCCCGTTGACGGCGCGCAAAAGCGTTGACTTGCCGGACCCCGAGAGTCCCATCAGCACGCTGATCTCGCCCTCGTTCACCGTCAGGCTGGCCCCGGCACAGCCCAGCACCGCCCCGGTCTTTTCCAGGATTTCCGAGCGCGTTTTGCCCGCATCAAGCATGGCGATCGCTTCGCGCGTATCCTTGGCGAAAATGATGTCGACGTTCCTGAAGTCAACGGCCACGCTCATGGCTTTGCCCCCGTCGAGACCCGGCACATCCGGTCGAGGATGATGGCGAGAACGACAATCGCCA
>CAZRZB010000123.1:0-7920 GCA_964604435.1 uncultured Aestuariivirga sp. | reverse complement strand
GAACCCCGCTCAACGGCGATGTGGGCTCGCTTGCCATCAAGGTCACCGCCACCGACACCGCAGGCGCCTCCGCCTTCCAGGACTTCAGCGTCAGCATCGCCAATGTCAATGACGCGCCGGTTGCCTCGATGGCGATTGCCAACCAGACGACGAACGAGGATGCGGGCTTCACCTTCACCGTGCCCTCCAACAGTTTCGCCGATGTCGATGCGGGCGACAGCCTGAGCTATTCCGCCACCCTGGCCGACGGCAGCGCGCTTCCCGCCTGGCTTTCCTTCGATGCCGCAACCCAGACCTTCTCGGGAACCCCGCTCAACGGCGATGTGGGCTCGCTTGCCATCAAGGTCACCGCCACCGACACCGCAGGCGCCTCCGCCTTCCAGGACTTCAGCGTCAGCATCGCCAATGTCAATGACGCGCCGGTCATCACGTCTTCCGATAACGCCACGCTTGCCGAAAACAGCTCTGGTGTTGTTTATCAAACCACGGCAACTGACGTCGATGCCGGGACGACCCTCACCTATGCGATCGCCGGGACTGACGCTTCCCTGTTCAATATCGATGCCACCACCGGCGCGGTCACCTTCAAGTCCGTGCCCAACTACGAGGCCCCCACTGACGCGGGCGGCAATAATGTCTATGACGTCAAGGTCACGGCTTCGGATGGCACCAACTCCGCCACCAAGGACGTGGCCATCACCGTCAGCAACGCCAATGAAGCGCCGGTCATAACGTCCGCGGCCACGGCAAGCTTCGCCGAACGGGCGACAGGCACTGTCTATACAGCTGCCGCCACCGATCCGGATGCCGGAGCGACGCTGACCTATTCCCTCACCGGGACCGATGCGGCCCGCTTCAACATCAATGCAACCACCGGGGCCGTCAGGTTCAAATCGACACCCAACTACGAAGCCCCCACCGACGCGGGCGGCAACAATGTCTATGACGTCAAGGTCACGGCTTCCGATGGCACCAACTCCGCCACCAAGGATGTCGCCATCACCGTCAGCAACGTCAACGAGGCGCCGACCGTCACCTCGGCCACCACGGCAAGCTTTGCCGAGAATGGAACGGGCACCGTTTACACGGTTGCGGCAACCGATCCGGATGCGGGAACAAAGCTGACCTATTTACTTGCGGGAACCGATGCGGCCCGCTTCAATATAAATTCCACGACCGGCGCCGTCACCTTCAAGGCCACGCCCAATTATGAAGCGCCAACCGACTCGGGCGCCAACAATGTCTACAACATCACGGTGCGCGCCTCCGATGGCAGCCTGACGGCCAGCAGGGCCGTGGCCGTCACCGTCAGCAATGTCAACGAGGCACCTACGGTTACCTCAGGTGCCACAGCAAGCTTTGCCGAGAATGGAACGGGCACGGTTTATACCGCTGCCGCCACCGATCCGGATGCCGGGACGGCCCTCACCTATTCGATCGCCGGGACTGACGCTTCCCTGTTCAATATCGATGCCACCACCGGCGCGGTCACTTTCAAGTCATCGCCCAACTACGAGGCCCCCACCGACGCGGGCGGCAACAATGTCTATGACGTCAAGGTCACGGCTTCGGATGGCGCCAACTCCGCCGCCAAGGACGTGGCAATCACCGTCAGCGACGTCAACGAGGCGCCGCCAGGCGTCACGGTTTACGGCGGGACCGGCAATGATACGCTGAGCGGCGGTGCCGGCAATGACACGCTGAACGGCGGTGCTGGCAATGACACGCTGAACGGCGGTGATGGCAGCGACACGCTGTATGGTGAAGATGGCAATGACACGCTGAACGGCGATGCCGGCAGCGACACGCTGTATGGCGGAGTTGGCAATGACACGCTGAATGGCGGAGACGGCAACGACACGCTGTATGGTGGCGCCGGCAACGATACGCTTTCAGGCGGCAGCGGAATCGACACTGTCAGCTATGCGGATGCCACCGCGGCAGTGACGGTCAATTTATCGCTCACGTCCTCACAAAATACCGGCGGCGGGGGAGCCGACAGACTGAGCAGCCTGGAGAATCTGGCCGGTTCGGATTATGCCGACACGCTCACGGGCGATGCCAACGCCAACACCATTTGGGGCGGGGCCGGTGACGACATGATCAATGGCGGCGCCGGCAATGACACGCTGTATGGCGGCTTGGGCGCCGATACGCTTTCAGGCGGCGATGGCGCCGATCTCTTCTTCCTCCAGGCGGGCCATGGCAACGATACGGTGGCAGGCGGTGCGGGCGGAGGCTGGATCGACGCGCTCGACCTGCATGATGCGGCGGGCAATTCCTATTCCGGCGCCTTCCCGAGCGACTGGACTCTGGTGCTGACCTCGGGTTCAATCACCTCGACAGGAACGGAAACACTGACCTTGAGCACCGACTCCGCCGGTTATGTGCAGCACACCGATGGAACCCACATAAACTTCACGGAAATCGAACAAATCCGCTGGTGATGAAGGGATAAACAACCCGGCGATGCCAAGGGATCCCCTTCTTTATCAACCGAAAAACGCTTACGGCCGCGGGGTTGGCACCCACCGGTCATAGCCGCGCCTCTCCGGCATTGCCCGCGCCATGGCCAATGGCTAAGATGGCAAGCAAGTGGGATGCGGCGCCAAGGGCTGGCATGCGGCGGGGTGTGTAACGGTTTTCAGTCATATCGAATAAGAATGGGTATTGAAGCATGAAAGCGCGCTCAGTGGCCTATGCTATCCCGATCTTCCTGCTCCCGGGCCTGGCGGGCTGCGAGGATCAATGCTCAAGTTTTTCGCCCAACAAATTCAATTGCGAGCAGATTGCGCAAGCCACCTACAATATCCATTTCAGTTTGCCCGATGAGACGGAAATATCCCTGGGGCAGATAACCGGCCTGAGCAATTGCGCGGCACGGGCCTCCGAATATGCCAACCGGCACTCGATCCCCAAAAAGTATTACTGCTGCATGATTACCGGAACATCCTCCTGCGCGGAAAAGCACCGCTGATCTTCCGGCCCGGCGAGTGCCGGCCCAGCTCTCAAGATCACCGCCCATTAACGCCTTGTACAGTCTTTCTCCGTAATCTTCCCGGTAAAGGGCGGTGCGCGCTTTTTGTGGCCCCGCGGAGGCATGATGCCTTGCGTTTTTCCGCTGGTACTCGGCATGAAGTGGCTTCCATCTGTCGTATCAAATCTACCCCTGGCAGTTGCTCCAATCTTGCCTTTGACATGCACGGCGCAAACCTGTGGCAAGCACCCGGCGGCAAAAGGCCCACGGCAAAAGGTTTGTGGTTTGTTTTGGAAAACAATCGGAAGTCGTCCAGCCTTGCCAGTCAAAACCCGGACCACAGGAGGCACTCTGCACCCTCCGGCCTGTCCGGCCCTTTCGCTTGCCTCTGGGTAGCCGGGTGACATCCGCGGAGCACATGCGGCGGGTGATCGATGGCCTTGGGGCCATCGTCGATGCCGCCCGCCATGGAATCATGCTGATCAACGCCAGGGGCGAGGTCAACTACTGCAATGCAATTGCCCTCGCACTTCTCGACCTGCCGCCAAAGCTGGCCGGCCGCGCCTTCAATATCGCCGAAGTCATGCCGCAGCTGAAAGGGCTTGCGTTGGTCCAAGGTGAAGATGATTCATTCGCGGCGCTGGAAATACCGCCAAACAAATTCATAAGGGTTCGCGCCAAACAACTGGAAGTTGGCGGCATTGCGCTCATTGTTGAAGAGAACAGTCCTGGCCACGGCGGCCAAAACGCGCAATTGCTGGCCGAAGCGGAATACCGCAGCCTGTTTGAAAATGCCGTGTGCGGCATCTATAGGGACCAGCTGGACGGCAAGCCGGTCCGCTGCAATCCCGCCCTTGCCGCACTCAACGGCTATGAATCGGAAGCCGAGTACATCAGCGCGGTGTCAGGCATGCACGGGGCCTGGTACGTCGAGCCAAACCGGTCCGATGAGTTCATGCGGCTGATGAGTTCCGAGGGCCGGGTCAGGGATTTCGTCTCGGAGGTCTATCGCCACCGCAGCCGCGAGAGGATCTGGATCACCGAAAACGCCTGGTATGTCCGCGACGCCGAAGGCAAGCCAATCTTCATCGAAGGAACGATCCAGGACGCCACCGAGCGCATTACGACCATGGCGATCATCGAGCGGCAGGTGAATCTGGATACGCTCACCGGCGTT
This sequence comes from uncultured Aestuariivirga sp., assembly GCA_964604435.1. Classification (GTDB taxonomy): domain Bacteria; phylum Pseudomonadota; class Alphaproteobacteria; order Rhizobiales; family Aestuariivirgaceae; genus Aestuariivirga. The sequence continues at coordinate 3,766 of CAZRZB010000123.1, read as the reverse complement.
GCCAGCCGCTTCCGCTTCCTGAATTGCCTGGAAACCGAAACCGGGCCCGACAAGCTGGGCTGCACGCTCTACTCAGTCGATCTTGACCGCTTCAAGGAAGTCAACGATCTCCTCGGCCACGCGGCAGGCGATATCGTTCTCAAGCTCATCGCCAACCGGCTGCAGTCGCTGATCAGCGAGCCCTGCCTCCTGGCCCGTCTTGGCGGCGATGAATTCGCCATCCTGCAGCCGGGCCAGCGCAGCCGGACGGGCGTCGAGGCCCTGGCCAAGAAAATCGTCATCGCGCTGCGCGAGCCGCTGCGGATCAATGGCCACGACCTGACGCTGGGGGGCAGTGTCGGCGTTTCGATGTTTCCCAACCAGGCCACCGGCGCGGAGGAACTCCTGGGCAACGCCGATCTTGCCATGTACCAGGCCAAGGCTGCCGGGCGGAACGGCTTCCGCATATTCGATTTCGAACTGCGGACCGACATGCAAAACCGCAAGGAACTTGAGCTGGAATTGCGGCGCGCCATCGAGATTGACCAGCTCGAGCTCTACTATCAGCCCATTGTCCAGGCCGGCAGCGGAAAGGTGGAGGGCTACGAGGCCCTGATGCGCTGGAACCATCCAAAACGCGGGCTTCTCCCGCCAGCCCAATTCATGCCCATCGCCGAAGATTCAGGGCTTATGACCGAGCTTGGCAACTGGGCGATTACGCGGGCCTGCCAGCAGGCCGCCGCCCTGCCCGAGCATATCAAGGTCGCGGTGAATGTCTCGCCAAGCCAGTTCCGCTCCGCCAGCATCCTGGTAAAGCTGCGCAACGTCCTCTTGGAAACCAGGCTCGAGCCAACCCGCCTGGTCCTGGAAATCACCGAATCCGCCATTCTCTTCGACGAGTTGATCGCCGCCAGGATTCTCAAGGAATTGCAGGCCCTGGGCGTGCTGATCGCCCTGGACGACTTTGGCACCGGATTTTCCTCGCTCAGTTACCTGCAGCGTTTCCCGTTCAACAAGGTGAAGATCGACCGTTCGTTTGTCGCAGGCATGCTTGAGCAGCCGGCCAACCTTGCGGTCATCCGGGCCGTGCTGGGCATCGGCCGTGACCTTGGAATCGAGGTTGTCGCCGAGGGGGTGGAGACCGAGCTTCAGGCCACCGCCCTTCAGCGCGAAGGCTGCACGCTGATCCAGGGCTATTTCTACGGCAAGCCGAAGCCCTATGCGGATATCGTCAACGACCTGGCGCTTGCGCAGTTGCCAAGTCTTCAGCCAAGTCCCGGGGCAGACTACCTGCGGCTGGCCGGGTCATAGCCGCTTGCGGCGGGAAGCGCCCGGTTTTTGAGCGCGCCTTGAAAAGCCTCGAAGAGTTTCTGCATCGCCGGTTTCTTGTAGGGAAAGACCTCGGCCGGGTCCATGGCATGGACAATCATCGCCACATCGACTTCAAACAGCAGCAGGCGGCCATCGGGCATTTCGGCGCAATCGATGACAAAATAATCGAGCCCGATCTTGCGGTGGAGGGCTGCAAAGGCCTGCCGGTAGCGCGCCGCGAAATCCTCGAAATGATCCATCCAGTTCGCCTCTTCGGCGCGGCGTTCCGGATCGTCCGCCATGCCGGCGCTCAGATAGTGGACCATCCAATGCTCTGAGATGGCAAAATGGCTGGCGAAGGCCTTGCCGTCGATGAAGGCGATGCGCTGCTTGCGGTATAGGCCATCGCGGCTGCTGTAGTCGATGAAGGGGCAGAGATAGAACTGGTCGTCGCGGTGCAGCGCCAGGTAAGCCAGCAGGCTTTCCTTCTGGTCGATCTTCACCATGCCATGGCCGGCATGCGAGCCGATGGGCCGGACGATGAGCGGAAACTCCTGGTTCTCCAGCAGCGCCCCGACTTCAATTCTGCCGTCAGCCAGCAAGGAAAGCGTTTTGCGGTCCACCCGGGTGGTGGCCGGCGCCAGGATCGATGGTTCGCCAGCGAAGTTTGCCACCACGCCATCGCGGGTCAGGGCCTGGATATGCCGCGGGGCATTGTTGAGGATCGGCCCGCGCCAACCCGCCAGCAGCCGCTGAAGGTTCTGCAAGACCGGCACATTCGCCTCGGATTCGCCCACCGCCACAAAGGCCACGTCATGGCGCGGAAGCTCCGGCAGGGCCGGCATCGCCGCATCGACATAGAGCGAGATCAGCTCCATGTCCGAGCCCTCGAGGAGGAAATCGATGGGCGTATTGGCCATGAGATCTCCGGCGGCCATGAAGGCCAGCACCTTCAGGCCGTCGCCGCGCCCATGCCGGCAGCGGAAACATTTCTGCATCTGCAGGGCCGCGTCCTGCGCCTTGAGGCCCCGGTCGCGCTTGCCCTGGGTCTGGAGCATGACCGAAATATCCATGAGGGCCGCGGCATCGAGCGGGTCCGCGGTAATCCGTTGCACCAGGCCATTCCAGAGGGCGCTCGTATCGCGCTGTTCAAAGGCCAGGCGGACGAGATGGGCGGTGCCCAGAATGAGCGGGTTATTCTCGGCGGGAAGCGGTTCCCGCATCGTCTTCAAAGCTGAGGCCGTGCGCATCGGTGATCAATCCCCCATATCCCCGCCAGTCTGGAGGCCTTGCCTTGAGCCCAGCTTATCATGGGGGGCGGACATGGGAGCAGGCTCGAAATAATCTTGCCCGCCTCTACCCTCTTGACAATTTATTCCTATCGGTTATGTTCTTCTTTTGTTCTTTCTGGAGGTTAGGAAATACCATGGACTGGGCCAGGGCAATCGAACGCAACAGCGAAGCGCTCAAGGGCATCGTTGCGGCCCTTTTCGCCATGCTGGGGCTGACAGGCGAAGCGACGGTGGCACGGATTCCTCAGCCCCTCCACCGCGCCGTGCTACGCCTGCTCCGGCCCGCCGAATCCGCCATGCGGCGCTTGGTGGTCATTGCGGCGCGGGGCCTTGTGGTGAAGCTTGCGCCTTCGCGCCCCATGCCGCCGGGGCCAATCGGGAAGGGTGGGAACTCACGTCCCTCGTTTCAGCTCTTCGATCCACGGAAACGCTTCGCGCTCCTGCACCGTGGAACGGCCACGCGGATACTCCCGCGCATCCATGTCTTCACGGGCGATCCCCGGGTGGCAGCCCTGTGGTCCGCGCCCCCGCCCGATCCCGCGCCGCCGCCCGATGGCCTCGTCAACGGGGAGCGCCTCACCCGCAGGCTCCAGGCCCTCAAGCTCGCGCTCGATGATCTGCCGCGCCAGGCCAGGCGTCTCGCCCGCTGGCGGGTGAGGCGGGAGAAGGCGCAAAGTCCGAAGTTCAGGTCGCCGCTCCGGCCGGGCCATCCCCCCGGCTACCGCAGGAAAGCAATTCACGAAGTCGATGAGGTGCTCGCCGAATGCCACGGCCTCGCCTGGGACGCATTGAAGCCCGACACGTCCTGAAGCCTTCGCTTCTCTCATCACATCCGGAAATCGTCTTCCACCAAGGGCGGAGCTTTGCCCTTTTTTCTGTCATCCCGGCGAACGCCGGGACCCAGGCTTGAAGCAGCGTGATCCCTGAAAGCCTGGGTTCCGGCTTTCGCCGGAATGACAGACTAAATGAAAGACCGGGAGATAGTCACCGCAAGTCCATTCCTTGCCGCCCCATGCTCTGCTAGAAGAACTGCCATTCAAGGGAGTGAAAAATGGCAAAAAAGCCAACTGCGAAGAAGCCGGCAAAGAAGAAAAACCCGAAAAAGGTGATCGCCCTGTTTCCCGAAGCGGCCTTCGGGCCGGCGCTGAATTCGGTGGGCATCGGCCAGGCGCTGAAGAAGCTCG
>CAZRZB010000122.1:0-7955 GCA_964604435.1 uncultured Aestuariivirga sp. | reverse complement strand
AGGCAACAAGGATAGATACAGTGAGCGGACCAACTCCCGATACCCAGGAAGCGCGGGCACCCATCGAGAGCAAAGCCCAGCTCATTGAAGCCCTGAGCAAGGGATCAAAGCCCAAGGCAGACTGGCGCATTGGCACCGAGCACGAAAAATTCCCCTTTCTCACCGATACGCTGAAGCCCGTCCCCTATGATGGTCTCCGCTCCATTCGGGCCCTCCTGGAGGGCCTGCGTGACCGCTTTGGCTGGCAGGGTGTCTATGAGAATGACAACATCATCGCCCTGAGCGATCCTCGCGGCATGGGCAATGTCTCACTTGAACCGGGCGGCCAGTTTGAACTTTCCGGCGCTCCCCTCAAGACCATCCACGATACCTGCGAAGAGGTGCATGAACATCTGGTCCAGGTGCGTGAAGTCGGCGATGCGCTGGGCATCGGCTTTCTCGGGCTGGGGGCTTCGCCGACCTGGACCCGCGCTGAAACGCCGGTGATGCCCAAGGGCCGCTACAAGATCATGGCGCCCTACATGGACAAGGTTGGCCGTTATGGCCGCGACATGATGTTCAGGACCTGCACCGTGCAAGTGAACTTGGACTTTGGCTCGGAAGCCGACATGGTCAAGAAACTCCGCGTTTCACTGGCCCTGCAGCCCATTGCCACGGCGCTGTTCGCGAATTCGCCCTTCCTCGAGGGCAAGCCCAATGGCTTCCTGTCCTTCCGTTCGGAGGTGTGGACCGACACCGACAATGCCCGCGCCGGCATGCTGCCCTTCGCCTTTGAGCAAGGCATGGGTTTTGAGCGCTACGTCGACTACGCCCTCGACGTGCCCATGTATTTCGTGATGCGCGACGGGAAATACATCAATACGGCCGGGGAAAGTTTCCGCAACTTCCTCGATGGAAAATTGCCGCAGCTGCCCGGCGAGAAACCCGTGGCAAAGGATTGGGCGGACCACATCACCACGATCTTCCCGGAAGTGCGCCTCAAGCAGTACTTGGAAATGCGCGGGGCTGACTCCGGTCCTTGGCGCAGGCTGTGCGCCCTGCCGGCTCTGTGGACGGGACTGCTCTGCGAAGACGACCCTCTTGATGCGGCCTGGGATCTGGTGAAGGACTGGACCGAAGCGGAGCGGCAAGCCTTGCGCAATGCCGTTCCCCGCGAAGGCCTGAAGGCAATGATCCGTGGACGGACAGTCCAGGCCATTGCGAAAGACGTGCTGGGCCTGTCTCGCGCTGGGCTGGAGCAGCGCAACCAGCAGGGCTGCAAGGGCAAGACCGAGGCTTCCTTCCTCGATGTGCTGGACGAAACCGTAACGACAGGCAAAACCGCCGCCGAAAACCTGCTTGAACTCTATCACGGGGCCTGGAATGGCAACATTGAACGGGTTTTCCGCGATTTCGCCTATTAAGGGCCGCAAGAACTCCCGCAAGTTCCAGATTGGCTTCCGGCTTGTAGCCGCGTGATTGAATCTGCAAGACTCCGGCGATGCATGAAGGTCCCGGCCGAAGCCGCCGTCAACTCCCTATTAACCATAACGCCAGTATTTTCCTGTCGCTTGAGGAGAGTAATGACGTGACGTTTTGTCTGCGGCTGGAGTCAGCCTGCGTGCTGGCAGGCCTTTTTGGTGCAGTTTCCGCAGCCCATGGCGAAACCATCGATTTTCTTCGCCCAGGTATCATCGAAGATGATGCGCAAGCCGATCCGGCTGAAACCCAGGCCATTGTTCCTTCGCTGACAATCGCTCCCGAGGAAGAGCAGGCGCCGCTCAAGGCCGCCCATCCGGTAGCCGATTCCTACGCCGCAACGGGGGTGGGAACCGGTGGAATGACATTTTACCCTTCTCTCGAAACCGGAACCGTCTACACCAGCAACGTGGCTGCTGCGGCAACCGATGCAAGGCCGGATGTGGGCCTCTATGTGAAACCATCTCTCCGTTTTTCCAGCGATTGGGTCCGCCATGCCTGGGAGGGCCGGGCCGGCGGTGATTTCATCGCCTACCTGGAAGAAGAAAACCTCGACTCGCTGCAGGCTGACGCCAGCAGCAAATTCCGCCTCGATATCCGCCACACGACGCGCGCCGAGTTTGACGCAAGCTATGCCCTTGACCAGACCGGCCTGGCAAGCAGCGAAGTGCCGGACACGGCCACCGGCAATCGCACCGACCAGACGCTGGTAGCGAACATTGCGCTCATTCACGATTTTGGCCCCCTCGAAGGCCAGGTGAAAGCCGGCCTTCAACGGGAACTCTACGGCGATGTGGACCTCTCGGGCGGAGGAAAGGAAGACAATTCCGACCGCAACAATTACATGCCGTCCCTTGGCCTGCGACTGTCCTATGTGGAGCCACCCGCGTTGAAGCCCTTCGTCGAGGTAGCCTATGCGCCGCGCTTTCATGACGAAAAACTGGATCGCAATAGCCTGCGCCGCGATTCGCATGGATTGACTGCAAGTCTCGGCGTCGAGCTTGAAAGGGAACCCCTGTGGTCGGGCGAGCTGGCGCTTGTCTACGCCCTGCGGGATTATGAGGATTCCGCCTTGGAAACCATTGAAGCCATTGGCATCAATGGCAATCTCACCTGGCGTCCAAGGGAGTTGACCTCCGTGGTCCTGAATCTTGCTACAACGCTGAACGAGTCGGCTTCAGCCGACACTTCGGGAACAATGACCTGGTCGGGCCAGGTTGATGTCGCCCACGAATTGCGTGAGAATGTGAACCTGCTGGGCAGTCTTGGTTTGGAACTGGAGCAGGTTTCAGAGGGCACCGGCAAGACGCTGACCTCAAGCCTCGGCGTCGAATGGCAGCTCAACCCCAATCTGGCATGGAATGCGGGTTACGACGGAACATGGTTCAGGTCGGCCACCTCTGGCGGAAACTATGACGAACAACGCCTCATGACGGGAATTATTTTGCGCCGGTAGGAGCGTCAATCTTCTTTCCAGGTCATTCGGCCGCCGTGGTCGGCCACAAGTTTTTGCAGCACCTTGCGGAGTCCGGGCCCCAGGTCGTCCCGTTCCAGCCCGTAGGCAAGATTGGCGGCGAGAAACCCCAGCTTGTCGCCGCAGTCATAGGTGGTGCCCTCATAGACAAGGCCGTGAAAGGGCTGGCGCGCCATCAGGCGGATCATCGCATCGGTGATCTGGATTTCTCCGCCCGTTCCGGGAGGCTGTGCTGAAATTTCGTCAAATATCGCGGGTTGCAGGATGTAACGCCCGGAAATGATAAGGTTTGACGGGGCATTTTCCTGGCGCGGCTTCTCTACCATCTGGTCAATCGTAAAGCTGCTGCCGCGCCACTCCTTGGCTCCCACCACGCCATAGCGGTGCACCTGGTCCATGCCAACTTTCTCCACCGCGATGACATTGCCGCCGCCACGCTCATTGTAGGTGGCGATCATCTGGCTCAGGCAACCGGGCTTTGCGTGCATCACCATGTCGGGCAGCAGGACCGCAAAGGGCTCGTCGCCCACCATGTTGCGCGCGCACCAGATGGCATGGCCAAGCCCCAAGGGCTCCTGCTGGCGGGTGAAGCTGGTTTGCCCAGCTGCCGGCAAGTCCTGCTCGAGGATGTCAAGCTCGGTGGACTTGCCGCGCTTGCGGAGCGTTGACTCCAGTTCATACTGCTTGTCGAAATGATCTTCGATCACGCTCTTGTTGCGGCCCGTGACAAAAATGAAATGTTCAATGCCGGCTTCCCTGGCTTCATCGAAAGCAATCTGAATGAGGGGCCGGTCGACGATTGTCAGCATTTCCTTGGGCATGGCCTTGGTGGCCGGCAGGAACCGTGTGCCCAGGCCGGCGACGGGAAGGATTGCCTTTTTGATCGGGCGTTGCATGTTAATGGACTCTTAACCAATAATTTGAATGGAGCGGGCGTTGCCGCACAGTTTTCGTAAAATTCAATCTAGCATAGGTTTTTAAAAGTTAAGGGATATTTGATCGTGACGGTATTGGTGACAGGCGGCGCCGGATACATCGGCAGCCATATGGTTTTGGCCCTGGTAGACGCAGGCGAAGAGGTTGTGGTGATCGACAATCTCTCGACCGGTTTCTGGTGGGCCGTGGCACCCCAGGCCAAATTGCTCGAAGCTGACATCGGCGACGCGGAATTCCTCACCCGTCTGATGGCAGAGCACAGGTTTGATGCCGTCGTGCATTTTGCTGGATCGATCGTCGTGCCGGACTCGGTGAGCGATCCTCTGGGCTACTATCTTAACAACACGGTGAAATCGCGGACCCTTCTGGATTGTGCTGTCAAGGCCGGAATTCCGCGCTTCATTTTTTCCTCGACGGCGGCAATCTATGGCAATCCACTGACCCAGCCTGTGTTCGAAACCGCCGCACCTGCTCCCATTTCACCTTACGGCACATCTAAACTCATGACCGAATGGATGCTGCGCGATACCCATGCAGCCCACGGCCTGAACTATGTGGCCCTGCGCTATTTCAATGTGGCCGGCGCCGATTCTCAGGGCCGGTCGGGCCAGTCCACGCCCCGTGCCACCCACTTGATCAAGGTGGCCTGCCAGACCGCCCTTGGCCAGCGCCCTGTCATGGATATTTTCGGCACCGATTACGAAACTCCCGATGGCACCTGCCTGCGCGACTACATTCATGTAAGTGACCTGATTTCGGCCCACATGGATGCCCTGTCCCACCTGCGCAGGGGCGGCGAAAGCGGCATTTTCAACTGTGGTTATGGCAAAGGCTATTCGGTCCTCGAGGTGATCCGCGCCGTCGAGAAAGCCCACGGCGGCCCCATAAAGGCCAATCCTGTGCCCCGCCGGCCGGGCGATCCTGCCGCCATCATCGCCGGCGCTGACCGGGTGAAGACCATTCTGGGCTGGAAACCCAAGCACAATGACCTTGATGTCATCGTTGCTTCGGCCCTGGCCTGGGAAAAACACCTGCAACGCCGGAACGCAGCCTGAATCACGCCGCATTTGGCGGCTTCTCTCCCTCCCTGCTAAGCTTGCAACCGCTGGCGGCGAATCGCCACGTTTGGATCAGGGACGGTTCATATGTTGAAAAGACTTCTCGCGACCTTGCTCGTCGCCATGCCGCTGCTCACCCAGGCGGCCCATGCGGACGCAAAATTCGAGGCCTTCATCCAGTCGCTCTGGCCGCAGGTCAAGGCGGCGGGAATTTCCCGCGCGCTCTTTGAAGCGGCTTTTGCCGGCGTGACTGACCCCGATCCTGCCGTCCTGAAGCTGGCCGCAACTCAGCCCGAGTTCACCTCGACGACTTCGGCCTACCTGGCCAAGGCTGTGACGCCGATCCGCATTGATACGGGGCAGCAAATGAAAGGCAGTGAGGTTGACTTGCTGTCGGCGATAGAAAGGAAATACGGCGTCGACCGGCATATTCTTTTAGGCATATGGGGCATGGAGTCGAATTACGGCAAGGACAAGGGGTCCATGGGCGTGATGCGCTCGCTGGCCACGCTCATTTATGCGGGACGGAAGAAGCAATATGCCCGTGAGCAGCTCATCGCCGCTTTCAAAATCCTGAAAGGCGGAGCGCGCCAACCGGCAAATTTCACCGGCTCCTGGGCGGCGGCCATGGGGCACACGCAATTCATCCCCACCTCCTATCTGGCCTATGCCGTGGACTGGACCGGCGATGGCAAGAAGGACATCTGGGGTTCCAAGGAAGATGCCCTGGCCTCAACCGCAAACTATCTGGCCAAGGCGGGCTGGAAATCTGACCGGCCCTGGGGCTGGGAAGTCTCCCTGCCGGCCAAATTCAACAAGGCCCTGATTGGCCGCAGCAAATGGCGTCCCGTTTCCGAATGGATGAAACTTGGCATCATACCAGCAAGCGGAGGCAAGTTTGGCGCCCCCCAGGCCGATGCGTTCGTGATGATCCCCCAGGGGATTGACGGTCCGGCATTTCTCGTCACGCGGAATTTCTTGGCCATCATGGCTTACAATTTTTCGCACTCCTATGCGCTGGCTGTTGGCCACCTCGCCGATCGTGTACGGGGCGGCGGACCCATTGTTGGCACTTGGCCTGATCTCAACTTCGATCTGAGTTTTGCCCAGCGCGTGGAACTTCAGAAACGTCTGTCGCGCCTCGGCTTTGAAACCGGTGGCGCCGATGGCCGCTTCGGGGCCAGAACTTATGAGGCCATCATCGCCTACCAGAAAAGTGTCGGCCTGCCGCTCGATGGCAAGCCCAGCGCCAAGCTGCTTGAGCGCCTGCAGAACGCGGGCTAGACTGGCGCCATGTTGTTGCGCTTCGCCATTGCGTCTCTGGGGCTGTTATTTAGCAGCGCCATGGTGCAGGGCCAAGCCTTTGAAAACGCACCCATCATGGGATCCCAGGCGACCGAAGAGGTGGCCCAGCAACCCGTTGACGACACCTACCGGATTCTGGTTATCGGCGATACGCTGGCCGGCGGCCTTGGCGCTGGCCTAAGCCGCATGGCCGAACCTGAACCCAGGTTTGAAATCGTCAACCGCTTTCAGGAAGTCTCAGGACTTGCCCGCCCCGAAGTCTATGACTGGAGTGCGAGTCTTCCCAAGATCATGGAAGGAAAGGACTTTGACGCGGTTGTCGTGCTTCTGGGCGCCAATGACCGCCAGTCCATCAAGGAAGGGGATTTTCGGCTGGTGTTCAATACGCCGGAATGGACGGCGGCCTATGAGATCATGATCGACCGGTTGCTGGACGTGCTCAATGGGGCGGGCGTGAAAGTGTTTTGGGTTGCCATCCCGCCCATGGGGGACGCCAAGTATGACGCTGACATGCGGGTTCTTGCAGCCCTTCATAGGCGGGAGGTGGAGAGCAAGGGAGCAATCTATGTGGACCTGCGTTCGGCCTTTCTGACGCCAGACGGCGCCTACACCGACAAGGGCCCTGACGACACAGGCGAGATACGAAAGCTGCGCTCCAGGGATGGGGTGACCTTCTTCAAGCAGGGCAACAACCGTTTCGGCCAGCTTCTTCTTGCCGAAATCAAGCGCGTCATCGGCGCCAGTCCGCTGGAAACGGCGCCGGAATTCACGCCGCCAGCAAGTCTGCCAGTGCCCGCCGAAAATGTTATTCCCACCTTCGGCCAGGACAACAGTGACGGGACCTTTGTCACGTTCCAGCCTGACGCAAAACTGATCGCCGACTTGTCGAAAGTCGTTGCTGGAAATATCGTGGTACCAGCGATTTCACGTTCCGATATAGTACCCGGCAGCGAGGCGGAAAAGCTCTTCATCCTGGGCTTGACCCAGCCCGCCCCCGCCGGCCGTTTTGACGATTTCAGCTATGCCAAGCCGGCGCAGTAGTCAGCGCGGCAGCGTCGTCTCGCCCATCAGAAATTCATCGACGGCGCGTGCCGCCTGCCTGCCTTCGCGAATGGCCCACACAACCAGCGATTGCCCGCGCCGCATGTCGCCTGCGGAAAAAACCTTCGGAAGGCTGGATTTGTAATTCAGCGTGTTCGCTTCCACATTCCCGCGCCCATCCAGCTTGACCCCGAGTGAGGCGAGCATGCCCTCCTGCACCGGGCCCAGGAAGCCCATGGCAAGGAGAACGAGATCGGCCTTGAGTTCGAACTCGGTGCCCGCGATGGGCTGCATCTTGGCATCGACATGCACGCAATGAAGCTTCTTCACCTCGCCATTCTCGCCGGAGAAGGACTTGGTGACGACGGAAAAATCCCGGACCGCACCTTCCTGCTGGCTGGAAGAGGTGCGGAACTTCAGGGGCCAATCGGGCCAGACCAGCATCTTGTTTTCCCTGTCTGGCGGCCGGGGCATGATTTCAAGTTGAGTCACCGACAAGGCGCCCTGGCGCAAAGATGTGCCAATGCAATCGGAACCCGTGTCGCCGCCACCAATGACAACCACATGCTTGCCACCGGCGAGAATGGGTTTGTTATCGAGCGGCGCCTCCTTTGAGACGCGGCGATTTTGCTGCGGCAGGAAATCCATGGCGGGATGAATGCCTGCAAGCTCGCGGCCAGGGA
>CAZRZB010000121.1:0-8044 GCA_964604435.1 uncultured Aestuariivirga sp. | reverse complement strand
GGATGAACATGCCGGCCTTCATGGAGTTGGCGGCCAGCAGGACTTCCGGCACGAACAGGATGCCGTCGCGGAAATCGATGCCGACGATGCGCATGCCTTCGACCAGCGCCTCGGTCAGCACCTTGTAGGGGGTCCAGCCGCGGCCAAGCAGAATGTGAACGGCGGCTTCCACCTCCTCCTTGAGGCCGTCATAGAGGTCGTCGTGGACCTGCAGAACCAGATCCTCGTCGCTGAGGGTGTTCAGATCAAGTTCGCCTTCATCGCTCATGGGGGACTCCGAGGGTGCAAATATCGCAACAGGATAGGGGAAATGCCTTGCCTTGCGCTGTCACCGCGCGACATTCACATGCCGGAAAGCGACGGTTGAAGCAAGTGGAATTGGCGGCTAAAGGTGACGCCTTCCGATGCTTTTCCCCGAGAGTTTTGCCGTGGCCCCTTCCCTTGATGTCAGCAGCGTTCGCGCGCAATTCCCCGCCCTTGCCCTGAAGGACGAGGGCAACGCCCGCATTTACTTCGACAATCCCGCGGGAACCCAGGTGCCCCAGCGGGTGATTGACCGCACGGTTGAAACCCTGGCCACGAAGAACGCCAATCTGGGCGGCTATTTCACCACGACCCGGCAGGCGGATGAATTGGTGAATCTGGCCCATCAGGCGTGCGCTGATTTCTACAATGCGCCGAGCGCCAGTGAAATCGTCTTCGGGCAGAACATGACGACCCTGACGCTGCACATGTCGCGCTGCCTGGGGCGCAAGTTCAAGCCTGGGGATGAAATCGTCCTTTCGCGCATGGACCATGACGCCAACGTCGCCCCATGGCTGCTGCTGGCCGATGACCTGGGCCTGGTGGTGCGCTGGATGGACTTCAATCCCGAGACCTACGAGTTTCCGGAAGATGCCCTGCGCAAGGTCCTGACCGACAAAACCAAACTGGTGGCCCTGGGCTTGGCGTCGAACTGCACCGGAACCGTCAACGACGTGAAGGCTTTCGCGAAAGAAGCGAAAGCCGCTGGCGCGCTGGTTTATGTGGATGCGGTCCAATACGCCCCGCACTATGCCATCGACGTGCAGGACCTCGTCGCCGATGTCCTGGTGTCTTCCGCCTACAAATGGTTCGGCCCCCATATGGGCGTGCTCTGGGGGCGCGAAGAGCTGCTCAAGGAGACCTTCAGCTACAAGGTGCGGCCCGCTGGCGAAGAGCTTCCGCATAAGTTTGAAACGGGCACCCTGAGCCATGAAGGCATGGCCGGTTGCCTTGGCGCCATCGAATACCTCGAACAATTCGGCGATGGTGAAACGCGGGCAAAGCGCATTGCCAAGGCGTGGGACCGGCTGGTTGCCTACGAGCACAAGCTGACGCTGCAACTCATCGAGGGCTTGCGCGGCGTCAAGGGCCTCACCATCCGCGGCCTCACCTCGGCCAACGCCCTGCACCGCCGGGTGCCCACCGTCTCCTTCACCCTGGAGGGCCATCATCCGGATAACCTGGCAAAGGGTTTTGCCAAGGAAAACATCTTCGTCTGGTCCGGCCACAACTACGCCATCGAGCCGGTGGGGCGCATGGGGCTTCTGGACAAGGGCGGGGTGCTGCGCGTCGGGCTGGCGCACTACAACACGCCCCAGGAAGTTGACGGCTTTCTCTCCGCCCTCATCCGCATCATCAAGACCTAGGAGCAAGCACATGGCTTTCAGGATTGCCGTCGTCGGCCTTGGCAAGATCGCCACGGACCAGCACCTGCCCTGCATCGCCAAGAACGCGGACTTCAAACTGGCGGCGGGCGTCAGCCGCCATGCCAAGATCGGCAATGTGCCGTGTTTTGAGTCACTTGGGCAGCTCATCGCAAGCGGTATGGCAATTGACGCGGTGGCCCTTTGCACGCCGCCATCGGTGCGGCTGGCACTGGCGCGGCAGGCCCTCGATGCGGGCTATCATGTGCTTATCGAAAAGCCGCCGACCCCCACGCTGGGTGAAATGTTCGCCATGATCGATTATGCGAAAGCCAAGGGCCGCGTGCTCTATGCGGCCTGGCATTCGCGCTATAATCAGGCGGTTGACGAAGCCAGGCGGCGGCTCGCCGGAAAACAGGTTTCAAAACTCAAGGTCACCTGGCGCGAGGATGTGAAGCACTGGCATCCGGGCCAGGAGTGGATCTGGGAGCCCGGCGGTTTCGGCGTGTTCGATCCCGGCATCAATGCGCTGTCCATCGTCACAAAAATCCTGCCCGAGCCCATTTTTGTTGAAAGCGCCACGATTGAAGTGCCGGCCAACAAGGCCACGCCGATTGCCGCGCAAATCCGCTTCAAGCGCGGCGACGGGGCGAAAGCCGACCTCTCGGCTGATTTCGACTGGCGCCAGAAGGGCGAGCAGACCTGGGACATCGAGATCGTGACCGCCGACGGCATGGCACTCACCCTCCGGAAGGGCGGCAGCGTGCTGCTTGTCGATGGCAAGACCATCATGGAAGCGCCGCTCGAAGAATACGAAATGATCTACGCGCGCTTCGCCGGACTTCTGAAAAGCGGCAAATCAGACACGGACGTGGCCCCCCTGCAACTCGTCTGCGACTGCTTCATGCTGGGAAGGCCGGTGCTGACGGATGCGTTCAACTGAGATTGAGATACACAGGCCTCGAAATATCGGGGGCAACCCAACCTCTGCGGGCTTCCACTGAAAACAGCAGGTTTCTGGAGTAGTAACGCAAGGGATATTCCTTGCTGCCGAGCGGCGATGCCAATAGCTGCCTGCAGATGTCCACCGGACTCGTCCCAGCCGCAAGCCCCGAAATGAAATTCCGGATGGCCTTGAGATAGAGCAGCGTTATGGTGTGGTGATAGCCTTCGCTGTCGGTATTCCGGCCACCTTGCGCAACATTGTAACGCCGAATGATGCCGGGCAGTTCGCGTTCCAAGTCCAATTCCGGCCTGAACAGGATGAGCCCTGCCGTGGCAACGCAATGCTCACGGTGTTTCCAATCGGGTTCTGGCCAGGTTCCATCGATCAGGCCGTCCACCAGAGACGTGATTACGGCCTCGGTGGCATAGCGGTCAAGCCAGCCACTATGATTAGACGAATTGCTCATTTGCGCTTTGCCTGTCTTTTCTCAATCAAGGCATGGGCATTGGCGGCGGTCATGGTCATCCCATAAACCTCCTTGAGACGCTTTCCCTGCAGCAGCGTGTCTTCGCCGAACGGGAGTTTTCCTTCGAGGACGTGAAGCACGACACCCTCAATGAAATCTCCCAGCGAGAGATCGTGGTATTCAGCCAAGCCCTTCATGACTTTCAATAAGCGTTGCTCAATGCGAACCCCTGTCTGGGTTCGAACCACTTCGAGTTTTTGAACATGTGTTACCATGGTATTTTGGTACCGTTTAAGGTTGGCGCTGTCAATAGGTGGAGTCAGCTGCTTTTTAGTTCTTGACATCTATATTCCTATTATGCAGATTAATTCCTGTTCTGTTTTCAATGCCGGATAGAGAACCTCCATGGACTGGGCAATGGACTGGGACTTGGCCATCAAACGCAACAGCGAAGCGCTCAGGGGCATCGTTGAAGGGTTGTTCGCCATACTGGGGGTTGTTGCCGGAGAAGCTCTGGTGGCGCGGCTTCCGCATTCCCTCCACCGCGCCGTGTTGCGGGTGCTGCGGCCCGCTGAATCCGCCGTGCGGCGCCTTGTCGTCATTGCGGCGCGCGGCCTTGTGGTGACGCCTGCTCCCTCCCCTCCCATGCCCAAGGGGCATGTTATTGGAAAGAGTGCAATGCCACGCTTTTCCTTCCAGCTCTTCGATACGCGGAAAGACTTCCCGGAACTGCGCCAGCGCCGCGTAAAGTACGCAAAGCATCCCCCGCGTATCCTTTTCTTCGGAGACAATGCCCGGGTGGATGCCCTGTGGCCAGCACCGCCTCCACCCGCCGCCGATTCCGCTCCGTCCGATGGCCTGGTCAGTGCCGCGCGCCTTGCCCGCAGGCTTCAAGCCCTCAAGCTGGCACTCGATGACCTGCCACGGCAAGCAAGACGTCTTGCCCGCTGGCGGGCCAGGCGGGAGAACATGCCAAATCCAAAATTCAAGTCGCCGCTCCGGCCGGGCCGTCCTCCGGGCCACCGCAAGCGGCCAACCCATGAAGTCGATGACGTGCTCAGCCGATGCCACTGGCTTGCCTGGGAAGCATTGAAGCCCGACACAAGCTGATGGAACAAAATCATCCGTATACGAACAAACCGTTTCCACCAAGGGCGGAGCCTTGCCCAACGCTCATTGAAATGTGAAACACTACCCAATTCTGTCATCCCGGCGAAAGCCGGGACCCAGACTTGAAGCAACGTGATCCCTGAAAGCCTGGGTTCCGGCTTTCGCCGGAATGACAGTGGGAAGAAGAGAGGCGAAGCTCCCCCAACGCTCATTGAAAATTGAATACAATCTTGAAGCCCCTCCCTGGCGGGAAGGGCAACGCCGTTCAGTTGCCCCGGCGCCGCTCGCGTTTGGCCGCACCTTCGGCAGCCGTGTCGATGCCCTTGGCCAGAACCGAAACAGGGCCGAGGCGCTGTTCCACCAGTTCAATCGAAGGGCGCTGGCCCTTGCTGTAGCTCTCGAGGGATTTCCGCATGGCGGCGAGATGCGCGGGGCTCGTGCCGCAGCAGCCGCCGATGATCTTGGCGCCCGAGTCCAATGCGATGCGGGCATAGTCGGCCATCAATTCCGGCGTGCCGGTGTAATGAATGTGGCCATCCTTGTATTGCGGAATGCCGCAGTTGCCCTTGGCCACGATGGCGGCATCGGGCCGCGCTTCGCTGATGCCGAGCACGGTTGCCACCAGTTCGGAGGCGCCCACGCCGCAATTGGCGCCGATCGCCACGGGCTGGGTTGCAAGGGAGGCGGCCAGTGCGCCAAAGGCCTTGGGGGTGATGCCCATCATGGTGCGGCCGTTGGTGTCGAAGCTCATGGTCGTGACGATGGGCAGGCCCGCCTTGGAAGCCCCTTCGACGGCGGCGCGAAGCTCCTCCTCGGATGACATGGTCTCGATCCAGAGCACGTCAACGCCGCCTTCCTTCAGGGCCATGGCCTGCTCTTCAAACGCTGAGACACCTTCCTCGTGGGGCATGGTGCCGACGGGCATGAAGATCTCGCCGGTGGGGCCCATGGACCCGCCGACATAGACCGGGCGGCCCGCGGCATCGGCTTCGGCACGGGCCAGGGCGGCGGCGGCCATGTTGATTTCGCGCACCCGGCCCTGCTCATTATGGAGCTTCAGGCGATGGCGGTTGCCGCCGAAGGTGTTGGTGAGAATGATGTCGGCGCCCGCCGCAATGAATTCGCGGTGCAGCTGGCGCACCCGCTCCGGGTGCTCGAAGTTCCACATCTCCGGCGCGTCACCGGAAACCAGGCCCATCTGGAAGAAATTGGTTCCGGTGGCGCCATCGGCCAGGAGCCAGGGACGGGATTTGAGCGCTTCGGTAAAGCTGGGGCGGGCCATGGGAACCTCGGGGAGTGAATATAAAGAAGTCCTTATATGATTTCAGCAGGCTTTGCAAAGGCCATTTGCCTTGAGCATTGCAGGTCTGCCGGACGATTTGCCCCTCCAGCCTTGCCCTCGCGAAACAACTGTTCCACTTTGCTGTCCTGATTTGCCTCTGTCGATTGGAACTTCTCAATGAAAATGCGCCGCCTTGGCCGGACCGGAATTGATATCGCACCGCTCGTCCTCGGCGGCAATGTCTTTGGCTGGACGGCTGACGAAACGACATCCTTCGCCATTCTTGACTGCTTTGCCGAAGCGGGTTTCAACGCCATCGATACGGCCGACGTTTATTCCGCCTGGGCCGAGGGCAACCAGGGCGGCGAGTCCGAAACCATCATCGGCAAGTGGATGAAGTCCCGGGGCAACCGCCAGCGCATGGTGGTGATCACCAAGATCGGATCGGACATGGGGGGCGGCCGAAAAGGTCTTGGCGCGCCGTATGTCGAGCAGGCCGTCGAGGCGTCCTTGCGGCGGCTTGGCGTTGAGCAAATTGATTTATACCTTTCCCATTGGCCTGATCCCGCAACGCCCTACGAAGAGACTCTCGGCGCCTATCAGCGATTGCTGCAAAAGGGCAAAGTCCGGGCGGTTGGCGCATCCAATCTCGATGCCGCCCAGTTGCGCGAAGCCCTGGCCGTGGCCCATGACAGGAACCTGCCGCGCTATGACGTGCTCCAGCCGAAATACAATCTCTATGATCGCGCCGGCTTTGAGGGGGCCCTGAGGGAGGTTTGCCTGGCTGAAGGCATTGGCGTCATCTCATATTTCGGTTTGGCCGAAGGTTTCCTCACCGGAAAATACCGCAAGAAAGCCGATCTCGCGCAGAGCCCACGCGGTGAAGATGTCGGTGACTACATGAACCCGCGCGGCATGCGCATTCTTGATGCACTCGAACAGGTTGCCCGGCGCAACAATGCCAAGCCTGCTGAAGTGGCCCTCGCCTGGGTCATGGCCCAGCCGGGAGTTACCGCGCCGATCGCATCGGTCACTTTGGTTGAGCAACTGCAGTCCCTCGTCCGGGCGGCGAACCTGAGCCTCTCAGCTGCCGACCTTGCACTCCTCGACCAGACCGGTCCCTGAGGCAGCTGCAATTCCATTTCACGAGGGGATATCGACGGCAATCCGCAGGATTGAAATTTCGGCGCGGCGCTCGATCTTCACGTTCACCGCTTCGGGTTTCACCAGCATGTGCCGGGCGATGGCCGTGATGATGTCTTCCTTGAGCGCCCCCATCTTGCCAGCATTGCGCGGCGAGCCGCGCTCGTGGGAGAGCAGCACCTGCAAACGCTCGCGGGCTACCGGGGCGGTTCCTGGCGGTGTTTCTCGGCGCCTGAGCCGGCCGAAAAAGCTCATGCCGCCCTCCCGCCGAAGATCCGGCCCAGCAGATTGAAGCGCTCAAGGGGAACATTGATCGCGAGATTGTCGCCAAGGAGCCTTCGGGCCGCGTCGTTATAGGCGCGCGCCGGCGCCGAGAGCGGATTGGCCAATGTCACCGGCTGGCCAAGGTTCGAAGCGCGCAGGACCTGCTCGCTCTCCGGAATGATGCCGAGCAGCGGCACCGAGAGGATGTCGAGCACATCATCGGCCTTCAGCATTTCGCCGCGTCCGGCACGGACCTGGTCGTAGCGGGTGATGAGGAGATGTTTTTCCACCCGTTCGCCCCGCTCGGCCCTTTCCGTCCTGGCGTCGAGAAGCCCGATGATGCGGTCCGAGTCGCGCACCGAGGAAACCTCGGGATTGGTGATGATGATGGCCGCATCGGCATGGCGCATGGCCATCATGGCGCCGCGCTCGATGCCCGCCGGGCTGTCGCAGATCACCCAGTCGAATTGGGCGCGCAGTTCCTTGATGACGCGGGCCAGGCCCTTTTCACTGAGCGCATCCTTGTCGCGGGTTTGCGAGGCAGGCAGCAGCGCCAGGTTCTCCAGGCGCTTGTCGCGGATCAGGGCCTGGCTCAGCTTAGCAGTGCCCTGGGCCACGTTGATGAGATCGAAAACCACCCGGCGCTCGGCGCCCATGACAAGATCGAGATTGCGGAGCCCCACGTCGAAGTCGACGACAACCACTTTCTGCCCGTTGAGTGCGAGCGCCGCACCCAAGGCCGCAGTGGACGTGGTTTTGCCGACACCTCCCTTGCCGGACGTTACGACGAGGACTTTAGCCATACACATTACTCCTGACATTTTTCAAACCATTTGCTCGATATTCATGACGTTGCGGTCCAGCCGCGCCTGCACGGGTGCGCCGCGCAGGGCAAGATCAAAATCATCCGCGGTCTTGTAGAGGCCGTCGATCACCATGATCTCGGCGTCGAACTTGCTGCAAAAGATGCGCGCATTGGTATTGCCGTTGGTGCCGGCAAAGGCGCGGCCGCGCAGGCAGCCATAGACATGGATGGAACCGCCCGCGACGATTTCGGCGCCGGAGGCCACGGAGCCGACGATAATGACATCGCCATGGGGATAGATGATCGACTGGCCGGAGCGGACCGGCTCATTGACCAGCAATGCGGCGCAGGGGGAACCTAT
>CAZRZB010000120.1:0-8054 GCA_964604435.1 uncultured Aestuariivirga sp. | reverse complement strand
CAGAAGGTGGTGCTGGCCCGCTGGCTGGCGCTGCGCCCCAAGGTGCTGATCGTCGATGAGCCAACCCGCGGCATTGATGTGGGCGCCAAAGTGGAGGTGCACAACCTGCTGTTCCAGATGGCGGCATCGGGCATCGCCGTCATCGTGATATCCTCCGAACTGCCGGAGGTCCTGGCGCTCGCCGACCGCATCGTCACCATGCGCGAGGGCCGCGTCACCGGCGAGGTCCTGCGCGCCGGCGCCGACCAGGAAAAACTGATGACCCTGATGACCTTGAAAATAGAGCAGGCAGCATGACCGTGGTGGAGAGAAAAATGGCCGGGGCAACAACCAGAGAAACCGACAAGGCCTTTGACGCCTTTTCCTTCCTCGCGCGCTTTGCGCCGCTGATCTTCCTGCTTCTGCTCATGGCGATATTCGCCATCATGGAGCCCCGCTTCCTGTCCTCGGTCAACCTTTTCAACGTCATGCGCCAGGTTTCCATCACCGGACTCCTGGCCATCGGCATGACCTTCGTGATCCTCACCGCCGGCATCGACCTGTCGGTCGGCTCGCTCCTGGCCTTTGCCGGACTGGTGGCCGCCGCGGTCGCCAAAGGCGGCATGCAGGACCGCTTCACCGTCGGCGATGCGGCAATCGGCTATGGCTGGCCGCTCGCGGCCCTGTCGGCCATCCTGATCGGCCTTGCCTGCGGCTATCTGCAAGGCCTGGCGATCACCAGACTCAAGGTGCCAGCCTTTGTGGTGACGCTCGGCGGCATGTCGGTCTTCCGCGGGGCGGCCCTGCTCTTTGCCGCGGGCGGACCCATCTCCGGCTTTCAGCCCGAATTCACCTGGTGGGGCCAGGGCCGGATCCTCACCGTGCCGGTGCCCGTCATCATCTTTCTCGTATCCGCGCTGCTGGCCCATATCGTCCTCCACTACACGCGCTATGGCCGCAGGGTTTACGCCGTGGGCGGCAATCCCGAAGCCGCCCGCCTTGCCGGCCTC
Organism: uncultured Aestuariivirga sp.; assembly: GCA_964604435.1. Classification (GTDB taxonomy): domain Bacteria; phylum Pseudomonadota; class Alphaproteobacteria; order Rhizobiales; family Aestuariivirgaceae; genus Aestuariivirga. The sequence continues at coordinate 7,065 of CAZRZB010000120.1, read as the reverse complement.
AACGTCAACCGGATCATCTGCAGCGTCTATGTCATCATGGGCTTCTTCGCAGGCCTCGGCTCCTTCGTTCTGGCCGCCAGGCTGAATTCGGCCGAAGCCGTGGCCGGCACCGGCTATGAACTGACCGTCATCGCCTCGGTGGTGATCGGCGGCACCAGCCTCTTCGGCGGCTCCGGCTCGATCTTCGGCACGGTCATCGGCGCCCTGCTCATCGGTGTCTTGCTCAACGGCCTGGTCCTGATGAATGTTTCCTCCTACATCCAGCAGATCATCATCGGCGTCATCATCGTGCTCGCCGTGGCCTTCGACACCTTTGCCAAATCCCGCCGCCGCAAGGCCTGAGGGACGGCCAATTGTCACATAAAAGGCCGTTCGGACAGCGGCCTGCCGCCCCGTGACGTCTACTGCCAAGCAAATCCGAAGTTTGTTCTTGCCAATCAGCCGCCATCGCCGCATTATTGTCAGGAACAAAAATTTCACCCTGTTAACCGCAACTTATCTTGTCGACGGAACACTAATTGGAACGCCCGGTAATCGAGTTCATGCATGTCACCAAACGCTTTGGTGAGGTGGCTGCGGTCGTTGACAACAACCTGGCCGTGAAGGCCGGCGAGTTTCTTTCGATTCTGGGTCCCTCCGGCTGCGGCAAGACCACCAGCCTGCGCATGATGGCGGGCTTCGAGCAGCCAAGCGAGGGCGACGTCTTCATTCGCGGCGAGAACATGACCGGAGTTCCCGCCTACAGGCGCCCGGTGAACATGGTGTTCCAGCACTATGCCCTGTTTCCCCATCTCTCGGTGGGCGACAATGTCTCCTATGGCCTGCGCCAGCGCAGCCCAAAACCCTCGCGCAGCGAAATTGCCAGGGAAGTGACCGAAGCTCTCGCCATGGTGCGTCTCGAAGGCTACGAGAACCGCCGCAGCTACGAGCTCTCGGGCGGCCAGCAGCAACGCGTGGCCCTGGCCCGGGCTCTCATCAACCGCCCGGCCGTGCTCCTGCTTGACGAACCCCTCGCCGCCCTAGACCGCAAGCTGCGCCACGAGATGCAGATTGAACTTCAGAATCTGCAACGCGATGTCGGCATCACCTTTCTTCTGGTAACCCATGACCAGGAGGAGGCCCTGTCGATGTCGGACCGTGTCTGCGTCATGCGCGAGGGGCGCATCGTCCAGTCCGGATCCCCCCGCGAACTCTACGACAAGCCGGCCAACCGCTATGTTGCCGATTTTGTCGGCAAGTCGAATTTCTTTGCCGGTCCCTCGAAGGATACCGTGATCAGCGTGCGGCCCGAACTGGTCGAGATTGCCGCGAACCTCAAGATCCTGCCCGAAGGCCTCAGCACACGCACCCCGGTCAAGGTTCTCAACCGCATTTTTCTAGGCGAGAACACCGAGTACCGGGTGGCAAGCGAGACGCTCGGCGAATTCATGGTGCTCTCGCCGCGCAATTCCGAGCGCACCAGCGGCATTTTTGAAATCGGCGACACGGCCGCGGCTGGCTGGCGGCCAGAGGCGGCCCTCGTGCTCGCCGCAACGTAAGTGGAAAGATCAACAGGGAGAACCATAATGACCAAAGACACCGGCATCATAACAGCGCAGCAGTTCGTCGATGAATTGCGGCGCTACCAGAAGGGCTCCGTCTCGCGCCGCCATTTCCTTGGCGTCACCGGACTTGGCCTCGCGACCGCTGTGCTGGGCGGCGCCATGCCGGGCCTGCGTCCGCGCAAGGCCTATGCGGCCCTCTCGGGAACCGTGAACTTCACCACCTGGCCAAGCTACTTCGCCCAGGAGAACCTCGATAACTTCACCAAGGAAACCGGTGTGAAGATCAATGTCGCGGTGTTCGGCTCGAACGAGGAAATGCTGGCCAAACTGCAGGCGGGCTCCACCGGCTGGGACGTGTTCGTGCCCACCAACTACACAATCTCCACCTACAAGGACCTGGGCCTGATCGAGCCTCTCGACCTGGCGCGTCTGCCAAACTACGACGTCACCACCCAGGAGCAGCGCTTCACCGCCGAGGGCATCATCGACGGCAACACTTATGCCGTTCCGAAGGACTGGGGCACCACGGGCTTCGTCTACAACGCCAAAGCCATGCCGCAGAAGCCGACGACCTGGAAGGAATTCTGGGATCTCACCCAGAAGGAATGCACCGGCCGCGTCATGGTGCATGACTACCAACTCACCACCATCGGCAACGCGCTCAAGTATTTCGGCTATTCCTTCAACTCGAACGACCCAAAGGAACTGGCCGATGCCGAGAAGCTGCTCATCGCCTGCAAGCCGCATCTCTTCGGCATCAACTCGGATTACAAGCCGTCGTTGATTTCGGGCGATGCCTGGATGAGCGTGTGCTGGACCGGCGACGCGGTGCAGATGCAACGCGACCAGCCGGAGATGACCTATGTGCTGGGCAAGGAAGGCGGCGAGATCTGGAGCGACTTCTATGCCATCCCGAAGGGCGCGCCGAACCTCGATGCGGCCTATGCGCTGATCGATTATCTGCTGGTGCCGGCGAACAATGCCAAGGAAGGGCACGCGCACGGCTATCCGCTGATCGACAGCCGCGCCATCGCCCTGATGCCGAAGGAAGTGACCGAGAATCCGGTGCTCTATCCGGCGGCGGAGGCCCTGGCCCCGCTCGAGTTCGGTGCGGCCGCCACGCTCACCAACCCGTTGCGCGCCGAGATCATGGCCCGCTTCAAGTCAGCTTAACATACTCCCCTCTCCCCCACGAAAGTGGGGGAGAGGGCAAGGTGAGGGGGTGGTTCCGCAGAAGGCCGCGTCAGGCCTTGCGTCCGCGGACCCGCCCCCTCATCCAACTCCGTCCCCCGCGTGCGCGGTGGCGAGGGGCAAAAGGATTCAGAATTGGCGACAGACTCTACGCACCGTTCCCGCACCGTGACCGCGCTGCTTTTGGCGCCGGCGGGGCTGTTTTTCCTGTTTCTGCTGGTCGTTCCACTGGCCTTGGTGCTGGTGTTTTCATTTGGCGTGCGGGCTCCGGCAGGAGGCTATGAGGCGGCCTTCACCTTCGAGAACTACGTCAACCTGCCGGCGCGTGGCAAAGCCTTCTTCAACACGCTGACGCTGGCGCCGCTCGGCACCTTCCTCACCGCGATCATCGCCTTTCCGATGGCCTATTTCCTGGCGGTGAAAGTTGATCCCCGCTGGCGCGTGGCGCTGCTGGTACTGGTCATGGCGCCGTTCTGGACCAGCCAGTTGCTGCGTTACTATTCCTGGATCATGATTCTGGGCGGCAAGGGCCTGCCCGCCTGGCTGGAGATGATCGGCATTTCCGGCGTCAGACTCATCAACACGCCGACCGCCGTGTTGATCGGCGCGGTCTATGGTTTCCTGCCACTGATGGTGCCGCCAATCTATGTATCGCTGGAAAAACTCGACAAGCGCCTGCTGGAGGCTTCCGCCGATCTCGGCGCCACGCCGGTCCGCACCTTCTTCCAAATCACCCTGCCGCTGGCGCTGCCCGGCGTGGCCACCGGCTCCATGCTGGTCTTCATCCTGCTGATGGGCGATTACATTCTGCCGCAGTATCTGGGTGGCGGCATGGTGTTTTTCATCGGCAACGCCCTGGTCGACCTGTTCCTGCAATCGCGCAACTGGCCCTTTGGCGCGGCCGTGTCGGTGGCCCTGGTCGCCATCATGTTTGTCACCATCTTCTTCTATATGCGCTTCGTGCTCCGCAACACCGACCAGCGGCGCGCGGCCTTGGTGTAACGATGCGGATTTATGCGACGCTCATCTATGTCTTCCTCTACGCGCCGATCGCGCTGATCATCGCCGGCTCGTTCAATGCGGGCAGGCAGGCCATGGTCTGGCAGGGCTTTTCGCTGCAATGGTATGGCAAGGCCTTCTCTAATCCGCTGATCACCGAGGCGCTCAGCACCAGCCTGATGATCGCCCTCACCACCGCCGTGCTGTCGTCGATCATCGGCACGCTCACGGCTTTGGGCCTGGAGCGCACCTCGGGCTGGCTCCGCGCCACTTTCGACGCGCTGATCTATGTGGCGATCATGGTGCCGGGCATCGTCATCGGCATCTCGACGCTGATTGCCTTCGTCTCCTTCTTCGACTGGGTGAACCCTTTCCTCGCGGCCGCATGGAATGTGCGGATCGAGATGGGCGCCTGGATGGTGGTGCTGGCCCATGTGCTGTTCAATATCGCGGTGGTGGCGCTGCTGGTGCGGGCCCGGCTGCAGGGCATGGACCGCAGCCTGGTCGAGGCCTCGGAGGATCTTTACGCCACGCCGCTCGGCACCTTCCGGCAGGTGGTGCTGCCGCTCCTGGCGCCATCGATCCTCGCCGGCTTCCTGCTCGCCTTCACCTTCTCGTTCGAAGATTTCATCATCGCCTATTTCGTGGCGGGGCCGGACGTGACGCTGCCGATTTATGTGTTTTCCTCGATCCGCCGCGGCGTGACGCCGGAGATCAATGCCGTGGGCACCGTCGTGCTGCTCACTTCGCTGGTTCTGCTGATCACCGCCCAGGTTGTTCTGCAGCGCGGAAGCCGGACAAGCAAACCCGCCCGGGCCTAGGCCGCGATGTGGGTGACCCGGTTGCGGCCTTCGCGCTTGGCCCGGTAGAGCGCCTGGTCGGCGCGCCGGAGAAAATCTTCGGCCTTGTCGGTGGCCCCCGCAAGCGTCGCCAGGCCAACCGAGACCGTTATATTCAGGGGGCCTGACACGGCCCCCGCATTGAACGGCTTTCCGGCAATGGACTTCCGGATCCGTTCGGCGATCTTCTGGGCAAGATGCAGTTCCGTTGCCGGCAGGATGACGATGAATTCCTCGCCGCCCACCCGGCAGGCCATGTCGATGTTCCGGATATTCTCGCGGATGCGCGCGGCGATTTCCGCCAGCACCTTGTCGCCGACATCGTGGCCGTAGGTATCATTCACCGGCTTGAAGAAATCCACGTCGATGGCCAGCGCCGAGAGCGGCTTGCCGCGATTGCCGGAATGTTCGACCAGATGGCTGAGATGGGTTTCCATGTAACGCCGGTTATAGAGTCCGGTGAGCGCGTCGGTCACCGCCATCTCGATGGAGTTCTGCACGCTGGCCCGCAGCTGCGCGGCATAGCGGCTGCGCCGCACCTGGGTATTGACCCTGGCCAGCAGCTCCTGCCGGTCGATCGGGCGGATGAGATAATCGTTCACGCCCATGTCGAGGGCGCGCATGAGCCGCTGCTCGTCATCGGGCGCCACCACGATGAGGATGGGGATCTGCCGGGTCTGTTCAAGCGATTTCAGCTGCGAGCACAGGCGCAGGCCATCGAACTGCTCGGCATCCACATTGACGATCACCAGCTCAAAGGGCGTCGCGCTCTCGCTGATCGTCAGGATGGCTTCCCGCGGATCAAGCACCGCGGAAACCTTGTGCTTGCCAATGAGCGCCACCCGCACCCGGTCGATGAAGCTGAACCGGCTGTCGACCACCAGGATGTTTCCAGGCCGGGTATCGACGGGAACGGCGTTCTTGGTGACCAGCCCCATGCTCTGGCTGGAATCGGCGCGGGCCCGCAGCTCGTCCGAAAGCATCTTGAGGCGCACCAAACTCTTGATGCGGCAGAACAGGGCAACGTCATTGACCGGCTTGGTGAGGAAATCGTCGGCGCCGGCTTCCAGGCCGCGCACCCGGTCGTCCATCTGGTCAAGGGCCGTCAACATGATGACCGGAATATGCTGCGTGGCGGGGTCGGCCTTGAGGCGCTTGCACACTTCAATGCCGTCAATGCCCGGCATCATCACGTCGAGTAGCACGATGTCGGGCTTGGCGCGTTGCACGGTCTCCAGTGCATCCAGGCCGTTCAACGCGGTCACCACTTCGAAGTATTCGGCCGAAAGCTTGGCTTCGAGCAAGCGCACGTTTGCCAGGATGTCGTCAACGATCAGAATGCGGGCTGTCATTTTGCTTTGCCCAGGAAACTGTCGATGGTCTTCAGAAAGCTGATCACCGAGATCGGCTTGGAGACGTAGGCCTCGCAGCCGCCCTCCCTGATTTTCTGTTCATCTCCCTTCATGGCAAAAGCCGTCACCGCGATCACCGGGATGGCGCGCAGCTCATCGTCTTCCTTCAGCCACTTGGTAACTTCAATGCCGGAAACTTCCGGCAGCTGGATGTCCATGAGAATGAGATCCGGCATGTGCTGGCGCGCCAGGTCGAGAGCCGACAGCCCGTCGCGGGTCTGGATGACCTTGTAGCCATGGGCCTCCAACAGGTCATTGAACAGCTTCATGTTCAATTCATTGTCTTCGACGACAAGCACGGTCTTGGGTTTTGCAGGCACGGCCCCAGGTGTCTTCATCGCGTCCGCCATTTGTGTTGCGGGAAATACCATAATCGACGCCATTCTCACTAATGCAGGGGCATTTCTTGTTTGACAAGTGCCCCGCCGCTACCATTACCCTATTGATGGTCATTCTGAGGCGATTCCGTCACCAATGACTTAATTGTGATGAATACTAACCGGGCGATGCCCCAATTGGTTAACTGCGTGCAAACATGACCCCCCAATTTTCCGGCAATGCCGAACTGGCACAGACCATGGCTTTGAAAGCATTGGCCTATTTGGCGGCCGACGAGGACAAGCTGCACGCCTTCTTGAGTGCCAGCGGAATGCTGCTTGCGGACTTGAAATCAGGCGCCACCGACGCCACATTCCTCGCCGGGGTTCTTGACTACATCCTGCACAATGAAGCTTTACTTCTGGCCTTTGCCGGAGCAAGTGAACTCGCCCCCGAAACCATCATGCGCGCGCGCCAACGCCTGCCCGGAGCCCTTAATGATCAGTGAAACCACGATAAACCAGATTGCCGCGCTGGACTTGCGGGCCCACCGCCCCCTCGTCATTTGCGACGTCGACGAGGTGGTGGTGCATTTCACCAGGGATTTCGAGGATTATCTGGGCGGCATGGAGCTGGAACTCGACCCCTCGCGCATGCTGTTCAGCGGCAATATCCGCAAGCGCCAATGCCGCTCATTGCTGAGCGCGGAGGAAAGCGAAAAGATCGTCGTGCAGTTCTTCGCCGAGCGGACCATCGGCATGC
>CAZRZB010000119.1:0-8073 GCA_964604435.1 uncultured Aestuariivirga sp. | reverse complement strand
CCCGGCGATTTGAACTATGCCTTCTTCTGCAACTCCGGTTCGGAAGCCGCCGACACTGCCTTGAAAATCGCGCTGGCCTATCAGCGCGTCAAGGGCCAGGCCAGCCGCACCCGCCTGATTGGCCGCGAGCGCGGCTATCACGGCGTGAACTTCGGCGGCATTTCCGTGGGCGGCATGGTGGGCAACCGCAAGATGTTCGGCACCATGCTGGCCGGCGTTGACCACATTCCCCACACCTACAACCGCAAGGAACAGGCCTACACCAAGGGCGAGCCCGACTATGGCATGCACTATGCCGATGAGCTTGAGCGCCTCGTAGGCCTCCATGATGCCTCGACCATTGCAGCGGTTATTGTTGAACCAATGGCTGGATCGACGGGCGTTCTGCCGCCGCCCAAGGGCTATCTCAAGCGCCTGCGGGAAATTTGCGACAAGCATGGAATCTTGCTGATATTTGACGAGGTCATCACCGGTTTTGGCCGGTTGGGTTATGCCTTTGCGGCCGAGCGTTTTGGCGTGCTTCCCGACATGATCACCTTCGCCAAGGGCGTAACGTCCGGCACCGTGCCCATGGGCGGCGTGATGGTGCGCCAGGGCATCTATGATGCCTTTATGAACGGACCGGATCACGCCATTGAGCTGTTCCATGGCTATACCTATTCGGGCCACCCGATGGCGGCAGCGGCAGGCGTTGCCACCATGGATCTCTACCGCGATGAGAAGCTCTTCGAGAATGCCAGGAAGCTCGAAGGCGTTTGGGCCGATGCGGCCATGTCGCTCAAGGGCAATCCGCTGATCGAGGATATCCGGACCCTGGGCCTTGTGGCCGCCTTTGACCTGAAGGCGGTTGAAGGCTCACCCGGGCTTCGCGCCTACAAGGCCATGGAAAACGCTTTCCACGATTTTGGCTTCCTGATCCGCATCACCGCCGATACCGTCGCCCTCTCGCCGCCGCTGATGATCACCGAAAACCAAATTGATGAAATCTTCAGCGACAAGATGCCGAAGGTCCTGAAATCGGTTGCCTGATTAACCACGTTGCCATTTGCAGAATCGTAGGGCCATAGACTCATTTCGTTTTTGGCCCTATTGAATTGCGGGTAACGGGGATAATTCGCGGTTATAAGCAAGTGCGTGGTTGGCCAAGCGTTCTGGTTCTTGCAGTATTCTCCTGCTTTGCTATCGCATGCGGAGTCTTTGTCCTGGTGGCTAGAACCCAGCAGGCGCAGGCCGTTGTGGCGGCGATATTTTTGCTGGCATTCGGGCAATTGTTCATCATCGGAATGGGCTGGGCCCGGGGCCTGTCCCTGCAGGATGCAATTCGCAACGTCGTGCGCGAGCGCCGTGCCGCGGAAGAAAAATACAACAAGGCTTTCATCACCGCCACGCTCTTTGAGAATGAGATTGCCGAACTGAAGCGGCGCATGGGGTTTTCCGAAAAGGAAATCCGGGACGAGATAGCGGCCATGCGGGCCCAGTTTCAGGAACTGGCCCAACGCTATGCGGCAGACTCGGCCAACGCCGTCCGGCTGCAGAACGCCGTGGAACTTCCGGCAATGCTGCAGGCCGCCCCGCCCCGTGAGCACTTCAATTTTCTGCTTGAACCGGTCATCGACCTCACCACCAACAAGACCGCCCACTACCGCGTCCGCTTCAGCATTACCGCCGCAAATGGCATTGAGATCGACTATTCGAAACTGACGCTGAATGCCGATCGCGGCGAACTTCGCCCGACCCTTGACGTCCATGTGATCAATCAGGCTATCCCGCTGTTGCGGCGGTTGCGCGCCAAACATCCGGCGATGCGCATGTTCATCCCGATGGGAGCTGCAACGCTGATGAGCGAGAATACCATCGCCCTTGTCACAAGAATGCTTTCCGAAGCCGACAACGTGGCCCAAGGCGTGGTTTTTGAACTCACCCATGATGCCCTTGCCGGCTTGAACGAGGCCGGCATTTCCGGCCTGGCCGCAATTGCCAGGATGGGGGCAACCCTCGCCCTGACCGAGGCTTCCACCGCCGGTCTCGATTTGCCGTCCCTGCGCCAACTCGGCGTCAAGTTCATCGGCATTGAAGCGCGCTCCATTGAGCCCGGGCTTGGGATTACCCAGGACTGGCTTGATTTCGTCCAGGTGGCCCGCGGCATGCAGTTTCAAATTCTTCTCACCAGCGTAGAAAATTCTGCCCAGGCTGCCTCGGCCTCGCAGATCGCCCGCCTTGTCGCCGGCAACTTCTTTGCGCCGCCGCGCCGGGTGAAAATCAATGCCGGCCTGAGCGCCGCCAATGATCTCAGCGCCGCCGCATAAGCCCGATGCACAGCCTTTCCGCTGCCTATCCGGTTTGGCTCTGCGATATCTGGGGCGTGGTCCATAACGGCCTCACCGGCTATGAGGCGGCAGCCCATGCCCTTTCCCGGCACCGCGAGCAGGGCGGCATTGTCATTCTGGTCACCAACGCCCCGCGCACCTCGCGCGGCGTCATCAAGCAGCTCGCGGAAATCGGCGTGCCCGCGGAAGTCTATGACCGTGTCGTGACTTCCGGCGATGTGACCCAGACCCTGGTCAAGGATCATGCAAGGGGCAGGGTCTATCATGTTGGCCCGCCGCGCGACCTTTCCATTTTTGAAGGGCAGGCAGTGAAACGGGTTCCATTGAAGGAGGCGCATGCTGTGCTGTGCACCGGCCTTGCCGACGACAATGTGGAGACGCCGGACGACTACAACGACCTGCTTTCGCGCATGAAGGAGCTGAACCTCCCGATGATCTGCGCCAACCCCGATAAGCTGGTGCGGAAGGGGAGCAGGCTGTTGTATTGCGCCGGGGCCCTGGCCGAAAGGTACTCCTCAATGGGCGGCCAGGTATTGATGGCAGGCAAGCCCTATGAACCAATCTATGATCTGGCCCTGCAAATCGCCGGGACCATAGCTGGACACCGGATCGACAAGATGAAGGTCCTGGCAATCGGCGATGGTCCAGAGACTGACATCAAGGGGGCTGCCGACTACGGCTTGGCTGCCGTCCTGATAGCCGATGGTGTAACTGACCCCTCTGACGGCCTGGATGCTACCCTTGCCCGCGTCCAGGCCAAGCTTCCCCATGCTAAAATTGTCAAGATCCTCCATCGCTTAGCTTGGCAATAGGATTTGTATTGCAGTGCCGCATATTCTAGGATGGTGCATCGCAATATAGGAACAGGGGTTGGCCGGATGTCATCCTATTTCTTTGAAGACCTGGAATTGGGCATGGAAGCCTGCCACGAGAAGACCGTGTCAGAAGGCGATATCAACAGCTTTGCTGACGTGTCTGGCGACTTTAATCCGGTCCATATGGATGAGAACTATGCCTCCGGCACATTCTTCAAGTCCCGTATTGCCCATGGCATGCTGACCGCCAGTTTCATTTCGACTGTTCTCGGCACGAGGCTTCCTGGCCACGGCTGCATATACCTGTCGCAAACCCTGCGTTTTTTAGGACCCGTGCGTATCGGCGACAGGGTTACGGCCTTGGCCCGCGTGGTAAGTCTTGATATGGCTAAGCGCCGGGCGCAATTTGCCTGCTTTTGCAAGGTCAACGGCAAGGTTGTCGTTGAGGGTGAAGCGACGGTATTTGTGCCGTCGCGTGGTTGAAGTGAGCTTGAATGCGTCTGATTGGGGCCAATGAGGCCATTTCGCCAGGATTTCTCGGAGCAGTAGTGGCCATTGGCAACTTCGATGGCCTGCATCGGGGCCATCAGGAACTGCTCCTCTTGGCAAGGGAACACGCCCAACGGCAGGGTAGGCCGTGGGGGATTGTCACCTTTGAGCCCCATCCCAGAAGTTTTTTCAAACCTGATGAGCCGGTATTCCGGCTCACGCCGCTTCCCCTGAAAGCCCGCTTGGCCGCAGCGCTTGGCGCCTCTTTTGTCCTGGTCCTGACCTTTGACAGGGCATTCTCGGCGCTCGAGCCAGAGGACTTCGTCCACCACCACCTGGTCGAAAGAATGAAGGTTGCCCATGTGGTGACCGGCTATGATTTCCATTTTGGGCGGGGCCGCAAGGGCAATCCTTCTGTTCTCAGGGATATTGGACAGAAACTCGGCTTTGACGTTACCATTGTCGATCAGGTGGCCGATGAGGGTGACAGCAACTCGCCATTTTCGTCGAGTTCAATTCGTTCGGCCCTGCGCCGCGGCCACATGGCGGCAGCTGCCCGTGAGCTTGGCTACTACTGGACGGTGATGGGGGAAGTCGTGCCGGGTGATCAACGCGGCCGTGCCCTCGGCTTTCCCACCGCGAACATAATCCTGGAGGAGGGCGCCGAACCCATTCGCGGCATATTCACGGTCCGGGTGCGCGATGGCGGGAAAAGAGGATCCACAGTCTGGGGTGGCGCCGGATATTTTGGCGATCGTCCCACCTTTGAGCCCAGGCGGCCATTTCTTGAAGTCCACCTGTTTGACATGAATGAAGACCTCTATGGGCGGACACTCCTGGTAGAGTTCATCGACCTCATCCGGCCGGATCAGAAATTCGATTCCGTCGAGGACCTGATTGACCGGATGAACCACGATTGCATCGAGGCGAAGGCCCGGCTGCAGCGTCTGGCGCGAGATAATCCGTGCGCCGCCTTCCCCCTTGGCCGTGCCCAGGAGGACGGAGCAATTTAGGCCTTCTTGCGCTTGGCCACCGCCGACGCGGGATCAAGCAGGCGGTGCAGGTGCACAATGAAGTAGCGCATCTGGGCGTTGTCAATGGTTTCGCGCGCCTTGCCAAGCCAGGCCTTGTGGGCTTCGGCGTAGTTTGGATAGAAACCGACCACGTCAAGCTTGGAAAGATCCTTGAAATAAACGTGCCTGATATCATCCAGTTCGCCGCCAAAGACGAGATGGACAAGCTGCTTTGGCCGATCTGATTTACTGGCGCCCGTCGTCATGGCGTGGCTCCTAGCTCAGGTGCCCGCAATCGTCAATCCTTCGACCCGGCAAGCCGGTGCGTTGGTTGACGATTTGAAAACCAGGTCATTGGCAGGGTCAAGCGATAGGAACATGTCGCGCAGGTTTCCGGCAATGGTGATTTCGCTGACTGGATATGCCAGCTGCCCATGTTCAATCCAGAAGCCCGATGCCCCCCTGCTGTAGTCGCCGGTCACCAGGTTGACGCTGTTGCCAATAAGTTCGGTGATGTAGAGCCCCTGTTGGATCGTTGCGATCATTTGCCCGGGACTCAGCAATCCCGGCTCCAGATGGAGATTGGAGGTCGAAGGACCTGGCGGGTTGCCGAGGCCGCGCGAGCCGTTGCCGGTCGGTGGAAGTCCGAGCTGACGCGCCGAACGCAGGTCAAGCACCCATCCCGTGAGGATGCCATCGGCAATCAGCGCGCGTTTGTGGCTTGCGAGGCCTTCTCCGTCGAAAGGACGCGATGCCATTCCCCGCAGGCGCAAGGGATCGTCAATGATGGCGATGCCCTTTGCAAAAATCTGCTGGTCCATCTTGTCTTTCAGAAAGCTTGTGCCGCGGGCGATCGCGGCACCATTGATGGCAGAGGAGAGGTGGCCGAGCAGGCTTGACGAAACCCGCCGGTCATAGATCACCGGGACCGCTTGCGAGGCGATTTTTCGCGGGTTGAGCCGCTTCACCGCCCGTTCGCCGGCATTTTTTCCAATTTCCTCTGGCGTTTTCAAATCCTCGAAATGGCAAGCCGCGGTGTAGTCATAGTCGCGCTCCATCCCGGTGCCTTCGCCAGCGATGGCGGAAACACTGAATGAAATGCCCGTGCGCTGGTAGGATTGGGCAAACCCCGCGCTCGTCACCAGGGCGATTTCGCGTTGCGAGGCGGAGGCGCCCGCCCCTCCCGACTTGCTGACGCCCTGCACTGCCAGGGCAGCACGCTCTACCTCGAGCGAGAGCGCCTTCAGTTTCCCGGAATCCGGCAGATAGGATGAAACCAAGTCAAGCTCTGGAAGATCCTTTGCGAGGAGTTCAGGGGCGGCGATTCCAGCATAAGAATCTGTCGGCGTGGCCCGCGCCATTGCCACGGCAGTCTCGGCCAGGCGGTCAAGCGAATCGGCGGTAAAGACGCTGCCGGAAATCATCGCGGAAGACTGGCCGATAAAAACCCGCAAGCCCACACCCCGGGATTCGGTCCGTTCAAGCTTTTCAATCTCGCCTTCGCGCATCTCGATGTCGGTGCCTTGCGCATCAATGGCAAGGGCGTCAGCTGAATCGGCTCCCTGTTTTTTGGCGCGGGCAAGGAGATCTTCGGCAAGGCTCAGGAGGTCATCGGTCATGGGATAAAGCAGTCCAGAAAGAGAAATCCAGCAATGATAAGTCCAAAGTCACGGTTGGATTTGAACAGGCGAAGGCAAAGAGCGGAATTGTTTGTTTCCAGTCGTTTGATCTGCCACCCGGCGTGAAGTGCGGCAAAACCCACTCCCATATGGGCAATGTAAGACGCCCCCGCAAGCCAGAGTGCGGCATCTATTGAAAGCAGGGCGAGGATAAAAAAGCCGATGAGCCAGCCCTTGGTGCTTTCGCCAAAATATCGGGCCGTCGATTTCACCCCGATGAGCACATCGTCCTCCCTGTCCTGATGGGCATAGATCGTGTCATAGGCCAGCGTCCAGAAAATGCCGCCCGCGTAAATCATGACGGCGGGCCAAGCCAGTGAACCCTGAGTAGCACTCCAGCCCACAAGGGCCCCCCAATTAAAGGCGAGTCCCAGGACCAGTTGCGGCCAGTTGGTGATGCGCTTCATGAAGGGATAGATCGCCACAATACCCAATGAAGCAGCCCCCAATACGACAGTGAAGGAATTGAACTGCAGCAGGATGATGAATCCCACCAGGCTAAGGGCGGCAAGAAACAGCAGGGCTTGGATGACACCGATGCGGCCCGACGCGATGGGCCGCGAGCGCGTGCGCGCGACCAGGGCGTCAAATTTCCGGTCGGCAATATCATTGAGCGTGCAGCCTGCCCCCCGCATCACGATAGCGCCAAGCAGGAACAGGATGGCGAACCACAGGTTTGGCAAGCCGCCGCCTATCGAAATCTGCGCCAGAAACAGGCCCCACCAGCAGGGAAGCAGCAGCAGCCACCAGCCAATGGGGCGGTCCAGCCGCATGAGCTGGGCATAGGGCTTGACGCTTGCAGGCAGCAGGCGTTCCACCCAATTATCTCTCCCCGCATCGGCAATGTGATGGCTGGTCTCGGTCATGGGCCTCGTGTTACATCAGGGCGGTTATGAAAACCACACCCCGCCTTCACATTGAAGAAGCCCTGTCGGCAGGCGGGGAAATCATGCTCGACCGCGAACAGGCCCATTATCTGACCGGCGTTTTGCGGCTGTCCGCGGGCGATGCGGTGCGGCCCTTTAACGGCAGGGATGGGGAATGGCTTGCCTATCTGGCAACCGTGTCCAGGAAGTCCGTGTCCCTGCGCTGTGAGCGGCGCCTCGCCGAAGCAAAACTGCCGCCGGATATCGATTACCTCTTCGCCCCCCTCAAACATGCCCGCCTGGACTACATGGTGCAGAAGGCAACCGAACTGGGGGCCCGCCGTTTGCGTCCCGTGATGACCGGCCGCACCATGGCCGAACGGGTCAACCTTGATCGCATGCGGGCGAATGTTGTCGAAGCGGCCGAACAATGCAACCTGGTGCACGTTCCCGAGGTGCTGGAACCGGAGAAGCTGGCGAACGTCCTGGCATCGTGGAAACCTGGCAGATCGCTGGTTTACTGCGATGAGACCATGCTTGACGCCAACCCACTTGAGAGCCTCAAAGCCTTGCAAATGCCTTCAGCGGTCCTGGTCGGGCCAGAAGGTGGCTTTACCGATGAGGAAAAGAAACTGCTCAAAACCCGTGATTTTGTCATTCCCATATCCCTGGGCCCGCGCATCATGCGGGCCGATACGGCCGCCATTGCCGCCTTGACCCTGGTGCAGGCCCTGGCAGGGGACTGGGGAAATCATCACGAATTCTGATGAATGGCCTTCCAAGGTTTGACTTGCCGGAACTCCCTCCACCGCCTACATCCCTGAGCAAAAGGCAACAAGGATAGATACAGTGAGCGGACCAACTCCCGATACCCAGGAAGCGCG
>CAZRZB010000118.1:0-8089 GCA_964604435.1 uncultured Aestuariivirga sp. | reverse complement strand
GGTAGCGCACGACGCGGCCGCGCATCTTTCCCAGCATCACATAGGTGCCGAGGCTGGGCAGCACATCGACGGTGACACCAGCTCCCGAGACGGAGATATCGACGACTTCGCAATTGTACACCCGGCCATCGGGCAGGGTGAGCTGGGACTGGCTTTCGCGCGGTTCAAAGCGGGCGTTGCGGCGGCTTTCTTCGCTGCCGCCGCCGCGTTCATCCAGCCACTTGATGCGCGCTTCGAGCTTTTCAAGCCGGCTGCCCTTGAGGGCAAAGGTGATGCGAAAGCCGCCGGGAACGGCCTTGTCGGTGACTGCCTCGATGCGGCCCAGTTCCTCCAGATAGGCCACGATCGACAACCCCATGGGGGGGACCTCAGCGGCCAGAAAAGTGGCGCCAGTGGTGCTCAGATTGGTGACCTGGCAGGGGTGTTCGGACATGTCGGGAAGCATGTAGCGGCCAAACAAAACCCTGGCACTTGCCGGGTTTGCGGCCACATCCTGTTTCTCGGCGGTTGCGTTCACGTCAAGCCCTCAAAGCCACCTTGCGTTCCGGAGGCGGGCCGGGCGCCCATCCGGCCACGCTCATACCAGTTCCGGTAACCCTAATCCCGGCCTGTAAAGGTAAAGTTAAGGAAAGTACAAAATCTGGCTAGGCCAAGCCGCCCTTGAGCAGCCGCAGGCCGCCCGCCTGGAGCGCGGCGTTGGCCAGCAGGGCGTCGCCGGGCAGGGGCTCGGTCCGGATGGTGCGGAGCGCGGAAAGCTCCAGGTGGATGATGCTGTCATAGCGCATCGCGGAAAGGTCGTGGAACGGAAAGATGCCGCCAAACACATGAAATCGCGTGCCATTCCGGGCCTGCATGGGCAGGCCCAGGAGTTCCGCGCCGATCACCTCCTCGGTGTTGGTGGTCAGGTGGTAGCGGATCAGGCAGGGCTGCAAGCCGGTGACCACCGCGTCGAAGTGCTCCGTCAAGGCCTTGCGTTCAAAGGCGCTCCAGCCGGCCAGCGCATCGCCGTTGGTGAGGTTCTGGCGGTAAAGCAGGCTGGTTTCGCTCCCCGCGAGGCGCCATTTGTAGGCCGGGCCGAGGTTGCCGCGGTCCAACAGCATGAGGTTCGGGACAATGGCGCTGATCTGCCGCAAGTCGAGATCGCCGCGGCGGGGAGCGGCATTCTCGCCGCGCATCTTTTCCCAATAGCGGAACAAGGCGCGGGTGCCCGGATGCAGGATCTGGGGATAGGCTTGGCTTGCGTCTCTATTGCCGTTAACTAACATTGAAGTACCTCGAGGGCCGAGGCAGCAGCGCTGCCTGTGCCAATCATGAACTGTTGCGCCTCGTATTGCAGGGGCCGTGCCATTTGACAGGAGAGCACTCGCCAATGACCGAAAGGAACGCCGAAACCGCGGCGCATGAACCTTTTTTCCGGGCCCCGAAAGTTGTCCTCGTCCTGATTGCCGGGCTGGTGGCGATCCACCTGGCGCTGCAGTCCGCCGGCGCGGACTGGCAGGTCTGGAGCCTTTATGCCTTTGCCTTCATTCCGGCGCGGATTTCGGGTGCCGCGGATTTCCCGGCCATCTGGGGTTCGCAGGCCTGGTCATTCCTGACCTACGCCTTTCTCCATGCGGACATGATGCACCTGTTTTTCAATTGCCTGTGGTTCCTGGTGTTTGGCTCGGTCGTGGCACGCAGGCTGGGGAGCGTCCGGTTTCTGCTGCTGTCGGGCGCTTCGGCGATCGCGGGTGCGGTTGCAACGCTTGCCAGCCATTGGGGCGAAGTGGCCATCGTGATCGGCGCGTCGGGGGCGGTGTCGGGGATGATGGCGGCGGCCATTCCGCTGATGTATGGCGCCGGGCTTCGCCTCGGTGACACCTATCGCAGGGACATTGCCACGGTGCGGCCGCTGCGGCCGGTGGAAATCCTGACGAACCGGCGGGCCCTGTTCTTCACGGTGATGTGGCTTGCGGTCACGCTGTTTTCCGGAGCCAGCGGCTGGACCGGCGCTTCGTTCGTTCAGGAGGGGCGCATTGCCTGGGAAGCCCATCTCGGGGGATTCCTTGCGGGCCTCGTGGCCTTCTACGGACTCGACCGGCGGAAGTGATTTACCTTCGGCGCGGGCGTGATAGAGTGGGCTCACGCGAACTCGCGCCACGGGAGGTAAGCATGTCCGTTTCCCACATTCTTGGAGTCAAAGGCCGTTCGGTGGTCACTGCCACGGCGAAGGAAACCGTCCACGGCACGGCGCAAAAACTGGCGCAGCACAAGATCGGCGCGGTTGTCGTGGTCGACGACAAGGGGGCGATTTCAGGCATCGTGTCGGAGCGCGACATCGTGCGCGCCCTGGCCGAACAGGGTGCCAAGGCCCTGGCCAGCCCCGTCTCGGCCATCATGAGCAAGAAGGTGAAGACCTGCAAGGCGGGCGACAGCGAGACCGAACTGATGGCGCTGATGACCAGCCACCGGATCCGCCACCTGCCGGTGGTCGAGGGCGGCAAGCTGGCCGGGATGATCTCGATCGGCGACATCGTGAAATTCCGCATCGAGGCGATCGAGCGCGAGGCGGAGGAGATGAAGAGCTACATCGCCTCGGCGGGGTAGGGACGGCGGCGTGGCGGGCCACCATCGAGGACAACTGATCTCACAAGCGAGATACCGATGAAGACAGTTCTGGTGACGGGAGTGCGGGGAAAAACCGGGCGGCAGGTTGCGGCGGTTCTTGCCCGCCAGCCCGGCATCGAGGTCCGCGGCGCGAGCCGGAATGCGGCGGACCTGGACCTGCCCGGGGTGCAGTCGACAGGTTTCGACTGGAATGATGGGGCGAGCTGGGTCGCGGCCTTGAAGGGCGTGTCGGCGATATACCTGGTAAAGCCAAAGACTCCGGATCCCGCGGCAACCGTAATGGCGTTCCTGCGCCTGGCAGGCGAAGGCAAGCGGCTTGTCCTTCTCTCCGAAATCGGCTGCGAAAGCCGCGATGGTTCCACCGACGAACGGAAGGTCGAGAAGGCCGTCGAGGCCCTGGCGCCAGGCGCGACAATTCTCCGGCCGAACTGGTTCATGCAGAACTTCTCCGAACCCAATTTCTATCTTGAGGCCATTCGCGACAAGGGCGTGCTGGAGGTTCCGACAAAGGGACAAGCGGTGAGTTTCGTCGATACCCGCGATATTGCCGAGGTAGCCGCAGCCGCCCTCACGGATCAGCGCCATGCGGGGCGCGCCTACACCCTGACTGGGCCGGAGGCACTGAGCTTTGCCGAGGCCGCCGCGAGGATTGGCGAGGCCGCCGGGTATCAGGTCCGCCACAGCGATCCGCCGCTTGCCGGCTATCTGCCGGGCCTTGCCGCAAGCGGTGCCGAGAAAATCCGGGCTGAATACAACCGGCGCATTTATACTCTCATCCAGGAAGGCAAGACCGCGCCGCTATCGCAGGCAGTCGCGCAGGTGACCGGCCACCCGCCACGCGGGTTTGCCGCCTTCGTGGCGGAGAACAAGGACGTTTGGCGAAGGAAGCCCGCGGCACCCTAAACCGCGCAAGCCTGCCGGCATGGCAAAGGCGGCGCTTGCACGGCGTGGGGTGCGTAGCTATGGTCGCGACCGCTTGGTGCCAGCCCGTCAGACGGCTGGAGAATCGGGAACGCGGTGAAAGTCCGCGACGTGCCCAACGCTGTAAGGTGGACGGAGCAGCACTAGCCACTGGCCGCACAAGGGCCGGGAAGGCGCTGCCCCGGATGAAGCCGAAGTCAGAAGACCGGCCAGGCAGCAATGGCAGCCCCGCGCGGACGGTGAGGCGGCCGGCGACATGCTGGGACAGGGAATTCTCCATGCAACCGATCTCCGACACTCTTGCTGCGGCGGGACCATTCAACAACGATGAGCGCGACGCCGTCTACCGCGCCATCTTCACCCGGCGCGACGTGCGAAGCCAGTTCCTGCCGCGCCCCATACCAAGCGAAATCCTCGACCGGCTGCTGCTTGCGGCACATCACGCACCGTCGGTCGGCTTCATGCAGCCGTGGAACTTCATCCTCATCTCGGCGCCGGAGGTGAAGGAGCGCATCAAGGCGGCCTTCACACGGGCCAATAAGGAGGCCGCCAGGCTTTTCCAGAACGAGCGGCTGTCGCTTTACAGTGCCCTGAAGCTTGAAGGCATCGCGGAAGCACCGGTCAATATCTGCATCACCTGCGACCGCGAGCGCGGCGGCCCGGTGGTGCTTGGCCGCACCCATAACCGCGATACCGACATCTACTCGACGGTCTGCGCGGTGCAGAACCTCTGGCTTGCGGCGCGCGCCGAGGGTATCGGCGTGGGCTGGGTCAGCATCTTCAATGACAGCGACCTGCGCGGCCTGCTCGGGCTTCCCGGGCATGTCGTGCCGGTGGCCTATCTTTGCGTGGGCTATGTCAAGGAACTGCACCAGACACCGGAACTCGAAACCCGCGGCTGGCGGAAGCGGCTTGATGTCGAGCCGCTCATCTTTTCGAATGCGTGGGGGCGCGGGCGGCAGGACCACTCCGCAACGTCTCCTCCAGCCGTTGCCGATGGCAGCTAGGCCATTCAGATGACGCGCATCTTCCCTTACAAGGCACACCAGCCGCCATCGGCCAGCAGAATGGTCCCGGTCACAAAGGAGGCCGCATCGCTGGCCAGGAAAACCGCGGGCCCCACCATTTCGCGCATCGCGGCCTTGCGGCGCAGCGGAGTGCGGGCGATGATGTCGCGGTCGGCGTCCTTGAGGAAGGCCTGGCCCTCGCTGGTCATGGAGTGGTTGGTGTAGCCGGGATTGAAGGCGTTGACGCGGATGCCTTGCGGGCCCCATTCGGCGGCGAGCGAGCGCACCAGCATGTCCACCCCGCCCTTGGCGGCACAATAGGGGGTGAGCCGTTCAAAGGCGGCAACCGAGGCATTGGACGAGTTCATGACGATCACCCCGCCCGAACCCTGCTTGATGAATTGCCGGGCGGCGGCCTGGGCGCAAAGGAAATAGGCGCGCAAGTTGCCGGAAATCACCGTGTCGAATTCGGCGGCGGAAAAATCGATTGCCGGCTTGTTGATGTTGATGCCGGCGTTGCAGACGAAGATATCGAGTCTGCCATAGGCTTTCACCGCGGCCTCCACCAGGGCGGCGCAAGCCTCTGGCTGGCTTGCATCGGCCTCAAGCCCTGCGGCATCAAAGCCACGCGCGCGGATTTCGCCGGCGGTTTTTTCAGCGGCTCCGGGAGTGCGGGCGCAGCCCAGCACCCTGGCTCCGGCCTCGGCGAAGCCGTGGGCCAGTTCGCGGCCGATGCCGCGGCTGATGCCGGTTATGACCGCGACACGGCCGCTGAGATCAAACAGTTTCATGGTTTCCCCTCTTTCGGACGGCGGACTGTGGCATTGCCTGCGCAGGCAAACAAGGGCGGACGGCGCCGATGGTTGTCTTGGCCGCACAATAAGTGCAGACTAGACAGAGGGCCCATGGGGGATCAAATTATGAGACGGTTCGTTTTCGCGGCATTCGGCTTGGGGCTCATGTCCGGGGCGGCGCTTGCCAATGGCGATCCGGTCAAGGGCGAGGCGGGCTTGCTCCTGGCCCAGGCAACGACGCCCGCGGCGGCCGGCAGCAGTCCAGTGCCAGCCGGACTCGTCCTGCCCAAAACGGATTCAAAACGTGGCCGGGAACTCTATGTCAGCAAGGGCTGCGTGGCCTGCCACTCGATCAATGGCGTCGGCGGCGCCGATGCGGCGCCCCTCGATGCCGCCACCATGGACCCCGCAATGAACCCCTTCGAGTTCTTCGCGCGGATGTGGCTTGGGACCAAGCCGATGATCGCCATGCAGGAAAGCAGGATGGGCCAGCAGGTGGAGTTCACTGCCCAGGAACTCGGTGATATTGTCGCTTTCATTCACGACGCGGAAATGCAGAAGTCATTTTCGGCGGGGGAAATTCCGCACGACATCGGAGAGTTGATGGAATAGCCTCGGCACGGAGAAGAGGTGCAGCCTTGCCATCGGGCCCACCTCCCATCCAGCTTCGCGTCACTTTACGGTGATCGAGCCCACCATTCCGGCTTCCTTGTGGCCTTCGATGGCGCACTCGATCGGAATGTCCTTGCCGGTTTGCACCGGCACGATGAACCATTCAACCGTGCCACCGGCGAATACCTCGATTTCATTCACCGCACCCTTGATCTCGGCGATCGTCTTGCCGTCGGCGCCGAGCACTTCGACCTTGCGGGTGAACACCTTGGTGACGAACTCAGGCGCGGCAAATTCATGCTTGATCTTGTCGGTGTTCTTGAAAACGAGCTTGTAGGCCTTGCCGGTTTCAAGATCGATATGGTCCGGTTTGAAGTACATGTGCTTGGCGTCGACCTGGCCCATTTCGATCACGATTTCGGCGGGGTCCGCCCGGCTCAGGTCACCCGCGGCGTTGGCCGCAGACGCAAAACCAAACACCATTGCAGCAAGCACGAATGGAAACGTTTTCATCTTAGCCCCTCCTCGGGATCGCACGTGGAACAAGCTCCAGCACTGGTTTTCTTCTAGCATCCTATTTGCCCAAGCTGCCTTGATTTGAATCAATGTTGGTTTACTAATGCAGGGGAAATGCGGTGAGCACCCGTCCTGCCTGCAGCGGGGAGACCCGGCATTCAGCCGGGCCGCCGGGGAGCTTGTGTCTGCGTCACCCGCCGCGGGGAGCGCCCCGGCTATTGGGTTCCCAGGTAATCCTCCTTGCCGATCGGCAAGCCGTTGTGGCGCAGGATGGCGTAAGCCATAGTGATGTGAAAGTAGAAATTCGGCTGGGAGAAGTGAAACAGGTAATCGGCGCCCTTGAGCGTCATCTTTTGATCACCTACCGGAAAGGTGATTTCGCGATCTTCCATGTCAACCATCTTCTTGGCATCGGCGCCCTTCACAAAGGCGATTGCCGTTGCAACTCTTGCCAATAGTTCCTCGAAGGTCTTTTCCTTGTCATCGCGGGCCGGCGGCTCCAACCCGGAAAGCCGGCAGATTCCCCGTTCCGCGTGATTGCAGGCAATCTGCACCTGGCGCACCAGCGCAAACATGTCGGGATACAGGCGGGCGTTGAGAAGGGCGGCGGGGTCGATCTTGCGTTCAGCGCAGTAGCCGATTGCCTTGTGAAGGATGGCATGCAGTCCGTTCAACTGCCGGATGTAGATGGGGGCGGAAGCCTGGTAGAGCGTGACGGCCATGGTCGTAATCTCCTGAAACCGGAATGCGTTGGGGTTGCCTATGGGGCGAGGTTGTCATTATGCCAGCCCGATGGCAAGGGCAGTCTTTCGCAATGAGGTGAGCCCAGGTTCACGCTGAAGACACCGCCGCGGGAACCCAGGTCTCCCGCGGCTTCAGTGCTGGCAGCTGGATCAGTTGATGGTGTTGCCGCCGCCGGAGTTGCCGCTGCTTGCCGAGCCGGGGGTGCCATCGTTGCCAGCCGAGGCGTGATCGGGTGAGCCGCCACCGTCAACGCCGGGGTTGCCCGTGTCATGGTTGCCGCCACTTCCGGTGTTTGACCGGCGCGGCGGGGTGCGTGAGACCTGGATGCAATTCTCCGTCTTGCCGTCCTTGACGTCACAGCTTGTCGTGGTTCCGCCAGACTGGCAGGTGATGCCGCCCTGGCCGCCGCTGGAGGTGCCGCCCGCCTGCTGGCAGGACGAGATAAAGGACTTGGGCGACACGCTTATGTTCGGGAAACTGACAGTTGCATGGGCTGTAGAAACAAGAACCGCAAGCAATGCGCCTGCGCTGAGGGTGGTTTTGGCAAGGAAGTTCATTTCTCACTCCATTTACTCAACAAACGCTGGTGCCCATCTCTGGGGACCAAGAATATCAGCATGAGACTGAATGCAAACCCAACGCGCCGTTCACCGGGAATTCATCGGGGAGACCGTGCCTGTGGCGGATTTATTTACGCTTCATTTACCGTGCGGTGGCGGCGAACAGCGCCAGATGGCCAGCACTTTCCCGCAAGCGGCGAGGGCAGCGCCGAAACGATCACCTGCGATAGACGAAATCCGGATCGATGAGCCGCTCATGGTCGATGAACTCGAGTTCGCCCCTGACGATCCTGCGGTAGAAGCAGGACCTGCGGCCGGTGTGGCAGGC
>CAZRZB010000117.1:0-8164 GCA_964604435.1 uncultured Aestuariivirga sp. | reverse complement strand
GAGACGCCGACGCCGTGCAGGCCGCCGGAGACCTTGTAGGAATTCTGGTCGAACTTTCCGCCGGCGTGAAGCTGGGTCATGATCACTTCGGCGGCGGAGACGCCTTCGGTCTTGTGGATGTCGACGGGAATGCCGCGGCCATTGTCGGTGACGGTGCAGGAGCCATCGGCATTGAGGGTAACGGTGATGCGGTCGGCGTGGCCGGCCAGCGTTTCATCGATGGCATTGTCCACCACCTCATAGACCATGTGATGCAGGCCCGAGCCATCGTCGGTGTCGCCGATATACATGCCGGGGCGCTTCCTGACCGCATCGAGGCCCTTCAGGACCTTGATGGAATCGGCATCATAGGTGGGCACTTTCGCTTCGTTACCTTGTGGCATCAGTCTCTCTTCATCTCCGTCAGGGTTCCCGCCTCCACATGGAAGCACTGGGCCCCGCGCCCCAACCCGTCAAACAAATGGCCGTCCGTTCCCGTCATCCAGGCCTGGCTTCCGAGCGCCTCAAGAGTGGCAAAAAGCCCCTCGCGGCGCGGCCTGTCCAGATGGGCTGCGACCTCATCCAACAATAGCACAGGCGCCACGTTTGCCACAGCTTTTACTGCTCTGGCTTGCGCCAAAATGAGGCCGATCAGCAGGGCTTTCTGCTCGCCGGTCGAACATTGCCCGGCGGGCATGGCTTTGGGCCCGTGAACGACGATAAAATCACTCCGGTGGGTGCCTTTCAGGGCCCGGCCGGCGGCCCGGTCGGAGTTACGCGAATCAGCCAGCTGCCCGCGGTATGCGTCTTCGGCGCGCACCGCCGGCATGGCCGCCACCAGGCTTTCGATGTCGCCGTCGATGCTGATCGCCCCCCAGGGAAAGGCGCTGGCGGCACGGGTTTCATGGATATGCCTTTGCAGGGCCTCGACCCCTGCAAGGCGCGCCGCGGCAATGGCGACGGCGGCCTCCGCCATGTGGGCTTCGAGGCTTTCCAGCCAGACCGGGTCGGCGCGGGGCTCCTGGAGCAGCAGGTTGCGCTCACGCATGACCTTTTCAAACACGGCGACGCGGGCGGCATGTTCGGGATCGAAGGTTGCCACCAGGCGGTCGAGAAAACGCCGCCGGTCGCCGGCGGGACCGGCAAAGAGGCGGTCCATGGCCGGGGTGAGCCAGAGCATGCGCATGTGTTCGGCGAGAGCGCCTGAGCCCTTCTGCAGGTGGCCGTCAATCAGCACCAGGCGGCCGGTTGCCGGCCCGTCGGCCTCGCCCGCCGCCATGCTCCAGCCGGTTCCCAGCTTCACCTCATGATGGGGCGTGCTCACCTCGGCGGCGATGGCCCAGGACTTGGGGCTGCCGAGGCAGGCCAGTTCCTCGAAATTCGCGCCGCGGAGCCCACGCCCCGGCGCGAGCAGCGAGATGGCTTCCAGCAAATTGGTCTTGCCTGCCCCATTGGGGCCCGAGAGGGCGATGAGGCGCGCGGCAACGTCCAGCCGCAGGCCGGCGTAGTTGCGAAAATTGGTCAGGGTCAGGCGGGTGAGGGCAAGGCCAGTTGAATCAGTCACAGTGAGGGCGAGTTTACACCCGCATGGGCATCAAAACATAGAGGGCCTGCTCGTCGCCGGGATCGCGCACGATGGTGGGCGAACCCGCATCGGCGAGGTGAAAGGTGATGTGGTCGGACTTCACCTGGCCCGCCACGTCGAGCAGGTAGCGCGCATTGAAGCCGATATCGATGGGATCATGGGCGTAGTCCACCGGCATCTCCTCCTCGGCCGAACCGGAATCCGGATTGTTGACGGTGAGCGTCAGTTTGCCCGCCGCGATATTGAGCTTCACGGCGCGGCCCTTTTCCATGGAAATGGTGG
This sequence comes from uncultured Aestuariivirga sp., assembly GCA_964604435.1. Lineage (GTDB taxonomy): Bacteria > Pseudomonadota > Alphaproteobacteria > Rhizobiales > Aestuariivirgaceae > Aestuariivirga. The sequence continues at coordinate 6,318 of CAZRZB010000117.1, read as the reverse complement.
AAACCCGGTCCACCGCATCGGCGAAGGTTTTGGTGTCGACATCGAGCACCTTGTCGTTGTTGCGGGGGATGACCCGCTCGTAGTCCGGGAAGGTGCCGTCGATCAGCTTCGAGGTGAGGACAAGATTGCCGACGGTGAAGCGGATTTTCGAGGCCGACAGAGCGATTTCAACCTCGCCCTCCTCGCCCTCGAGCAGCTTCACCACGTCGAGCACGGTCTTGCGCGGAATGATGATGCCGGGCATGCCCTTGGCGCCCTTGGGCAGGGCCACCTGGGCCTGGGCCAGGCGATGGCCATCGGTTGCCACGGCGCGGAGGAGTGCTCCTGCCGCCACCTCATGCAGATAAATGCCGTTCAGGTAATAGCGGGTTTCTTCGGTGGAAATGGCAAAGCGGGTTTTCTCGATGAGGCCCTTGAGCTCGGCGGCGGCGAGCGAAAAGGTATTGGCCAGGTCGCCGCTGGCGAGATCGGGAAAATCCTCGGGCGGCAGGGCCTGGAGGGCGAAGCGCGACTTGCCGGCGAAGACCGAGACACGGCCCGTATCGGGCCCCTGCTCGATTTCAAGCTGGGCCCCCTCGGGGAGTTTCCGCACGATGTCGTAGAGCATGTGGGCGGGAACCGTGGCCGCCCCCTCGCGCGCCACTTCGGCGCCGACGGTTTCGACGATCTCAATGTCGAGATCGGTGGCGGTCAGGCGCAGGCTGGAGCTCTTTGCCCGGATCAGGACGTTGGAGAGGATCGGAATGGTGTTGCGCCGCTCCACTACGCTCTGCACATGATTGAGCGCCTTGAGAAACGAAGATCGTTCAATCGTCACACGCATAACGGAAATACCCCTGTCCTAGAACCCCTTGTGGGCCGTGGACAATGGCCCGAAAGCGGCTGGGGTTCAAGGCTTCCCTTGTGGATAAGCTACTGCTGCTCGACCAAACGGATCAGCAGGGCCACTTCCTTGGCCAGCCGGTCGTCGGTCTTGATCTGGTCATCGATCTTGCGCACCGCATGGAGCACGGTGGAATGATCCCTGCCGCCAAAGCGGCGGCCGATTTCCGGCAGCGAGCGCGAGGTCATCTTCTTGGCAAGGTACATGCCGACCTGGCGCGGCACGACAATCGAGCGGGCGCGGCGCGGCGAAAGAAGGTCGGTGCGCGCCACATTGAAATGGCGCCCGACGATTTTCAGGATGTCGTCGATCTTGATGCGGCACTGGTCCGGATTGGCCGACATGTCGCGCAGCACCATGGCGGCGAGATCGAGGTTAATCGGCGCCTTGTTGAACTGCTGGTAGGCCACCAGGCGGTTGAGGGCGCCTTCAAGCTCGCGGCCGCCGCCGGTGACGCGGTTGGCGACGAATTCCAGGACAGCGTCGGGGATCACCACCGAGTGGTCGCGGCTGTTTATCGCGACATAACGGCCAAGCACGATCTTGCGGCGCAATTCGAGGTCGGGCAATTCAATGTCAATGACCAGGCCGCCCATGAGCCGGGAGCGCATGCGCTGGTCAATGGTATCAAGCTGGGCGGGCGGCACGTCGGCCGCGACGATCACCTGGCGCCTCGAATCCACCAGGGAGTTGAAGGTGTGGCAGAACTCCTGCTGCATGGTCTTGCCCTGGAGAAACTGGAAATCGTCGATCAGCAGCACGTCAACCGACTGGAACTGGTCCTTGAAGGACAGCGTATCGCGGCTTCTCAGCGCCTGGATGAAACTGTACATGAAACGCTCGGCGGTCAGGAACAGCACCTTGCGCCCGGGATGAAGGTCGCGGATGCGGTGGCCGATGGCATTCAACAGATGGGTCTTGCCGAGACCCGCGGCGGAATGAATGAACAGGGGATTGAAAGTGACGGGGGCGCCCTGGCTGGCTTCACTCACCCGGCAGGCGGCCGCATGGGCCAGCTGATTGGAGGTCCCCACCACGAAGCTGTCGAAGGTCTGGGCTGAGTCGAGCGGGGTGTTGCGTTCGCCCTGGCTCAGAAAATTTGCCGTCCCGGCAGGCACGGCATGTGGCTCGCCGGTTTGCGCGTAGGATCTTTCGACCGGGCGTTCGGCAACCTCAGCCGAACGCGGCGGCGCCACCTGGCCGCGCACCCGCACCAGCACGCCATCCAGCCGGCCAAATTCCACTTCCGCGAGCTTTTGCAGCTTGGCGACATAGTGGTTTTCGATCCAGCTCTTCAGGAAGCGGGTGGGAACCGATACGCAGAGCCTCAGGTTATTGAGCTCTTCCGCATCCATGCGGCCAAACCAGCTGGTAAAAAGATCGTCGCCCAATTCGGCGCGCAGTCTGTTCTGTACGCGCAGCCATTTCTGTTTCAGGTCAACTGTTAAGTCAGTCATTTTCTGATGCACTCTCTCGTTGCATTGTTTCAATTCAAAATTCTATTGACGCTTCAGGCAAAAAAATCCTGCATCGTTCTTTCCAAAAAAGAACAATCCACGCCTGTACGACGCCTCAAACCTACAACTTCGAGAAACTAGCCGCCCCTAAACGCCCAAATTAACTCCGTGTCAGAAACTTTCCCCACAATCTGACATTTCATTACACGCATCCCTTTGGTGTTATCTTGCACCGCTTCCAGGCCTCCCATCGGCGGTGTTGGGCGGAACCTACAAAAGCCAAGCGACACACTGCAAGATGAATCCCGCATTACTCCGTACACGGAGCGGGCGGGCGGACGTGGGGGTTTTTGGCAAAAATTCTTGACTTTTGCTAACTGCCTGATGTGACTTTATGAATCAGGACAGCCTGGAGCAAGGCAGAATATTCCGGAAATCCGCAGGGGCAAAAAATCGGGAGGCGCTGTTGATAGCGCTGGCGGGCATTCTTGGCCAATTGCCATACAAGCCTGCCAAGACATTGAAATATTTATATTAAGTTTGCTAAATACCGTCCGCCGTCTGACAAACAAAAACGCGCCGGAGATGATCGCGGCGCGTTTTCAATATCTTATAAGGATAACTCTCAGGCGAACAGGGCCCGGATACGGCTGGTGAGGCGCGAAATCTTCCGCGATGCAGTATTCTTGTGGAGAATGCCCTTCTGGGCGCCGCGCATCAGCTCAGGCTCAGCCACCTTCATGGCAACAACCGCGGCTTCCTTGTTGCCGGAGACGATTGCTTCCTCGACCTTGCGGAGCGAGCTGCGCACCCGGCTGGTGCGGTTCTTGTTGACTGCCGTACGGCGCGCCGAAACGCGCGTTGCCTTCTTTGCCGACTTTGTATTGGCCATTGAACTTTCCTGATCACATAAAACGGGTCAAAGGCACCGGAACAACATAAAAGCCATCAGCGACGTGCCGATAGCCCAGCATTCCCGGCCATTGAGATGGGCGGCTTATATCGGGGCCGGGCTTGCCCGTCAATTGCCCAGTGGACAAGAGTTATGGCGACCTATTTATATGGGCGAGCATGACAGCCGCGACCTCAACCTATCTTGGCATCGATCTCGGGACCACCGCCCTGAAATGCATAATTACCGACCATAATCAGCGGGTTGCCGGGGTTTCCGAGGTGCGTCTGGCAATCGCGCGGCCGCGGCCCCAATGGTCCGAACAGGCGCCCCTGGAATGGTGGGCCAGCCTGCAAAAGGCCTGCAAAACCCTCAGAACTGAGCACCGGGGAGCCTGGGCGCGGATAGCGGCCATCGGCCTTTCCGGGCAGATGCACGGGGCCGTGCTGCTGGATGGAGCGGGCCGGGTGTTGCGTCCGGCGATCCTGTGGAATGACGGACGCTCGGTGGCGGAGGCCAGACACCTCAACGCAACACTCCCCGGCATCGGCCAGCTTGCCGGGGTTCGCGCCATGGCGGGTTTCACCGCGCCGAAGATCCTGTGGCTCAAAGAGCATGAGCCGGAGGTGTTCAAGCGCATTGCCATGCTCCTGGCGCCCAAGGATTTTCTGCGCTTCCAGATGAGCGGCGATTTCATTACCGACCCTTGCGACGCCTCCGCCATGCTGCTGTTCGACGTGGGCCGCAGGCAATGGTCGAAGGACCTGGCGGAGGCCGTGGGCCTCAGCCTGGGCAAGCTTCCCAAGGTGAGCGAGGGGCCCGAGGCTTCATCACATTTGTCGAAACATGCGGCAAAGCTTCTTGGCCTGCGCGCCGGCCTCGCAATCGCAACGGGGAGCGGCGACGCGGCGGCCTCGGCCATCGGCATCGGCGCCATTCACGAAGGCGATGGATTCATTTCGCTTGGAACCTCGGCGCAGTATTTCGTCACCTCCAGGGACTACCGCCCGCGCCCCGAACAGATGATCCATGCCCTGTGCCATGGCCTGCCCGATCTCTGGTACCAGGTGGCGGCGCTGCTGAACGGGGCCAGCCCGCTGACCTGGCTTGGCAACCTCCTGCCGAGCGGCACGGTGCAAAGCCTGTTGCAGCGGACGCAGCGCCGCTACCGGGGCATCGGCAACATACTCTTCCTGCCCTATCTCAACGGCGAGCGCACCCCCCATGACGATCCTCTGGCGCGGGCCGCCTTTCACGGCCTGCAGGCGGGCACGACCCAGGAGGACCTGGCGCTGGCGGTGCTTGAAGGTGTCGCCCTCTCATTGGCGGATTGCCAGGATGTTCTGGCGCAGAGCGGCACGCGGGTTTCTGAACTGCTGGTGGTGGGCGGCGGCACGCGCAGCACCTTCTGGATGCAGATGCTGGCCAATGCCCTTAACCGCCCGATCACTATCAGCAAAGGTTCGGAAGTGGGGGCGGCCTTCGGCGCGGCGCGGCTGGCGCGGCTGGCGGTAACCGGCGAAAGCCTTGCCGCGGTCTGCGGCAAGCCCAAGGCGCTCCTGCGGCTTGAGCCCGAGCAAAAACTTTCCAAAGCCTATGCGGAGCGGCTCGGAGATTTCCGCGCGCTTTACCACGCCTTGAAAGGAATCCAGCATGTATAGCGAGACGCGGCCCTGGGGATCATTTTACATCCTGGATGAAGGCGCGGGCTTCAAGGTGAAGCGCATCGCGGTCAATCCGGGCGGGCGGCTTTCGCTGCAAAGCCACAAGCACCGCGGCGAGCATTGGACCGTGGTGACCGGCGTTGCGACCGTCACCGTGGGCGCGACGGTGCAGGAGCTGTCGCGTTCGCAATCCATCGATATCCCCAGGGGTGAAAAGCACCGGCTTGAGAACAGGCATGACGGCATGGTGGAAATCATCGAGGTGCAGTTCGGCGATTATCTCGGCGAAGACGACATCATCCGCTACGATGATGCCTATAACCGGACATGAGGCGGCGCATCGGCATCGACCTCGGCGGCACGAAGATCGACGCCATCGCGCTTGCACCGGCGGGCGAAACGCTGTTTGAAAAGCGGGTGGCAACGCCGAAGAGCTATGAGGCGGTAGTCGCGGCCATCCGCGGCCTGGTGCATGAGGCGGGCGATGGCAGCGTCGGCATCGGGTCGCCGGGATCGAGCTCGCGTGTGACCGGCTTGTGGCGCAATGCCAATATCCTGTTCTGCAACGGCAAGCCGTTTCAACAGGATCTGGAAGCGGCCATCGGACGGACGATCCGGATGGAGAATGATGCCAACTGTTTTGCGCTGTCGGAAGCCACCGACGGGGCGGGAAAGGGTTATGGGGTGGTGGCCTTCTTCACGGTGGGAACAGCACTTGGCGGCGGCCTGGTGGTGAACGGCAAGCTGATCACCGGGGCCAATGGCGAGGCGGGCGAGTTCGGCCACACGGCGCTGCCCTGGCCCAACGAAAGCGAATGGCCGCTGCTGCCGTGCTTCTGCGGGAAGAGTGGCTGTGCCGAACAATATGTTTCGGGCACGGGCCTGCAGCGCGATCATCTTCGAGTCACGGGCGAAGATATTACGGGCAAGGAGATTGTTGCCAGGGCGCGGGCCGGGGATGCAAAGGCAATGGCCTCGCTGGCGCGGCTGCAGGACCGCTTTGCGCGCGTTGCGGCCAATATCGTAAGCGTCGTCGATCCCGATGTGTTTGTCATCGGCGGCGGGCTGAATGAATTGCCGGAACTGGTGGAGCAACTGCCGCCGCTGATTTCACGCTACAGCTTTTCAGGCACCGCGGTGGCCAAGGTCGTGCGCGCCAGCCACGGGGAAAAAAGCGGCGTGCGCGGCGCGGCGCAGCTGTGGGATTAAGCGTTTTAGTTTTTTGCTGGTGAAAGGGCCCTCATCCGCCCTTCGGGCACCTTCTCCCATGCAAGAGCACGGGAGAAGGCGATAATCATCAAGGGCCTTCTCCCGTTCGAAGAATGGGAGAAGGTGGCCGACAGGCCGGATGAGGGCCTCTTGCTTAGGGCTTCTCCCACTTGCCGCTTTTTTCCGAGCGGAAGAAGGCGTCGATGATTTTCA
>CAZRZB010000116.1:0-8178 GCA_964604435.1 uncultured Aestuariivirga sp. | reverse complement strand
GAGAAGCCGCCCGAGGGCGAGCGCACCAGTTCCATAAAGCGCGCCTGCATGGCGGGATTGGACTTGAACTCGCCGGTGAACTGGGTGGTGATGGTGGCCACGTTGCGCTTGCCGATGCCGCGCATCGACATGCAGGTGTGCACCGCCTCGATCATCACGGCGGCGCCGCGCGGCTTGAGGCTGGCGCAAATCGAATTGGCGATCTGCGCCGTCATGGTTTCCTGGGTCTGCAGGCGGCGGGCGAAAATTTCCACGACGCGGGCCAGCTTGGAAATACCGACCACCTGCTCGGTGGGCAGGTAGGCCACATGGGCGCGGCCGACGAAAGGCGCGATGTGGTGTTCGCAGTGGGAGGTGAACTCGATATCGCGCAGCATGACGATATCGTCATAGCCGCCGACATCGGTGAAGGTGCGCGACAGGGTTGCGGCCGGATCCTCGTCGTAGCCGCTGAAATATTCGCGGAAGGCCTTGGTCACCCGGCGCGGCGTATCCAGCAGGCCTTCGCGGGCAGGGTCATCGCCGGCCCAGGCGAGCAGGGTGCGCACCGCCGCTTCGGCCTCCTCCTGGGACGGACGCTTGACCTTCACATCGGTGGTTTCGCGTTGGAACTTCTTGATAATGGCGTCCATAATGTCTCTTTGGCGTTGGCGGCTGAAGGGGCTTTACTAGCGTTTCGGTTGTTCCCATATCATGGGGGGCAAATTGAGGCAAACCAACTAAGACCGTTGGTTAAGCAATAACGACGGGATATGCGCATGATTAACGAGATTTACAACCGGAAAATCCTCGAATTCGCGGCAGATATTCCGCATTTGCAACGCCTGGAGGCGCCCGACGCCACGGCCGTGGCGCATTCCCGGCTGTGCGGTTCCAGGGTGACGGTCGATCTCAAGATGCAGGACGGGGTGGTGAGCGATTTTGGCCAGGAGGTGAAAGCCTGTGCCCTGGGCCAGGCCTCGTCATCGGTGATGGGGCGCCACATCATCGGCGCCACGGCCGGGGAACTGCGCGAGCTCAAGACCCGGATGTATGCCATGCTGAAGGATAACGGGCCGCCGCCCCAGGGCAAGTGGGCGGACTACGAGGCCTTCATCCCGGTGCGCGATTTCAAGGCCAGGCATGCCTCGACGCTGCTCACCTTCGATGCGGTGACCGATGCCATTGCCCAGATCGAAGCGAAGGAGAGAACCCATGCCGAAGCCGCCCATCCTTGATCCGACGACCCTCGAAGGCAGGATCGGAACGATCTATCCGCCGGAATTCGCCGGGCCGCTCAAGGGCCGGGAAAAACGGGCCCTTGGCGATGCCTTCGGCCTCAGCCAGTTCGGGGTCAACCTGACCACGCTGGCGCCGGGCGCCTGGTCGGCGCAGCGCCACTGGCACGCCAAGGAGGACGAGTTCGTCTTCGTCGTCGCGGGCGAGATCACGCTGATCGACGAGGCGGGCGAGCATCTCATGAAGCCCGGCATGTGCGCCGGCTTCAAGGCGGGGGTGGCCAACGGCCATCACCTGGTGAACAAATCCAAATCGCCCGCGACCTATGTGGAGGTCGGAACCCGCTCTCTCGATGAAGTTACCGCCTATCCGGACGTTGACATGAAGGCTAAGAAGATCGAGGGGAAATGGCTGCTGACGCGGAAGGACGGGACGGGGTTTTGAAGTGCCCTCATCTATCCCATTTCACTTCGTGAAACGGGCCCCTTTCTTCCCCCGCAGGCGGGGGGAAGACGAAGAGGAGCATGAATTGAGGCAAGGGACAAAACTCTTCGCGGCACGGACCCTGCGAAAAAGCGAAACGCTTGCCGAGAAGCGATTGTGGGAGCAACTGCGAAACCGGTCTCTGGAAGGCTTCAAGTTTTCTCGGCAGGTGCCCATTGGGCCTTTCATCGCGGACTTCGTGTGCCGCGATCTGAAGTTGATTGTCGAAATCGATGGGGCAACCCATTCAACCGATGAAGAAATTGGCAAAGATATGCGACGAACCGAATATCTGGCGGCGGAGGGATATCAGGTCGTTCGCTTCCAGAATGATGAGATATTGAGTGGCATGGACGAAGTTCTCACGCTCGTCTTGGAAGCATTGCGAGCACGTCCTCGCCCGTGAAGCGGGAGAGGACAGGGGCCCATTGCGGAACGCAATGGGAAAGGTGAGAGCGGGCCACTTCGCGAATTGCCCTCATCTATCCCATTTCACTTCGTGAAACGGGCCCCTTTCTTCCCCCGCAGGCGGGGGAAGACATTTCATTTCCGCTTCGCTTCGATATCCGGGGCCTTGGGAAAGCGGGATTGCTGGTCGCGGTCGGTGACGCTCATGTGGTTGCGGGTGTATTGCTCTGAGGCATCGCGCAGCGGCTGGAAATCCCAGGGAAAATGGTGGCCGCTTTTCAGGGCCTGGAACAGCATGAGGCGGGCGCGCTGGCTTTCGAGGACTTCGGCATTGATTTTCGGAATGTCAAACTTCGCCAGCACCTCGGCGCGGAACTTCCTTGCCAAGGGATGCGCGGCCGCGAGATTGTTGAGTTCGTCAGGGTCATCGACAAGATTGAACAACTGGTCGGGATCGGTGGGGCAGTGGATGTATTTCCAGGGTCCGCGGCGGAGCATGTACATGGGGGCGACGGTACCCTCGGCGAGATATTCACCCCAGGCGGTGGCGTTGGCATCTTCGCCTTCGCCCATCAGCAGGGGATAGAGCGAACGGCCGTCGGTCTGGCGGGCGAGTTCGCCCTTGCCCGCCGCGGCGATGTCAACGAGGGTCGGCAGGATATCGGGCAGCGAGACCGGCTCCTTGACGCGGCGGGCCTTGAAGCGGGCGGGCGCAGAGATGATCAGCGGCACGCGGGCTGACGGTTCGAGAAAGGACATCTTGTACCAGAGGCCGCGCTCGCCAAGGAAATCGCCGTGGTCCGAGGTGAAGACGATCACCGTGTTGTCGAGCCGGCCTGTCGCTTCAAGGGCATCGAGCAACTGTCCGACAAGGCCATCGACATAGGAAATGTTGGCATAGTAGCCATGGCGCGCGGCGCGGACATCAGCCTCGGTGACCGTGTATTCCTGCATGGCGGAGACATCGTAGAGGCGCTGGCTGTGGAGATCGAGGCGCTCGCGGGGCATGGCGCCCACACGGGGCAGGTCCATGTCCGCGTCGCGGTAGAGGTTCCAGTATCTGGTGCGGGCGGCATAGGGATCATGCGGGTGGGTGAAGGAGGCCATCAGGCAGAAGGGCTTGTCCGGCTCATAGCGGGCATAGTCGTAGATCTGGCGCACCGCGAGAAAAGCCACCTCATCATCATACTCAAGCTGGTTGGTGATCTCGGCGACGCCGGGCTGCAGCACGCTCGTCATGTTGTGGTACCACCAGTCGATGCGCTCCTGCTTGAGGCGCCAGTCCGGGGTCCAGCCGAAATCGGCGGGGTAGATGTCGGTGGTCAGGCGTTCCTCGAGGCCGTGCAGCTGGTCGGGGCCGACGAAGTGCATCTTGCCGGACAGGCAGGTCTTGTAGCCTTGCAAACGCAGATAATGGGCCCATGTAGGGATGGAGGATGGAAACTCCGCGGCATTGTCATAGACGCCGGTGCGCGAGGGCAGCAGGCCGTTCATGATTGTGGCGCGGGCTGGCGAGCACAGGGGGCTGGAGGAATAGGCGTTTTCGAAGACGACGCCGGATTTCGCCAGGCGGTCGAGGTTTGGCGTCTTGACCAGCTTGTGGCCATAGGCGGCCAGGAATTGCGCGGCCAGCTGATCCGCCATAATGAAGAGGATATTCGGTTTGCCTGAGGCCATAATGAAATCCGTGCTCTTGCTCCTGATCCGCTTCTACCAGCTCACCTTATCGATGCTGGTGGGCCGGCGCTGCCGCTATTTGCCGACCTGTTCGGACTATGCCCGAGAGGCGATCGAAATGCACGGGGCATGGCGGGGTTTCCTGCTGGGCCTGGCGCGGGTGGCGCGCTGCCACCCTTGGGGCGGGCACGGCTTCGATCCGGTGCCCGATATCTACGAAGGGCCGGAGTGGCGGCAAAAGAAAAGGGGCCCGTGAAGGGCCCCCCGATACTCAATCTACGCGCGATCACCAATTGAAGTTGTAGGTGAGGCCGGCCCGGACCATGTGGATGTCGTTGAACGACTGGGTGGCATCAAAAACGGTCGTCGCCGTATCGGTCATGCTGTAGTCGGAGTCAGGCAGGTTTACATAGAGGTATTCGATACGGCCGTGGAAGTTCTGGGTGAAGGCATGTTCGAGACCGCCACCGATGGTCCAGCCATAGACCCACTGGCTGTCGCTTTCGGTGCTTGCCATGACAGCGCCGAACTCCATGTCGGCCGCGGCCAGGCCGCCGGTGAGGTAAAGCAGGGTGTTGTCGTGGGCCCAGCCGAGGCGGGCGCGGAGCGTGGCAATGTTGTTGAAGCTCAGATCGGTGTCGATCGTGGGTTCGTCATTGGTGGCAACGATGCCGCCAAAGGCCCAGTCGCCTTCAAAGCCAAGCACCATGCTGTCGAACTGGTAGTTGATGCCGGCAAGGACACCGCCGGCATAACCGATGCCGCTGTGTTCATAGTCGGTGTAGGTTGGGTCGACGCAAGCTCCCCCTGTACAGGTTCCGTCCCAGGTGCCATCGACGGCAATGGCCGCGCCGAAGACGCCGACGTAGGGCCCGGTCCAATCGAAGGTCGCCGGGCGCAGCTCGTCGACCGGCGGCGGAACATCGAGGTCAGCCGCGAGGACGGAAGACGCAGGCAGCAAGGCCGCGACGGCAAATGCCAGAATGCAGAATAGTTTTTTCATGTTGTTACCCAGCCCAAGTGTTACGCGTTCATTCGGGACCGAACATGAAGTGTTAAGGTTAATACGGGGTTATGTAGATGTTAACGCGGGGTAAAACCCGGCACGATTCCGTGCCGTCTTGACCTTTCCGCGCCATCCGGGCCATAAGCGCGGTGAGTTAAACCATTGAATCGCTTACCTGCATATGTTGGCAGGAGTGGGCAGGAGGACAGGATGATTACGCTGACATTCCCCGATGGCGCCAGGCGCGAAATCGAACCGGGATTGAGCGCGGCACAAGTGGCCGCCGGAATTTCCAAATCGCTGGAGAAAAAGGCCGTGGCGGCCGTGGTCAACGGCGTGCTGGTGGATCTCAACGATCCGATCACGGCGGATGCCACGCTGCAGATCGTGACGCGCGATGACCCCCGCGCCCTGGAGCTGATCCGCCACGACTGCGCCCATGTGCTGGCGGAGGCGGTGCAGGAACTCTATCCGGGAACCCAGGTCACCATCGGCCCGGTGATCGAAAACGGTTTCTATTACGATTTTTTCCGCAACCAGCCGTTCACCACCGAGGACTTCGCGCCCATCGAGAAGAAGATGCGCGAGATCATCGGGCGCGACAGGCCGTTCAGCAAGTCGGTGAAATCGCGCGAAGAGGCGAAGGCATTCTTCCGCGCCAAGGGCGAGATGTTCAAGGTGGAACTGGTGGACACGATCCCGGGCCATGAGGATATCAAGTTCTACGATCAGGGCGGCTGGGTGGACATGTGCCGCGGGCCACACATGACATCGACGGGCAAGATCGGATCGGCCTTCAAGCTGATGAAGGTGGCGGGCGCCTATTGGCGCGGCGATTCGAAGAACCCGATGCTGACGCGCATCTACGGCACGGCCTGGGCCAGCGACAAGGAGTTGCAGGCTTATGTGACGGCTTTGGAAGAAGCGGAAAAGCGTGACCACCGGAAGCTTGGCCGCGAAATGGATCTGTTCCATTTTCAGGAAGAGGGGCCGGGCGTGGTGTTCTGGCATGCCAAGGGCTGGACGATGTTCCAGCAGCTCATCGCCTACATGCGAAGGCGGCTGGCGAAGCTCGACTACCAGGAAGTGAATGCGCCGCAGGTGCTCGACAAAAGCCTGTGGGAGACCTCGGGCCATTGGGGCTGGTACCGGGAAGGGATGTTCCAGGTGACCTCGGCCGGCGAGGAAACCGGCGACGAGCAAGTCTTCGCGCTGAAGCCGATGAACTGCCCCGGCCATGTGCAGTTGTTCAAGCACGGCCTGCGGAGCTACCGCGAGCTGCCGATGCGGCTGGCTGAATTCGGCAATGTGCACCGCTACGAGCCTTCCGGCGCGCTGCATGGCCTGATGCGGGTGCGGGGCTTCACCCAGGATGACGCCCACATCTTCTGCACGCCCGAGCAGATGGCCGATGAGTGCCTCAAGATCAATGACCTGATCCTTTCGACCTACAAGGATTTCGGCTTCGAGGAAATCGTGGTGAAGCTTTCAACGCGCCCCGAGAAGCGCGTGGGGACGGATTCCGACTGGGACCGGGCCGAAGCCATCATGCAGAAGGTTCTGGTGCAGATCGCCGAGGCCTCAGGGGGCAAGATCAAGACGGCGATCAATCCGGGCGAGGGAGCCTTCTATGGTCCCAAGTTCGAATATGTGCTGCGCGATGCGATCGGGCGCGACTGGCAATGCGGCACGACGCAGGTGGACTTCAACCTGCCAGAACGCTTCGGCGCCTTCTACATCGGGGCCGACGGCGAGAAACATGTGCCGGTGATGATCCACCGGGCCATCTGCGGCTCGATGGAACGGTTCCTCGGCATTCTCATCGAGCATCATGCGGGGCATTTTCCGCTGTGGCTGGCGCCATTGCAGGTGATGGTGTCGACGATCACTTCGGAGGGCGACGAGTACGCCATGAAAGTGCGCGATGACCTGCGCAAGGCGGGGCTTCGCGCCGAGGCGGATCTGCGCAACGAGAAGATCAACTACAAGGTGCGCGAACATTCGCTTGCCAAGATCCCTGTGATTTTGGTGGTGGGCAAGCGCGAGATGGATGAGCGGGCCGTGAACATGCGCCGGCTCGGGAGTCAGGACCAGAAATCGATGAGCCTGGCCGATGCGATTGCAGCACTGGTGGCGGAGGCGACGGCGCCGGATTTGCGGTAGTCACGTTCGGTGGGCAGAGTCTGCCGCGTCAGCCATAACGTCCTCCGCCCATTGATCAAGATACTTGCCCTGCAACTCGGCGGCGGAGGCTTTAAATCCTCTCCATGGCCGCGCTTGATGCGACTACCCAGACTTTGATCAAACAAGAGCTGGGTGGCCGGGTCGTTGCCCGGCCATGGAGAGTTTCTTTGACGGGTCACACCTTGATCTGGCTGCCCACTTCCACCACGCGGTCGGTGGGCAAGCGGAAGTAGTGGCTGGCGTCATCGGCGTTGCGGGCGAGGCTGATGAACAGCTTGTCCTGCCAGACCGGCATGCCTTGCTGCTTTGACGCCCTGACACTGCGCCGGGAGAGGAAGAAGGATGTCGTCATGATGTTGAACTTCCAGCCGAGCTTGCGGGCAATCCCCAGGGCATGGGGTACGTCGGGAGTTTCGGTGTAGCCGAAGTTCACGGTCATGCGGCTGAAGAGATCATTCAGCTTTTCGATCTTCACCCTGTCCCCGTCGGCAACGCGGGGCAGATCGCTGGTGCGGATGGTGAGCACCACGTTGTTTTCATGGAGCACCTTGTAGTGCTTCAGGCTGTGGAGCAGGGCCGTTGGGGCGCTCTCGGGGTCCGAGGTGAAGAACACGGCGGTTCCCGGCACCCGATGGGGCGGGCGCTTTGCCAGGCTGTTCACCAGACCGGCGAGTGGAACCTCAAGGCGTCGGGTTTTCGCAAAGAGGATCCGCGAGCCCCGGCGCCAGGTCCACATAACCAGAATGATCAATGCACCCAGGGCCAGTGGAACATAACCGCCCTCGAAGACCTTGAGCGAATTCGCCCCGAGGAAAATCACGTCAATGGCGAGCAGCGGAAGCATCATGGCAAGGGCGGCCCAGAGCGGCCACTTCCAGTATTTCCAGATGACGAAAATCGCCATCATGGAGGTGACCACCATGGTGCCGGTGACCGCGATGCCATAGGCGGAGGCCAGGCTGGATGATGACCTGAACATGACAACGAGAATCAACACGCCGAACATGATGAGCCAGTTCACCTGGGGCATGTAGATCTGCCCGGCGTGGGCCTCAGAGGTAAAGCGGATTTCCATGCGGGGCAGCAGGCCGAGCTGGATGGCCTGCCGCGTGAGCGAATAGGCCCCGGTGATGACGGCCTGGCTGGCGATGATGGCGAGGTTGTATTCGTGGTGGTAAATCCCTTTCTCATTAAATTAGACT
>CAZRZB010000115.1:0-8472 GCA_964604435.1 uncultured Aestuariivirga sp. | reverse complement strand
TACCGGGCGCTGGCCCGCAAGCTCATGGGCACCCGCGAGCCGCCCTCCGAGCATGACCGCATCGACGGCATGGAATATCTCGACAAGATCATCGATATCGACCAGTCGCCGATCGGCCGCACCCCGCGCTCCAATCCCGCCACCTACACCGGCGCCTTCACCCCCATCCGCGATTGGTTTGCGGGCCTGCCCGAAGCCAAGGCCCGCGGCTATGAACCCGGCCGCTTTTCCTTCAACGTCAAGGGCGGCCGCTGCGAAACCTGCCAGGGCGATGGCGTCATCAAGATTGAAATGCACTTCCTGCCCGATGTCTATGTCACCTGCGATGCCTGCCATGGCCACCGCTACAACCGCGAAACCCTCGACATAAAATTCAAGGACAAGTCGATCGCCGATGTCCTCGATATGACCGTTGCCGAGGCCGCCGAATTCTTCCGCGCCGTGCCGAGCGTGCGCGACAAGATGGAAACACTGGAGCGCGTCGGCCTCAGCTACATCAAGGTCGGCCAGCAGGCCACAACGCTTTCCGGCGGCGAAGCCCAACGGGTGAAACTGGCCAAGGAACTGTCCAAGCGCGCTACCGGCCGCACCTTGTATCTGCTGGACGAACCGACAACCGGCCTCCACTTCCACGACGTCAAGAAACTATTGGAGGTGCTGCATGAACTGGTCAATCAGGGCAACACCGTCGTCGTCATCGAGCACAATCTCGAAGTCATCAAGACCGCCGACTGGATCATCGACCTCGGCCCCGAAGGCGGCGACGCCGGCGGCGAAGTCGTAGCCGTCGGAACCCCCGAAGACGTAGCCCGCGAGAAGCGCAGCTACACCGGCCACTACCTGAAGGAAATCCTCAAACGCCGCGCCCCCAGCATCGAGGCGGCGGAGTAAGAATCCAGTGACTTCAAGTTTCGGTCGGCACTGCGGAAACGCCCCGCCTCCTGGCGGGCTATATCTTCTCGGCTCTCTGCGTCACTCCGGTCTTTTTTATTGCCGCTCTTTCCTCAACTTCGCCCAGTACTCCAGCCGCTTCTTCACCTCGCGCTCAAAGCCGCGCTCCGGCGGATTGTAGTAGTGCTCGCGGCCCATCTCGGCAGGGAAATAATTCTGCCCGGAAAAAGCTTCGGGCTCATCATGGTCATAGCGGTAGCCCGCCCCATACTCCTGCTCCTTCATCATCTTGGTGGGCGCATTCAGGATAATCTTGGGCGGGGCCAGCGAGCCCGTTTCCTTGGCCCGGCGCATGGCGGCACCAAAGGCCGTATAGGCGGCGTTGGATTTAGGCGCCGTGGCGATATAGATCGTCGCCTGGGCCAGCGCCAGTTCGCCTTCCGGGCTTCCCAGAAAATCGTAAGCGTCCTTGGCCGCCAGCGCCTGCGGCAGGGCATCGGGATCGGCCATCCCCACATCCTCGATCGCCATGCGCACCAGCCGCCGCGCCAGGAACAGCGGGTCCTCGCCCGCCGTCAGCATGCGCGCCAGGTAATACAGCGCCGCATCGGGGTCCGATCCGCGCACCGATTTATGCAGGGCCGAAATCAGGTTGTAATGGCCGTCCGCCGCCTTGTCATAAAGCGGCATGCGCTTCTGCACGGTCTTGGCAAGATTTTCCGAGGTCAGCGGAACGGCCCCTTCAGGCACGCTTGCGAATATCTCCTCGACCATGTTCAGCATGTAGCGGCCGTCGCCGTCGGCCATGGCGGTGAGCGCCGAAAGCCCATCCGCATCGACCGGAAGCTTGCGCTTCTCGAACATCTCGGCCCGCGCCACCAGCGCCTGCATCGCCGCCGCATCGAGCCGGTTCAACACCAGCACCTGGGTCCGTGACAGCAACGCGCCGTTCAGTTCAAACGAGGGATTTTCAGTGGTCGCCCCCACCAGCGTAATCGTGCCGTCTTCCACGAAGGGCAGAAACGAATCCTGTTGCGATTTGTTGAAGCGGTGGATTTCATCGACGAACAGCAATGTGCCGCGCCCCTGCTCGCGCCGGATGCGTGCCTGCTCGAACGCCTTCTTCAAATCCGCAACGCCTGAAAAAATCGCCGACATCTGCTCGAAGGCAAGCCCCGTTTCGCCTGCCAGAAGCCGCGCGATGGTGGTCTTGCCGGTGCCCGGCGGCCCCCACAGGATGATGGAGGGAATGCGCCCCGCCGCCAGCATGCGGCTGAGGATACCGTCTTCGCCGGTCAGATGCTCTTGGCCCACCACGTCGTTCAGTTTCTGTGGCCGCAGGCGGTCAGCCAGGGGCCGCGGCGCCTCCTTGCCAAAGCCGGCGGCCTCAAACAGGGTGCTCATTAGCGGAGTGTCATCTGCAGCTTGCGCCCGCCTCGGTTGATCTGTATTTCCCAGTAGCTCTCGTCAGCTGATATTGCCCGCTGCAAATCATCCACGCTGGCAACGGAAACCCCGTTCACTTCCAGCAGGATATCGCCCTTGCGGAAAAACCGCTGCGCCAGGCCACCCCTTATCTCAAGGGCAATAACACCGCTGAGGCTGGAAGGCACCCCAAGCTCTTCCGCCACGGCCGGCGACAGGTTTGCAACAACCATGCCCTGCAAAGGTGAATTCCCCTCGATGAGCGTCTCGGAGCGCTCCGTTGTCTCCGGAGCGGCTATCAGCGTCACACTGGCCTCGAGCGCCTTCCCGCCCCGCTGGAATTCAATGATCGATTCCTGCCCGATCTTTGCTGTCGCGATCCGGTAATTGAACTCCTTGGCATTTTCAACCGGGTGTCCGTCAACCGCCAGGATGACATCGCCCGGCTTCAGCCCCGCCTTGAGCAGCGGGCTCTGCGGGTGAAGGCCTGCCACCAGCGCCCCTTCAGGCCGCGAAAACCCCAGTGACTCGGCAATGTCGGAAGTCACGTCCTGGAGATTTGCGCCACTCCACGGGCGCTGGATTTTCGTGCCGCTTTCGGCCGATTGCACCACCGTCTTCACCATGTTGGAGGGAATCGAAAAACCGATGCCGATGGAGCCGCCGGAACGCGAAAAAATCGCCGTGTTGATGCCGACAAGCTCGCCCGCCATGTTCACCAAGGCCCCGCCCGAATTGCCGGGATTGATCGCCGCATCGGTCTGGATGAAAAACTGGTAATCGCTGATGCCGACCTGGGTGCGCGCCAGTGCGGAAACGATGCCGCTGGTCACCGTTTGCCCCACGCCGAAGGGATTGCCGATCGCCAGCACGAGATCGCCGACTTCCAGGTTGTCGGAATCGCCAAATGGCAAAGCCGCCAGCGCTTCGTCGCCCACATCGATTTTGAGAACCGCCAGATCGCTGCGTTCATCGGCCAGCAGGACCTTGGCCTCAAACTCGCGCTTGTCCGCCAGAACCACGCGGATATCGGTTCCCCCGCGGATCACGTGGTTATTGGTCACGATCAATCCGGCGGGATCGACGATCACGCCCGAGCCAAGCGAATTCTCCACCTGTTTGCGGGGCCGGCTGAAACTGCCCCGGTCGCCGAAAAACTGGCGGAAGAACGGATCGTTGAACAGCCCCTGTTGGGCGTCCTGCGCCACCAATGTCTTTGAATAGACATTCACCACCGCAGGTGCCGTGGTCTTCACCACCGGCGCGAAGGAAAGCTGGACCTGCGCTTGGGATGTGGGTACCGGCGTTTCCGCCAGCGCCGCTGAGCCGGCCCACGTGAGACAACAGAATAACAAGACGAAGAAGAACCGCATTTCCGCTCCAAACCTTTCGGACACGTCCTTTGAACTGATCCGCTTTGGCGTTGTGATAAACATTAAATTAGTATAGCACGAATCCTCAAAACACACGTCTTTTGCAAGGCCCCGGACATGACTGACGCGACGACAAATATGACCTTTGATTCAGCCGCCGCGGCCTCCCTGGCCTTGCAGCCCGATGCCCCCCTGTTTTGCTTCAGCGCACCGCAGCTGCACGCCCGTGCCCAGGTTTTTCTGAAAGGCTTTCCGGGTGAGGTCACCTTCGCCGTCAAGGCCAACTCCAGCCAGCAGGTGATCAAGGTGCTGGCCGAGGCCGGCATAAAAGCCTGGGACGTGGCCTCGGTCCATGAAATGGCCATGGTCGCGAATGTCGTGTCCAACGCCCGCTTTCACTACCATAACCCGGTCAAGTCGCGCCGTGAAATCACCGACGCCTGGAAGGTCTACAAGTGCCGGCGCTATGTTGTCGATTGCCGCGAGGAACTCGCCAAGATTTCCGATATCATCGGCCCTGAGAAGAATATCGAGATCGCGGTCCGCTTCGTTCTGCCGCGTGAACGCGCCTCATCGGCCCATGATTTTTCCACCAAGTTCGGCGCCCCCGAGCACATCTGCGTGGAACTTTTGAAACAGGTCGTCGCCCTGGGCTATACCCCACTCCTCACCTTCCACCCAGGCTCCCAGTCCAAGGAACCCCAGACCTACGTGCGCCACATCCAGGCCGCCGCGCGCATCGCCCAAACCGCCGGTGTCGCCATTCCGAAGCTGAATGTTGGCGGCGGCTTTCCGGCCAACTATGTGCTCAGCACGGCCCCTGAACCGCAAATCTTCTTCACCATCATCGAAGAGGCGGTGATCAAGGCCTTTGCCGAAGACAAGCGGCCCGCCTTGGAATGCGAGCCGGGCCGCGGTCTGGTGGCAAACTGCATGTCCCTCCTCACCCGCGTCAAGCTCGTCTGCACCGACGGCGATGACATCTTCATCAACGACGGCGTTTACGGCGGCCTCATGGAATACATGCAGGCGCCCGAACTGAAGCCGCCCTTTCGCGTCATCCGGGATGGCAAGGTGATTGAAGGCCCGGCCAAATCCTTCAAGGTCTTTGGCCCCACCTGCGATCCCCTCGACGTGCTCCCCCATAGGCTCGATATCATCGCCGAGCTGCGCGAGGACGACTACATCGAATTCGGCTCGCTCGGTGCCTACGGCCTTGCCACCATGACGAATTTCAATGGCTACGGCGGCAACGCCATCGTCAACGTGGACCATGCCTTTGCCCTCTAGGCACGCCGTGCCGTTACATCACAGCCATGCGGCTGCCGAGCTTGTCGCCTTCATCTGCCTGTTTTAAGCACGCAATATGAATGTCTCACCCAATTTGCGCGGCATCGCCTGCATGGTGCTGGCCAGCGGCACCTTTGTGGCCAACGACAGTTTCATGAAACTGGTGCTGGCCGATACCCCGCCCCTCCAGGTGCTGTTCATGCGGGGCATTGCGGCCACCTTGTGGTGTGTGCCCCTCGTCTTCCTCCTGGGCTATGGCCGCGACATTCTCCGCGTTCTCAATCCCTGGGTGCTTCTGCGCGCCTTCTTCGAAATCGTCGCCGTCGTCAGTTTCATCCTCGCGCTCGGCCATATGCCGATCGGCGATATCACCGCCATATTCCAGATCGCGCCGCTCCTTGTCGTGGTGGCCGCCGCACTCGTCTGGCGCGAAAGGATAGGCGGCTTCCGCATACTCCTCATCGCCTTGGCCATCACCGGCGCGCTCTTGATCGCCCAGCCGGGAAGCGCCACCGCCTCACCCTATGCCGCCTTTGGCTTTCTCACCGCCATTGGTGCGGCCCTGCGCGATCTTGCCGGCAGAAAGGTGCCCCGTGAAATTCCCGGCCTGGTGGTGGCCCTGGCCACCATCATTGCCGTCATGGCGGTGGCGGGACTTTCCACCATGGCCTTTGAGGCCTGGGTCATGCCGGGAAGCGCAAACCTGCTCAAGATGCTGGCCGCCGGGCTCTTTCTGGTGGGCGGCCACACTTTCGTGTTTCTCGCCTTCCGTTTTGCCAAGGCAGCCGCCATCGCGCCCTTCTACTACACCTTCACCCTCTGGGCCGTGATCTCCGGCCTGCTCGTATTCGGCGATGTGCCCAATGCCCTGGCGATTGCAGGCATGCTGCTCATCCTCGCCAGCGGTCTCGCCAGCGTCACCCTCGACCAGCGCCGCATTAAATGAAAAGGGCAGGATTTCTCCTGCCCTTCAAAATCAATCGGGATTGGCTGGTTTACGCCGCCACGGCTTCCGAAGCCGTCTCGGCCGCCTTCATCGATGGACCCGAATCCTTGCCCTTCTCGGCCGGATCGCGGTCGACAAACTCGATCACCGCCATCGGGGCGTTATCGCCGAAACGGAAGCCCGCCTTCATGATCCGGGCATAACCGCCCTGGCGGTCCTTGAAGCGCGCCGCCAGGATGTCGAACAGCTTCTTCACCTGGGTTTCATCGCGCACCTGGCTCATCGCCTGGCGCCGCGCATGCAGCCCGCCCTTCTTGGCCAGGGTGATCAGCTTCTCGATCACCGGACGCAGGTCCTTGGCCTTCGGCAGAGTCGTGACGATCTGCTCATGCTTGATCAATGCCGCCGACATGTTGGCGAACATCGCCAGACGATGGGGCACCGTACGGTTGAACCGGCGGCCTTTAAAACCATGACGCATAACTGCTCTCCTTCACCTCGCCCCGCCGCAGCGGGACGTTCCTCGAATTAGTAGTGGGTTTCAAATTTCTTGGCGAGATCTTCGATGTTCTCCGGCGGCCAGTTCGGCACTTCCATGCCGAGATGCAGGCCCATCTGCGCCAGGACTTCCTTGATCTCGTTCAGCGACTTGCGGCCGAAGTTCGGAGTACGCAGCATTTCCGCTTCCGACTTCTGGATCAGGTCACCGATATAGACGATGTTGTCGTTCTTCAAGCAGTTTGCCGAACGCACCGAGAGTTCGAGCTCGTCGACCTTCTTGAGAAGGGCGGCATTGAATTCCAGCTCGGGACGGGCCTCTTCCAGCACGACCTTGGACGGCTCCGCGAAGTTGATGAACACCGTGAGCTGGTCCTGCAGGATGCGCGCTGCGTAGGCAACCGCGTCCTCCGGCGTCATCGAACCATCGGTTTCAACTGTCATGATCAGCTTGTCGTAGTCGAGAATCTGGCCCTCGCGGGTGTTCTCGATCTTGTAGGAGACGCGGCGCACCGGGCTGTAGATCGAGTCGACCGGGATGAGGCCGATGGGCGCATCTTCCGGGCGGTTGCGTTCCGAGGAGACATAGCCCTTGCCGGTGTTCACGGTGAATTCCATGCGCACTTCCGCGCCTTCATCCAGCGTGCAGATCACATGTTCGGGGTTGAGCACATGAATATCGGCGGTCTGCTGGATATCGCCGGCGCGGACCACGCCCGGGCCTTCCTTGCGCAGGCTTACCCGCTTGGGGCCTTCCGCATGCATGGCAAGGGCGATTTCCTTGATGTTGAGCACGATATCGGTCACGTCTTCACGCACCCCGGCGATCGACGAGAATTCATGCAGCACGCCATCGATCTGCACCGAGGAAACCGCGGCCCCCTGGAGCGACGACAAAAGAATGCGGCGCAGCGCATTGCCGAGCGTCGTGCCGAAGCCGCGCTCCAATGGCTCTGCCACCAGGGTCGCTACTTTCCGGCGCTCACGGCCCGGCTGGATGTCGAGCTTGGTTGGGCGGATGAGTTCCTGCCAGTTCTTTTGATTCACATGCATGTTTTGCTATCCCGTGGATTACCCGGATGAGCAACAATATGCTCCCCGGTTCTCGGCCTCTTGTTTTACCGGGCCCCCCTTTGCCGGGAGCCCCTTACAAACCTGTTAGACGCGGCGGCGCTTTGGCGGGCGGCAGCCGTTGTGCGGGATGGGGGTCACGTCGCGGATCGATGTCACCTGCAGGCCGCAGGCCTGCAAGGCCCGCAAAGCTGACTCGCGGCCCGAACCGGGGCCCGTGACCTCGACCTCGACCGTGCGCATGCCGTGCTCCATGGCGGCGCGCGCCACCTGCTCCCCTGCCATCTGGGCGGCATAAGGCGTCGATTTGCGCGAGCCCTTGAAACCCAGCTTGCCAGCCGAGGCCCAGACAATCGTGTTGCCCTGCACATCAGTGATGGTGATCATCGTGTTGTTGAACGACGAATTGACGTGAACCACGCCGGAGGAAATGTTCTTGCGCTCTTTGCGGCGCGGCCGTGCTGCTTCTTTTGCCATGATCTCTTGAGCCCTTACTTCTTCTTGCCGGCGATGGCCTTAGCGGGGCCCTTGCGTGTGCGTGCATTGGTGTGGGTGCGCTGGCCGCGGACCGGCAGGCCCTTGCGGTGGCGCGTGCCGCGATAGCAGCCCAGGTCGGTTAAACGCTTGATATTGATGGAAACTTCGCGGCGAAGATCGCCCTCGACCATGTAATCACGGTCAATCACTTCGCGGATCGCCAGAACTTCGGCATCGCTCAGCTCATTCACCCGCTTGGAATGTGGAATTTTGACCTTGTCGCAGATTTCGACGGCGTTAACCGGGCCGATTCCATGGATGTAGCGCAGGGCAATGACCGCCCGCTTGTTGGTTGGGATATTTACGCCTGCAATACGGGCCACTTTATTTCTCCTAAGCTTTACAAGGACTTATGAAGTCCAAGAACGCGTTTTTGTTATCGTCAAATCTGACGCTTCAATAGCGCAAAGCCGCGCTCTGGAAGGTTTCCCTCCCCAAGCC
>CAZRZB010000114.1:0-8686 GCA_964604435.1 uncultured Aestuariivirga sp. | reverse complement strand
GAGCGGTCTTTCGGCGTGAACACCGGATTGCTGCCGCGCACTTCGCCGGTTTCGCGCAATTGCGCCATCAGGTCGCGCATCGCCAGCGCCATGCCGATGCTGTCCCCGGTGAAGGGCTTCCCGGCATGCGAAATGACCTTTGCGCCCTTCTTGATCGCCCGCGACGCCAGGGGAATATCAGCGGTGATCACAATGTCGGCGCTGCCTGCCTGTTCGGCGATCCAGTTGTCCGCCGCATCGGAACCGTCGGAAACAACCACCCGCCTGACATTTTCGCCGAAGGGCAGCCGCATGTGCGAGTTTGAAACATAGTGGATGGCAAGGCCATGCCGAGCAGCCACTTTCGCCGCCTCTTCCTTCACCGGGCAGGCATCGGCATCGACAAAGATTTGCAACGGCTCTAGCTCACCGTGTTCGGCAATTCGGACTCGCGCCTGGCGATGAAGTCCTTCAGCCCGTCGGCAATGCCTTGCTCCATGGGGGGCTCTTCATAGGCCGCGAGCATGGCCGCCGCCTTGTCGCGGCCCCGCGCATCGTGGTCCTTGGCCCCTTCCGCCGACCATTGCTCGAAGGAATTGAAATCCATGACCGAGGGAATGAAGAAGGCGTTTTCAAAATGTTCAAGCGTGTGCTTGGTGCCCAGGAAGTGGCCTCCCGGGCCCACTTCGCGGATCGCCGCCA
The DNA here is from genome assembly GCA_964604435.1 of uncultured Aestuariivirga sp. Taxonomy (GTDB): domain Bacteria; phylum Pseudomonadota; class Alphaproteobacteria; order Rhizobiales; family Aestuariivirgaceae; genus Aestuariivirga. The sequence continues at coordinate 8,005 of CAZRZB010000114.1, read as the reverse complement.
TGGCGTCTTTGAAGTCGTCGAAGGAGGGTCCTTGCGCATATTTGTACCAGCCCTGCAGCTGCTCCGCGTCGGTCACGAATTTCGAGAATCCGCAGCACAGGCCCGCCTCCAGCCAGCCCGCCACATGCCAGATGTAGTTGGCGCCCGCAAGGATGGCCGCATGCATGAGCATGTTGGCTTCATATCCGGCCTGCGCATCGTTGAGCTTCGAGCCCACATGGAAGCCGGAGGTGCGCCATGGCAGCTTGTACTTCCGGGCAAGCGCCCCCATCACAAACATCATCTGCGCCGCCTCCGGGGTTCCGCCCATGGGGGCGCCGGTTTTCATGTCCACCGTCACCATGAACTGCCCGTAGATCTGCGGGCTGCCAGGGCGGATGAGCTGGGTGAAAGCAACGCCCGCCAGGGCCTCCGCGTTCACCTGCGCCACGGCCCCGATAGAAGAGGCCGCGGTTGACGCCCCGCACAGCGCAAAGGGCGCCAGGATCAGCGGCTGGTTGTGCCGGGCATAGACCTTCATGGCGTCCAGCATGGTGGCATCCCACACCAGTGGCGAATTGCAATTGGTGATCGACACCAGCACGGTGTTGTCCTTCACATAGTCCGCGCCGAAGACGATGCCCGCCATCTTCATCACGTCCTCGGCCCGCTCCTTGGAGGTGACGATGCCCATGAAGGGCTTGTCGGAATGCTTGAGGGCCGAATGGATGATATGCAGATGCCGCTTGGGCACCGGAATTTCCATGGGCTCGCAGATGATCGAGCTTGAGGAATGCAGCGCCGGCGACATGTAGGCCAGCCGGTGCAGGTTGTTGAGATCGGCGAGCGAACCATAGCGCCGCTCCCCGTCGAGCCCGCGCACATAAGGCGCCCCGTACATCGGCACAAAAATCGTGTTCCTGCCGCCAACCTTCACGGTGCGCGCCGGATTGCGCGCATTCAGGGTGAACTCCGGCGGCACCTTGGAAACGAGGTCCATGAGCAGCGCGCGGTCGATGCGCACCCGCGTGCCCTGCACCTGGGCCCCGGCCGCCTTCCACATGGCAAGGGCCTCGTCATCGCGGAATTCGCACCCCACTTCCTCGAGAATTTTCATCGACTCATCGTGGATCAGTTCCACTGCTTCGTCGGGCACCATCTGATAGGTCGGGATATTGCGCACCAGCGTCGGGAAGGAGGCCATGGGCACCGCGCGCAGGGCCCTCCGGCCGTCGCGCCCGCCGCTGCGCTTGCCCGTTGCCGTGACCTGTTTCGAAAGTTCTAGCGTATTGATCATGGTTGCTCGCCTTGCTCTGCATCCATTCAGCACCCGGCATGCGGCTTGGCAATATCAGTTCAGCCGGATTGATGCCCATTTGCGGCGTCTCTTCCGTGCTTGGACCGAAAGTCAGTATTGTGCGTTGCAACCTAAGTCATACAACTGAGGTTGACCTTATCCATGCCCCCGGCCACAATGCCGACTCAGGGGAAGGCTTGCCGCTAGGCTTTGGCACCGGGGGGTGCATGGCGGAGAGTATTCATCACATAATCATTGTCGTCCGGGTCCCCTCGGATGTGCAGGGAGGGGCCACATGGCTGACAAACATCATCTGACTGAGGACGAGAAAGTCCTTCACGGAATGGGTTATGCCCAGGAACTCGCGCGCCGTATGAGCGGGTTCTCGAACTTTGCGATTTCATTTTCGATCATCTGCATTCTCGCTGGCGGCATCACAGCCTTCCCGGTGGCCATGTCAGCAGGCGGTGGTTTCTCCGTGGCCATCGGCTGGATCATCGGCGGCACGTTCGCGTTGGTGGTTGCGGCCTCGGTCGGGCAAATCGCCTCGGCCTATCCAACGGCGGGCGGGCTTTATCACTGGGCTTCCATCCTCGGTGGCCGTGGTTGGGGCTGGCTGTGCGCCTGGATTAACCTCGTAGGCCTCATTTTCGTTGTGGCCTCCGTGAACTTCGGCGTTTATCTTTTGCTTAAAGACCTTGTGCTCACCGGTGTCTTCGGCATGGATACGTCGACTTGGGGCGCCTGGCATGCCGGCATCTTTGTTACCATTTTTGCCGCTACCCAGGCGTTGTTCAATCATCTCGGCATCAAGGTCACCACGATGCTCACCGATTTTTCGGGTTATCTGATCTTCGTGATTGCCGTCTTGCTCACCCTGTCCATGCTGGTCTGGGGTGCGGGTTTTGACCTTTCCCGCCTCACGACTTTCGTCAACAATACGGGTGAAATCGGTGGTTCCGTGGTTCCGGAGCCGCGCACCGCCCTCGTTGCCTTCCTGATCGGCCTTCTCTATCCGCTCTACACGATCACAGGTTTTGATGCTTCCGCCCATACCTCGGAAGAGACGCAGAACGCCCGGACCGCTGTGCCGAAGGGCATGTTGCATTCCGTCTTCTGGTCCTTGCTGTTTGGTTTCTTCCTCGCCGCGTCATTTGTCTTGGCGATGCCGGATACCGCGGCAGGCGCCAAGGATGGTTTCAACTCCTTCTTCAACCTCTTCAACAACCTGCCGATGCCATTCGCCCTGAAGGCGGTTCTGGCGATCGGCATCGTGGTGGCAAACTACATCTGCGCGCTGGCGGGCATGACCTCGACCTCGCGCATGATCTACGCCTTCGCGCGTGACGGGGGGCTGCCGGCTTCGAAGCAGCTTTCGACGATCCACCCTGTGCACCGTACGCCGGTCAACGCCATCTGGCTTACGGCCGTCCTCTCGGCAGGGGCCTGCTACTACGCACCGTTCATGTTCGCGCTTGCGGCGGGATGTGCGCTTTTCCTCTACATTTCCTACGCCATGCCGGTCGCTGCCGGTCTCCTGGCGGAGGGCAAGACGTGGACGGAATTCGGCCCCTTCCGTTTGGGTGTCTGGTCGAAGCCTCTGGCGTTGATCACCATCATCGGCGTGATAATTCTCGCCTATGCCGGCATCCAGCCGCCGTTCAATCCGATCATCCTGCCGTTGTTCCCCGACCTCATGTTCCCGCTGAACCAATTGACCAATCCGCTGATCTTCCTGGCGGTGGCCTTGGCGCTGGGCTGGTTCCTGAGCGAGAACAAGCGTTTCAAAGGTCCGCCAGTGGGCGAAGAGATCAAGAAGCGTCAGGCGATCATTGCCGCGCAGGAAAAGGCCCTCGAGGCCGCAAGCGGCAACTGACCGGAAAGCGAAATCAGAAGAGGGCGGCCCCGTGCCGCCCTTTTTCTTTTGTGATAGTGAAGTGCGATGCAGGCAAGATTCGATGTGGCGGTGATTGGCGGAGGTGTGGTGGGGCTTGCCCTCTTGCGCCGCTTTGCCGTTGCCGGGTTGAAATGCGTTCTGCTGGAGCGTGGCAGCGATATCCTGTCGGGCGCCTCCAAGGGCAACAGCGCCCTCCTGCACACGGGCTTCGATGCGCCGCCAAGAAGCCTCGAGCTCCGCTGCATGAAGGCGGGCTATGCCGAATATCTCCGCATCCGCCACAAGCTCAATCTTCCCTTGCTCGAAAGCTCGGCCATCGTTGCGGCGTGGAATGAAACCGAGCGCGCCGCCTTGCCGGCAATTGTCGAGAAGGCCCATGCCAATGGCGTCAAGGACGTGCGCGCCATTTCGCAAATTGAACTGCGCCTGAAGGAGCCGCAGCTTGCGAAAGGCGCGCTGGCTGGCGTGCTGGTTCCCGGCGAGCATATCATCGACCCCTGGTCCGCCCCGCTCGCCTATGCCCACCAGGCGCTGGCCCATGGCGCGCTGATCCTGCGCAACGCCGAGGTGGCCGGCGGGGACTTTGCCCGTGATGCCTGGACGCTGGCCAGCAGGCAGGGAAAGATCGAGGCGTCCATCGTCATCAATGCGGCCGGGAACTTCGGCGATCTGGTTGAGGCGATGGCCCGCCCGCCCGCCTTCAAGATCACCCCGCGCAAGGGCCAGTTCGTCGTCTTTGACAAGCCTGCCTTCAAGCTGCTGCGCGCCATCATCCTGCCTGTTCCCACCGCCCGCACCAAGGGCGTCGTGCTGTTCCGCACCGCCTTTGGAAATCTCGCCATCGGGCCGACGGCGGAAGACCAGGAGGAGCGCGAGATCGCAACCTGCGATCAGGAGACTTTGAACCGGCTGAAATCCCGGGCCATTGAAATGCTTCCCACCCTCGCCGGCATCGGGGTGAATGCCATCTATGCCGGCCTTCGCCCGGCAAGCGAGCATAAGGATTATGTTATTGAAGCGGTGAAGGACAGGAACTGGATCACCGTGGGCGGAATACGCTCCACCGGGCTTACCGCCGCCCTTGGCATCGCCGATTATGTAAGCCAGCTCTATGACAAGAATTTTGCCAAGTTCCCGAAAAAATCCACTGAACAATTCTGGACGCCGGTTCCCAATCTGGGCGAGGACCGCATCCGGCCCTACATGAAGGGCGGCGAAATCGTCTGCCATTGCGAGTTGGTCACCCGCGCTGAAATCGAAGCGGCCCTTGCCGGACCATTGCCGGCAGGCGACATGGGTGGCCTCAAGCGCCGCACCCGCGCCATGATGGGCCGCTGCCAGGGCTTCTACTGTTCGGCCCACATCGCTCAGATCACCAAGGGGCACTTCGATGGAAGGCCATGATGTCATCATCGTGGGTGGCGGCCCCACGGGACTAAGTGCCGCGCGCCGTCTGGCGGATCTTGGAATCCGCGATGTGGTGGTCCTGGAGCGCGAGGCCGAGGCAGGCGGCATTCCGCGCCATTGCGGCCACCTGGGGTTCGGCTGGCAAAGCCACCGGCGCCTGTGGAGCGGCCCGCGCTTTGCCGCGGAACTGCTGAAATCTGTGAGCGGTCTGGATATCAGAACCTCAACTACCGTCCTGGAACTGCGCAAGGACGGCCATTTGCGGATCCAGCGAAACGCGGGGCTCGGGGAGATGAAGGCAAAGCATGTGCTGATTGCCACCGGCACCCGCGAAACCCCGCGGTCGGCCCGCCTCATCGGCGGTTCCCGTCCCCAGGGCGTGATGAACACGGGCGCCTTGCAGCAGCATGTCTACATCCACGGCAACAGGCCCTTCGCGCACCCGGTGATCATCGGCAGCGAATGGGTTTCGTTTTCGGCCCTTCTCACCTGCCGGCATGTGCGGATCAAGCCGGTCGTCATGCTCGAGGAAAATTCGCGCATTTCCGCTCCCTTGCCCTTCGCTATCATGGCCAGGCTTGCCTTCGGGGTTCCGCTCCGGACCGCCGCCAGGCTCATGGCCATCGAAGGCCGCAGCCAGGTCGAGGCCGTTGAAATCGAACGGCACGGCAAGCGCGAGCGCATCGCCTGCGATGGCGTCGTCTTTACTGGCCAGTTCAGGCCCGAAAATGCCCTCATGCCGGCTGGCCTGCCTTCGGAGAGGTTCTCGATCGCCGGAAATGCCGAAGGGCCGCTCAAAACCTCGGGTGAGTGCTGGCGGCAAGGCCTTGCCGCAGCCCAGGAAATAGCCAGGAGGCTTGCATGAAGGTTGTAGCCATTGACCAGGGCACGACGGCCACGAAATCCTTCACGCTTGATGACAAGGGCAGGTTTGAAACGGTCCTGGCCCTGGAACACCGGCAGATTTATCCCCGCGCGGGCTGGGTCGAGCATGACGCCGAAGAACTTTTGCGCAATGTCAGGGCCTGCCTTGATGCCGCCGGAAAAGTCGATGCCATTGGCATCGACAACCAGGGCGAGACCGTTGTTGCCTGGGACGCTGCCACCGGCAAGCCTGTCTATAACGCCATCGTCTGGCAGGATGACCGTACCCAGGAGGTCACGGAGAAGCTGAAGGCTGGCGGCGCCGAGGAGGTGACCCGCGCCCGCGCCGGCCTGCCGCTCGATCCCTATTTCTCGGCCAGCAAGCTGCGCTGGTTCATTGACCATGTTGCCGAGGCGCAGAGCCTCCTCCAACAGGGCCGCCTGCGCCTCGGCACCAGTGACGCATTTTTCCTGGACCGCCTGACGGGGACTTTTGCAACCGATGTCACCACCGCCTCGCGCACCAGCCTGATGTCGCTTGAGACCTGCAATTGGGATCCCGAACTGTGCAAGCTCTTCGATGTTCCCATCGCGTGCCTGCCTGAAATCAGATCGACGGCGGGCGATTATGGACAGGTAGGAAAAATCCCCGTGACCGCCAGCCTCGTTGACCAGCAGGCGGCCCTCTTCGGCCATGGCTGCCCGACAAAGATTACCTTCGGCACCGGCGCCTTCGCGCTCACCCTGACCGGCGCGGCCCGCGTCGACGGTTCGAAATTCGGCATCCTCCCGACCGTGGCGTGGAAGATCGAAAATGAAATGCCCACCCGCGCCCTGGAAGGCGGCGTCTATAACGCGGGCTCGGCGGTGAACTGGGCGAGGGGGCTCGGCCTGTTCAAGGAATTTTCCAAGATTGGAAATTTTGAAATGCCCTCGGCCCTGTCGCGCAATCTGGTTTTTGTGCCCGCCCTCTCAGGCCTCGCCTGTCCCCATTGGGATCGCGGCGCTGCCGGATTGTGGATCGGCATGGGGCTGGAAACCACGGCGAAGGACCTGACTCAGGCGCTGCTGGAAGGTGTTGCCCTGCGTGCGGCGGAAGTGATTGCAGCGATGGCCGAACTCACGCCGCTGGGAAAGATGATTTCAATTGATGGCGGGTTGACGAAGAATTCCTATTTCAATCAGTTTCTCGCCAATGCCCTGCAAACGACTCTAATCGTTCAGGAATCCCCCGAGCTCACAGGTCTCGGCACCGCCCGCATGGCGATGCGCGGAGCAGGGGTAAGTGAATTGCCGCCACTCCCCGCACCGCGCGCCGAGATCACCCCCGATGCACCGTTGGGCCCTGAGTTAAAGCAGCGTTTTTCAGAAGCGGTGAAGCGCGCGAAGAACTGGAAATAGTCACGCCGCCAGCGTGTCGCCTTCACTTGTTGCAAGTTCGCCGCTCGCGATCACCAATCCTTCAGCCCCGTCAAGCGCTCCCGGCGTGAGTTCAAGCCCGAGGAACCGGTCGCGCTCCACCGGGCCCGGCAGATGCAAATCCGCAACCAGGTTCCGCGTGAAACCAAAGCGGCTGTAATAGGGTTCATCGCCCACGAGCAATACCGCCGTATGCCCCAGAACCTTTGCCATGTTGAGGGCATGGGTCATCAGTTCCCGCCCAATGCCGCGCCGCTGATGGCGGCCATCCACCGCAAGCGGCCCCAGCAGGAGCGCTGGCCCGGCGGAACCCGCAATCACATGCCACATCCGCAGCGTGCCGATCACCCGGCCGGATTTGCTCAACGCCGTGAAGGCCAGGCCTTCGGCGGGAAGCCGCCCATCGCGCAGGCGCTGCGATGTCTTGCGTTGGCGCGCGCGCCCGAAGGCGCGGTCCAGCAATGCCTCGCGTGCGGTAACGTCAGCCGGGATTTCGGCGCGAATGGTGACCATGACAGCCTCCAGAATATCGACAGGGGAAATGAATTAGATGATGTAGGCCTGCAGCGGCGTGAAGCCGTTGAACGCCACCGACGCATAAGTCGTCGTATAGGCTCCAGTGGCTTCAATCAGCACCTCGTCACCAACGCTCAACGTCACCGGCAGGTCATAGGGCGTCTTTTCATAAAGCACGTCCGCTGAATCGCAGGTCGGTCCGGCAATCACGCACGGCGACTTGGCATCGCCGTCACGCAAGGTGGTGATGGGATAGCGGATGGCTTCGTCCATGGTCTCGGCCAGCCCGCCGAACTTGCCGATGTCGAGATAGACCCAGCGCTGGTTGTCATTGGCATGCTTCTTCGAGATCAACACAACTTCCGTCTTGATCACCCCGGCATTGCCCACCATGCCGCGGCCGGGCTCGATGATGGTTTCCGGAATGGCGTTGCCGAAATGCCTGGCAAGGCCTTCATGGATGGCGTTGGCATAGGTTCCGGTTCCCGGAACGGGTTTCAGGTACTTGGTCGGGAATCCGCCGCCGAGATTGACCATGGACAGGGTGATGCCATGGCGGGCGAGAGCGTCGAAAATGCTCTTGGCCTCGGCCAGTGCCGAATCCCAGGCGCCAAGGCGGGTCTGCT
>CAZRZB010000113.1:0-8868 GCA_964604435.1 uncultured Aestuariivirga sp. | reverse complement strand
CGATCGTCCCGATGTTGCAGTGCGGCTTGTCGCGAAGGAATTTCTCTTTGGCCATGGTCTCTATCTATCCTGTTTTCATCTTTGCTGGCTTGCCAGGCGAAGCCCGCGGCGCGGGCGAAGACTGGAGCGGGTGAAGGGAATCGAACCCTCGTATTGAGCTTGGAAGGCTCCTGCTCTACCATTGAGCTACACCCGCCTATAATGCTAACGTCTTGTAAAAAAACCTCATTTCACTTCACCCGTCGTGGCGTCGGGCCTGCTCCCCAGGGCGGTGGTGGGGGAGGTAGGACTCGAACCTACGAAGGCGAAGCCAGGGGATTTACAGTCCCCCCCCTTTGCCACTCGGGACACTCCCCCGATTCGCCGATGAACAAGCCAAACGCCAACAAGCCCGGAGGTTCCCCCGGGCCCTTAAGTGAGGCGCTGTATGCCGGGGTTGGGAGCCTGAGTCAACCGGGAAAACTAAGTTTTTCTCACGCCTTCTTGAGGAACTCAACGCGCAGCACCAGGCCCTTGATCTTGTCGTGACGGCAATCGACCTCGTCGGGGTTATCGGTGAGGCGGATGCTGGCAATCTTCGTCCCCCGCTTCAGCGTCTGCCCAGCGCCCTTCACCTTCAGGTCCTTGATAAGAATGACGGAATCGCCGTCCTTCAGGACGTTGCCGTTGCTGTCTTTGACGTCCATGGCCCCCGCGCTTTCCGAAATTATGGTGCCGATTACAGGACTCGAACCTGTGACCCCCTGATTACAAATCAGGTGCTCTACCAACTGAGCTAAATCGGCTTCACCTCGAAAGCCCTATAGGGCAACTGGCCCCCGCCCCGCAATAGCCCGCGCGGCCGCCCGCAAAGCGCCACAATTCAGCCCGGTTGCCAGCGCCCCCGCAACGTATTACACATAGGCATCCGCAGAATCGCGGGACGGCGACAGGAGCGGCCAGACATTTGAAATGTCTGGCTGTTTCGTTTTGGCATGGGCCTAGTGAGAGAGCGCGTAGAGGGCCACGGCCGCGGCGTTCGAGACATTGAGCGAGCGGATTGCCCCGGAAAAGTCCAATTTGGCCACCACGTCGCAATTTTTGCGGGTGAGCTCGCGCAGGCCCTTTCCTTCCGCCCCCAGAACCAGCACCACGGGCGGGGTTTTATCAACCTCGGCGAGCGTGATTTCTGCCTCGGAATCGAGCCCGACGAAACGGAAACCCTCCTCCCGAAGCTCCTCCATGGCGCGCGCCAGGTTGGTCACCTTGACGAACGGAACATGCTCGTAAGCTCCTGATGCGGCTTTGAAAAGCACGCCGGAGGCAGCCGGGGAATGACGCGCCGTGGTCACCAATGCGGTCACCCCGAAGGCGGCGCAGGTGCGCAGGATCGCGCCGACATTGTGCGGGTCGGTCACCTGGTCCAGCATCACCACAATGCCCGCGTGCTCGATCTGGTCGAGGCGCGGCTGGCGCAGCGGCTTGGCCTCAAGGATCATGCCCTGGTGCACCGCATCGGGCTCCAACCTGCGGTCAAGGACCTTTGGGTTGACGATTTCCGGAGTGATTCCAAGTGGTTGGATAAACTCCCTGAGGCGCTCGGCGCCGTTCAAGGTACAGCTCAGCTTGACGAATTTGCGGCGCGGATTCCGCAGCGCCTCTTCCACCGGGTGGGCGCCATAGAGTATGTCATTTTCATCGCTCATGGTCCCGAGCTATAGGGCCAGCCGCCGCAAATGTGGAGCGAATTATGCGCCAAACCACCGCGAAACAGAGACGGATCCGGGGCGGGTTCGCGCGGTCTTAGACGACATTTCCGCACAAATCTCCCCTGACATGCTATTCATGCTAACATGCTAGCATGAATAATATCCTATACCATTGCGGGCGCTCCCACTGCCCCGCAACCCACAAGCGAAGGACCGCCACCGCCATGCGGAAAAGATTTCTGAACCCCCTTGCCGCCCTCGCCCGGCGGCTTGCCATGACAACCCTGGCAACAGCCGTCCTTGCCGATGCCGCCCTCGCCCAGACCGCGCCGCTAGCACTCGAGCAGGCGATCCAGCCGCTGCGTCATTATTATGCGGCGATCAACCAGAAGGATTATGCCGCGGCCTTTGCCGTCTGGGAAAAGGGCGAAGATGGCAAGGCCGTCAACGGCCAGAGCTTCGCAACCTTCGTAGGGGGCTTCAGCGACACGGCCTATGTGAACCTCGCCATCGGCGAGCCCGGAGAAATAGAAGGCGCTGCCGGCTCAAGCTTCGTCGAGATCCCGGTTGTGATTTCAGCCACGTCCACTGATGGCGAGATACGGAAATTCGCCGGCAGCTATACGATGCGTTCGCCTAACCTTGCCGGCGACGCGAGCTGGCACATCCATTCCGCCAAGGTGAAGAAGCTCAAATGAGGCTTTCCGGCGCTAGGCCCGCGTGATTTTTTCCAGCCCGCCCATGTAGGGCCGCAGCACCTCCGGGATAGTCACGCTGCCATCGTCATTCTGATAATTCTCCAGAATGGCCACCATGGTGCGCCCCACGGCCAGCCCCGAACCGTTCAGCGTGTGTACATAGCGCGGACCCTTGCCGTCGGCGGGCTTGAAGCGCGCCTCCATGCGCCGGGCCTGGAATTCGCCGAGTTGCGAGCACGAGGAAATTTCGCGGTAGGCCTTCTGTCCCGGCAGCCACACTTCAATGTCATAGGTTTTGCGGCTGCCAAAGCCCATGTCGCCCGTGCACAGCACGATGGTGCGGAATGCCAGGTTCAGGCGCTTCAGAACCTCTTCGGCACAATTCAGCATCCGCGTGTGTTCGGCCTCCGCCTGCTCCGGCGTGGCGATGGAGACAAGCTCGACCTTGGAGAACTGGTGCTGGCGGATCATGCCGCGCGTATCCCTGCCCGCCGCCCCCGCTTCGGCCCGGAAGCACGGCGTATAGGCGGTCATGCGGATCGGCAGCTCCTTCTCTTCCACCACGCGCTCGCGCACGATGTTGGTAAGCGAGGCCTCAGCCGTGGGGATCAGCCAATGGCCCGAGGTTGTCTGAAACAGGTCTTCCTTGAATTTGGGGAGCTGCCCCACGCCGAACATGGCTTCGTCGCGCAGCATGTAAGGCGCGTAGATCTCGGTATAGCCGTGATGTTCCGTATGCAGATTGACCATGAACTGCGCCAGGGCACGCTCAAGCTTGGCAAGCTGGCCCTTCAGGATGACAAAGCGCGCCCCGGAAAGTCTGGCCGCCGTCTCGAAATCCATCAGGCCAAGCCACTCGCCGATGTCAAAGTGCTGGCGCGGCTCGAACTTGAAGCTGGGCTTGGTTCCCCAGGTGCGAATTTCCTTGTTGTCGTGCTCGTCCTTGCCGGCCGGCACACCCTCCATCGGAAGGTTCGGAATGACGGCAATCGCTTCATTGAGCTTGGCCGTGAGCAGACGCTCGGTCTCTTCGCCGGCAGTGATGAAATCCTTCAGGCCCGCCACTTCCGCCTTCAGGGCCTCGGCCTTCGCCTTGTCCCCGGCCCGCATCACCTCGCCGATTTCCTTCGACAGGGCATTACGGCGCGCCTGGGCATCCTGGAGTTTCTGGATGTGATCGCGCTTTTCCGAATCGATCTTCAAGAGCTCACCCGATTGCGCCGGCAGGCCACGCAGCGCCAAGCCCTGGTCAAAGGCTTCCGGGTTGTCACGAATGGTCTTGATGTCATGCATCGGCGGCGTCCTTCACAGCTTGGGCCTTGGCGCGGCGGCTTTCGAGGAATCGCACGGCCAGCACGGCCACTTCATAAAGTCCCATGAGCGGCACCGCCATGGCAATCATCGAAATGGGATCCGGCGGCGTGATGAGCGCGGCCAGGGCGCAGACCCCCACAATGGCAAAGCGCCGGCCCTTGGTGAGCATGTCGTAGGTCACAATGCCGATCTGGCCCAGCAGGGTGAGCACCACCGGCAGCTGGAAGGTGAGGCCAAAGGCCAGAATCAGCATCATCACGAAATCAAGGTAAGCCTCGACATCGGGCATCAGCTGAATGGCGGCCTGGCCTGCGTCACCCGTCGCGGCAGCGAGGCCGTAGAAGAAATGGATGGCCACCGGCAGCAGGAAGAAATAGACCATCGCCGCGCCCAGCAGAAAAAAGACCGGCGTGGCAATCAGATAGGGCAGCAGCGCCTGGCGCTCATTCTTGTAGAGGCCCGGCGCCACAAAGCGGTAGAGCTGGGTGGCAATCAGCGGGAAGGAAATGAACATGCCGCCGAACATGGCAATCTTCAGCTTCACCAGGAACACGCCAAGAAGCTTGATCGAAATGAGGCCCACGTCGGTACCCGTCCCCCATTTGAAAGGCAGGATCAGCAGTGTGAGAATTTGCGAGGAGAAAAAGAAGCTGACGATGAAGGTGACAAAGAAGCCGGCCACGCAATAGATCAGCCGGGTGCGCAGCTCGATCAGGTGATCCAGCAGCGGGGCTTCCGAGGCATCAATATCTTCCTTGGTCATGACTTCGGGGTTTCATCCGGAGCGCCAAAATATTTGTCGAAGTCATTGCTCTTGCTGGCAGGCGGCGAAATGATCTCGTTTTTCAGGACGGTCATCGGATTGCCGGCCTTGAGCGCCTGAAAATCCTTCTTCACGTCCTCCAGCCCCGCATCCTTCATGGCCGAATCCACATGGCCCTGGAATTCCCGGGCCATGCCGCGCATCTTGCTCATCATCTGGCCAAAGGCGCGCAGCACCTTGGGCAAATCCTTAGGCCCGATCACGATTACCGCGATCAGGGCAAGGACAAACATTTCGGAATAGCCGACGCCGAAGTCAAACATGGAACCTCTTGGAAGTCCTAGGACTTGACCTTCTTGGCCGCCGGCTTCACGGTTTCCTCGGCCGTCTTCTCAAGCGATTTCACCTCTTCGGCAACCGCGCTGTCCGGCTCATCCGCCAGGCCCTTCTTGAAGCTCTTGATGCCCTTGGCCACATCGCCCATCAGGTCCGACACCTTGCCCTTGCCGCCGAAGACCACCAGCACAACCACCAGCAACAGCACCCAGTGCCACCACGAACCGAAACCCATCGCAAAACTCCTAAAACCTTAATGTTCAATCTGGCACGCACTATCGCAGAAAGCCTTCGGCCCTGCAACAAAACCCACACATTCAGTCAAATGCTGTCTGGGGCCGCCTTTGTAAAGGTTAAAACGCGCTCATGATCACCTTGGAAACCGGCGCCCTTTGCCCTTTTGCGGCGCGCGGCCCCGTTCAGGAGCACGGAAACGCTCACGGGCGAGCCGCTGGCGTTACCATCCTAGTTCTTGCTCACCGGCTTGGAGCGCATAAGGCCGACGGTTTCCCGCTCCGCCCGCCGGCAGGTCACCGGCGGCAGCCCGCGCATCATCAAGCCCATATCATCGAGCACCATCCTGCCCATCTGCTTGAAGGCAATATCGAGCGCCCCCGCCCGGTGGGCCGAGAGCACCATCCCTTCCAGGCCGCGCACCGGATGATCGGCCGGCAGCGGCTCTTCGGGAAAGACATCGCTGGCGGCCCGGATATGCCCGGACCTGACCGCCGCCATCAGCGCCGCGAAATCAACCACCCCCGCCCGGCTGAGCAGCACGAAACTTGTGCCTTTGCGCATCCTTGCAAATTCCGCGGCCCCCAGAAAGCCGCCGTTGCTCGCTGTCACTGAAGCCACCACGAAGATCACGTCACTCTTGCCCAGAACCTCACCGAGGGACACCGGTTCAACGCCCTGCTCCTCAAGGACACTTCCGGGAAGCCAGGGATCATAGACCCTGATCTTCGCCCGGAAGCCCGCAAGGAGCCGGTGCAACGCCCGGCCCAGATCGCCAAAGCCGATGAAACCGATATTGCCGCCCGACATGAGCCGGGCTTCCCCGTTGCCTTCGCCGCCCCAGAGTTCCTTGCCGGCGCGGAAGGCGCGGTCGGCCCCGCATATGTTGCGTTCAAGGCTGAGCGCCAGTCCCAATCCGATTTCCGCGACTGGCACCGCAAACACCCGGCCCGTGGTCAGCACATGGATGCCGCGCGAGAAACAATACTCATAATCCATATTGTCAAGAAAATTGGTTTCAACATTGAAGATCGCCTTGAGCTTCCTGGCCTGCTGCAGAATCTCGCGGGGCAGATCAGGCTGCCCGATAATGAAACTCGCCTCGCTGATATGATTGGCCACGACCTCCGGGACGGTTTTGCCCTGCCCTTCGAAGATCTGGAATTCGCGCCGCAACTTCGCTTCATTGTCTTTGCTGAATATCAAGCCGAGGGATCGCGGCTCGGGCACGGAAATAATGATGGGGCGAGTGTCACTCATGGCGGAAGCTTTCCAAAAAAGGACAAGCTTATGCGAGGCGCGCGATTTCGGCCAGCAGCAATCACTGGCACACGGCCGGAACCGGGCCAGTCAACACAACTTTTTTGCATGCTGCACCGCACCCAAGTCCGCTGCGGCAAAAGGCCTGCATATTTATCATACCAATTACTCCAGCTATGCCCTGCTACAACAGTAATTTCTGTTGAACGAAATCTCATGCTGGCGCATCTTGTGGGCGCGAAATGTTTCGCGGGAGGATTATAGCAATGCGTAAGTATACAAGAAGACTAGTTGTCGCCAGCGCCCTCGCGCTGAGCATGGTGGCAGCCCCTGCCGCCTATGCGGAAGACCAGATCCTGGCTTCGGTTCCGGGCCTCACATTCCCGTTCTTTGTCCACATGATGAAGGCTTTCAAGGCTGAGGCCGAAAAGCAGGGCGTGGGCGTCATCGAAAGTGACGGCCAGGTTTCATCGCCCAAGCAGACCGCCGACATTGAGGCGGCGATTACCCAGGGCGTGAAGGGAATCGTCATCAGCCCGAACGAAGTGGATGCCATGGCACCGGCCTTGCAGCAGGCCGTCGAGGCCGGCATTCCGGTGGTCACCGTTGACCGCCGCGTGGCCCAGGTTGAAGGCATTCTGGCCCATGTCGGCGCCGACAACGTGAAGGGCGGCGAAGCCCAGGGCAATCTCATCGTCGCGATGTTCCCCGATGGCGCCACCATCATCAACCTGCAGGGCCAGTCCGGCGCCTCGCCGGCCATCGACCGCAACAAGGGCCTGCACAATGTTCTTGATGGCATGGCCGACAAGTACAAGATCGTGTTCGAGCAGACCGCCGGCTTCGACCGCGCCAAGGGCCTTTCGGTGACCGAAGCCGCCCTCTCCGGCATGGCCGAGCCCCCTAAAGTCATCGTTGCCGCCAATGACGACATGGCCCTGGGTGCGATGGAAGCAGTGAAGTCGCGCGGCCTTTCCGGCATCGCGATCATCGGCTTCGACGCCCTGCCTGAAGCCCTGGCCCAGGTCCGCGACGGCGGCCTCACGGCAACCATCGAGCAGTTCCCCGGCCAGCAGAGCGCCCTTGGCGTTCAGACCCTGGTGGACTTCATCAAGTCCGGCAAGAAGCCAGCGGAAAAGGTTCTCCTGCTGACGCCCGTTGCCGTCACCAAGGACAACCTGAACATTGCCGAACGCCTCGGCGAAGTGAAGTAAGCAAGCAGAGATAATTTTCCGGCCGGGAGTTAAAACCCGGCCGGAAGATGTTTCGTCCATGGCAACACCGCCCGCCGCCCAGCCCCTGCTCCGCATGACCGGGATTTCCAAGTCCTTTCCCGGCGTGAAGGCCCTTGAGTCCGTCGATTTCGAAGTCGGGGCGGCCGAAATTCATGCTTTTCTCGGCGAAAACGGCGCCGGCAAATCAACCCTGCTCAAGATCCTCTCCGGCGCCCAGGCCCCGGATTCCGGCAGCATCGAGTTTGCCGGCGAGACCGTCATTCTCGACAACCCGCAGGTGGCCCAGGCCAAGGGCATCGTCACCATCTACCAGGAATTCACCCTCGCCCCCGACATGACTATCGCCGAGAACGTCTTCATCGGACGCGAGCCGGGCTCGAAACTGTTCATCAGCCGCAAGAAGCTCGATGAGCAAACCCAGGCTCTCATGGACCGCATCGGCCTCGAGCGCAATCCGCGCGCCCTGGTGCGCGACCTCTCGGTGGCCGAGCAGCAGATGGTCGAGATCGCCCGGGCCCTATCCATGAAGTCTAAACTCATCGTCATGGATGAACCGACCTCGGCCCTCAGCCGCGCCGAGGTGGAAAAGCTCTTCACCATCATCCGCGCCCTCAAGCGCGACGGCATTTCGACGATCTTCGTCACCCACCGGCTGGAAGAGGTGTTCGAGATCTGCGACCGCTACACGGTGCTGCGTGACGGCCGCCATGTGGGCTCCGGAACCGTTGCGGGCACCAGCCTCGACGATATCATCCGCCTCATGGTGGGCCGCGAGCTTGGCCTGCTGGCGCCCCGCGATTCGTCCTATGCGACGGGCGAAGTGGCGCTCGCGGTAGCGAACCTGTCGCGCCGCCGCAAGAGCACCGACGCCAGCGCCATCGAGCTGCACAATGTCTCCCTCTCCGTGAACAAGGGGGAAATCCTCGGCATTGCCGGCCTGGTGGGCGCCGGGCGCACCGAAACCGCGCGTGCCATCTTTGGCGCCGACGTCATCGATGCGGGGAAGATCATCGTCGACGGCCGCGAGGTGAAAATTTCCTCGCCCCGTGACGCCATCAACATGGGCATCGGCCTGGTGCCCGAAGACCGCAAGCAGCAGGCCCTGTTCCTGGCCCTGGCCATCCGCACCAACCTGTCGATCGCCTCGCACGGCCGCATCTCCGCCTTCCGCTACTTCATCAGCAGCAGCAAGGAGGAGGCCCTCGTCGACGAATACCGGAAGCTCCTCAACATCCGCATGGCCTCCGCCGATCAGCTCGTCGGCAATCTCTCCGGCGGCAACCAACAGAAGGTGGTGCTGGCCCGCTGGCTGGCGCTGCGCCCCAAGGTGCTGATCGTCG
>CAZRZB010000112.1:0-8944 GCA_964604435.1 uncultured Aestuariivirga sp. | reverse complement strand
CCAAAACGCAACCGGCTAATCCAAAACTCACCTTTCACGGAATTCCGGCGAGCACATAGCCCGATACGTCCCGCGCAGCAAGGATTCATAGTCTTAACCATTGTGACGGGTCAGGGTTAACATTTCCTCACCCGCCAGAGTTTGGGAAAAACCCTCAGCTCGTCCTTGCGCCACCGGTGATAACCGTGACAGCACGGCGATTTTGTGACCAGCACTGCTCTGCATCGCAAAGTGCCGCTGGCCGTTCCTTGCCATAGGCAATGGAGGAAATGCGGCTGGCTTCGACGCCATGGGCGATGAGGAACTCGCGCGCCGCCGTGGCGCGCCGGGCTGAAAGGGCAATGTTGTATTCGCGGGTGCCGCGCTCATCCGAATGGCCCTCCATCTGGATGGTGACGCCGGGATACTGCTGCAGCCAGGCCGCCTGCTTGCTGAGAACATCCTCGGCTTCCGGGGTCAGATCGGCCTGGTCAACCACGAAATAGATGCGGTCGCCCACATTGGTGGCGAAATCCTGCTCGGAACCGGGTGCCGATACGCCGCTGCCAAATCCGCCGTTGGCAGCCTCAAGGTTCGGCGAGTTCTTCTTTGAGCAAGCCGTCAGGGCCAGCACACAACACAAGGCCACGGCAATTCTTGCACCGCTCATTATACGCAACATCATACCCACTCCATTACTCATACGCGTGACAGGCCCCCCGGCCCCACGAAATCTTCCTAGTTCAGGCGCGGCGACCACGCGGGATCGGAAGCGAACCCTGGGGTCTGAACTTGCTGCTCATTATATCCGGTGATATCGACCGAATAGAGCTGCGGGCCCCCCGTTTCACCGGGATTGTCCCGGAAAAACATGATGACGCGGCCATTCGGCGCCCACGTTGGGCCTTCGTTATGATAGCCTTCGGTTAATATTCTCTCACCAGAGCCATCCGGCTTCATCACCCCGATGGCGAACCGGCCGCCCGCCTGCTTGGTGAAGGCGATGTACTGGCCATCGGGCGACCATACCGGCGTCGAATAGCGCCCGTTGCCGAAGCTGATGCGGTTCTGCCCCGAGCCGTCGGCCCCCATGACATAGATTTGCTGTGTGCCGCCACGATCGGATTCAAAGGTGATCTGGCCGCCGTCGGGCGAATAGCTGGGGCCCGTGTTGATCGCCGGCGTATTGGTCAGCTGACGCAACTGCCGCGACCGCAAGTCCATTTCATAGATATTGGAATTGCGCCCGTCGGTGGTGAGCAGGCTCATGATCACCCGCTGGCCATCCGGCGAATAGCGCGGGGCAAAGCTCATGTTGGCGAACTCGCCGACAATCTCGCGCTGGCGGGTTTCGATGTTGAAGAGGTAAACCCGCGGCGTTCCCTGGCCAATCGACATGTAGGTGATTTCCTGGCTGTTGGGCGAGAACCGCGGCGTGACCACCAGCTCGCTGCCATCCGTAAGCGTACGGACATTGAAGCCGTCCTGGTCCATCACCGCCAGTTTCTTTACGCGCTGGTCCTTGGGACCGGCTTCATCAACAAAGACGATGCGCGTGTCGAAATACCCCTCGATACCGGTGAGGGCCTTGTATATGGCGTCGGAGGTCAAATGCCCGATGCGCCGCAAGTTCTTGGGCGAGGTTGAAAACTGCTGGGCTGCGAGCTGCTGCTGCGAATTGACGTCAAACAGCTTGAATTCGACGCGGATCTTTCCGCCTTCCATATAGACCTGGCCCGTCACCAGCGCCTTGGCCTGGATTTGCCGCCAGTCGGCAAAGCGCGGTTCCTGGTTGAAATCGCTGATCTGCTCGATGAAGGAGTTCTGCGGCAGCGGCTCGAAATAGCCGGAGCGGCCAAGATTGCTGCTGATCACTTCGCCAAGGGTTGCCGCTGCCTCCTCGGCGCCGCCGCCGGCAAGGAAGGGCGTAATCGCAATCGGCAACGGATTGATGCGCCCGCCCGAAACATCGACATCAAGGGCCAGGCTGGCGCGCGGCATGAACGCCAGGAAGAGTAGTGACAACGCCAGAACCACATGCCGCAGCAGTGCAATACGGGGAAAATTTTGCATTGAAAATTCCATGGGGATTAAGTTCCAAACATCATGTTTGGATTGAAGTTGACTGTATTGTCTTTCCACAAGTCATAGCGGTCGGGCGGGAAAAAGTCATAGGGTTCGCACTCTTTGACCGCCGATACCGCCGATTGCGCCGTGGTGGCAAAAAGCGGATCGCCGCTGCCGTTGAGGACCTCCGGCAATCCGGCGACGCTGCCGTCCGGATTGAGGAAGAAACGGACCTTGACCGTGATATCGGCTTCGCGCGCTCCCGGCGGCACCGACCAGCAGCCGGCGAGCTTCTGCCGCAACGCGTCCACCAGCGTTGCCGCCAGGGCATCATCAGTGCCCTGGATTTCGGCATCGCCCAATTCAGGCGCCTTGGTCACCTCGGCAGGCTGCTGCGGCGCCGTTTTCTCATCGTCTGTCTTGTTCAGGAAGGCGGCAATGTCATCAGTATTGAGTTCGGGCTTCTTCTTTGCCGGCTTCTTCGCATCCGGCTTCTTCACCGGCTTCACTTCGGCCTTCTTCACTTCTTCCTTGGACTTGGGTTCTTCCTCGACCTTCTTGAGAAGGTCCTTCAGCGGATCCGGATCAAGCGGCTTCGGTTCTTCTTTTTTGGGTTCCGGCTTTTTCGGCTCGGGCGGCGGCGGCTCGGCTACAGGCTCCTTGACGGCCGTCTTCACCTTTTCATCGACCTTTGGCGCGGGCTCGGCCTTCTTCACCACTTCGGCCTTCTTTGGCGCCGGCTTCTCAATCGGCTTTTCAGCGGTCTTGGACGTGGCCTTGCGCTTCGAGTCATCGCTGATCTTGGAAATATCGACCTGGATGGAATCCTGCGGCTGCACCTTGAACTTGTCAGGACCGGGCAAGACCACCAGTGCGGCGATGAGGATCGCCGCGTGCAGCACCAGGGATGTGATCAGGCTCTTGCGCATCTCTAGTTTGAAGTTTCCGCCTTCTTCTCGGTATTCCCCGTGACCAGGCCGATCTTGCGATAGCCTGCCCCGTTGAGCAGTCCCATGACTTCCATGACCGAACCATAGCTGACATTTGTGTCGGCGCGGACAAATATCTGTTCCTCATAGCCGTTCTTGGCAATGGCCAGGAGCTTTGGCTGGAGTTCCTCAAGCGGTATCTTGGTTTCCTGGAGATAGATTGCCCCATCGGCCTGCACCGTGATGGTCAGCGGCTCGACGCTGCTGTTCAATTGCTTGGCTTCGGTTTTCGGAAGCTCGATGGGCACGCCCACCGTCATCAGGGGAGCCGCCACCATGAACACGATCAGCAGCACCAGCATGACGTCGACCAGCGGCGTCACGTTGATTTCATGCATCACGCCGGCCGAGGCGCGCCGCCTGGAATTGCGCCGCGTATATCCGCCTTTGGCCCCGCCTGTTGCTGCTGCCATGCTTAAACCCGTTCGTCCAGCTGACGTGAGATAATCGCCGAGAATTCATCCGCGAAATTTTCCAGACGCTGGCCTATCCGGCCGGCGTCAGCCGAATACATGTTGTAGAAAATTGTCGCCGGTATGGCGGCCACCAGGCCGATGGCCGTGGCAAACAGGGCTTCCGCGATGCCCGGCGCCACCACCGCAAGATTGGTGTTCTGCGAATTGGCAATGGCCTGGAACGAGGTCATGATGCCCCAGACCGTTCCGAACAGTCCGATGAAGGGGGCCGCGGCACCTGTCGTTGCCAGAAACAGCAGGCGCGATTCTATCGAACTCATTTCCTTCTGGATCTGCACGTCCACGACTTTTTCAATGCGCTTCTGCACCCCCTGGAAGCCGGCCCGCAGCGCCGCATCCTGGCTGCGTTTCCACTCCCGCATTGCCGCCATGAAGATGGCCGCCAGGCCGAGGTTGCTGCGCGTTCCAAGGGCCATGTAGAGGTCCTCAAGCGACTGGCCCGACCAGAAGCTTTGTTCAAACCGGTCATTGGCGGCGTTCATGCGACGCACCGCGAAATACTTCTCGATGATCACCGCCCAGCACCACACCGAGGCCAGCGCCAGGCCAACCATCACGAGGAACACAGGCCAACTCGCCTGCATGACCAAATGCCAGAGCGAAATTTGCCCCGGCTGCGCCACTGCACTGACTACCACTGGATCCATGTCACGCCCCACTTCCCGGAATCCGTCCCTGAACTCCATACCCCTCTTGGGGTGGCGCCCTGAAACAGGTTAAATCTGTCGAAACTGCGGCGATTCGCCAGTTTTCCGTGGAATCCGCCGCAGGATCGCCGCTATAGCGGCCAGCCTCGCCCCACATGCCGGATTTATGGTTAAGGTTCTGTTACGTTACTGATTCGACACGGGAAAGAAACATTTTCGTCATTTCCGGCGGCAGCCGCTTCGGCCTCCCCTTGCCGTCCACCAGCGCCACCGTCACCTGTGCCTCGAACAGCTTCTCGCTGCCGCGCCGCGCCACCTGGACAAGCTCCATGCGGGCCCCGGCAAATTCAACAAAGCGCGTTTCCACTTCCAGCAGATTATCTATCAGCGCCGGCTTCAAAAAATCGCAGACCATGCGGCGGACCACGAAGCTTGCGCTCCCATGCAGTTCGCTGTGGTGGATGCCGAGCAGCCGCAGGCAGTCCGAGCGGGCCCGCTCGCAGAACTTCAGGTAATTGGCGTGGTACACCGCGCCGGAAAAATCCGTGTCCTCGTAATAGACGCGGATGGGCAGGACATGGACCTTGCCCGCGATGCGCCCCGCGAGATCAGGCCAGCGCTCAGTCATTCGCGTCCTCCAATGGCAAAACGTCCTGCATGATCTCGGGCCGCTGCGGTGTGGGCAGGCCCATGTGCCTGAAGGCATGGGGCGTGAGAATGCGGCCCCGCGAGGTACGGTTGAGAAAACCGATCTGCAGGAGATAGGGTTCGACAATATCCTCGATGGCATCCCGCGCTTCCGAGAGCGAGGCGGCAATCGTATCGATGCCAACCGGCCCGCCAGCGAAATTGATCGCGATGCAATTCAGATAGCGATGGTCCAGGGCATCGAGCCCGCGCTTGTCCACATCCAGATTGCCCAATGCCCGGTCGGCGGACCCCGCATCGATGCGGACCTCCCCCGAGACCGAGGCGAAGTCCCGCACCCGGCGCAGCAGCCTTCCGGCAATGCGCGGCGTGCCGCGCGAGCGCCGGGCGATTTCTCGGGCGCCATCCTCGCTGATCGCCACCTTCATCACCCGCGCCCCGCGCTTGACGATGTCCAGCAGTTCCTCGTCCGTATAGAAATCAAGGCGCACCGGAATGCCGAAGCGGTCGCGCAGCGGCGTGGTCAACAGCCCCGTGCGTGTCGTGGCGCCAATGAGTGTAAACTTGGCCAGATCAATGCGCACCGAGCGCGCCGCCGGCCCCTCGCCGATGATGAGATCGAGCTGGTAATCCTCCATGGCGGGATAGAGAATTTCCTCCACCGCCGGTGAAAGCCGGTGGATTTCATCGATGAAAAGAATGTCCCGGTCTTCAAGGTTCGTCAGCAGCGCCGCAAGATCGCCAGCCTTGGCAATCACCGGGCCGGAGGTGGCGCGGAAGTTCACGCCCAATTCGCGCGCCATGATCTGCGCCAGCGTGGTCTTGCCCAAGCCCGGCGGGCCGGCAAACAGCACGTGGTCCAGCGCCTCCGCCCGCGCCTTCGCCGCCTCGATGAACACCCGCAAATTCTGCTTGGCCTTGCTCTGCCCGACAAATTCATTCAGGTTCTGCGGCCGCACATGGGAATCCACACCGTCCTCCGGCCTGTCTTCGCGGTCTATAAGGCGCTGGCTCATGACAGCGCCAGTTCTTTCAACGCCTGGCGGATCAGTTTCTCCGTAGGCTGATCATCACCGTTCTTGCGCATGGCGGTGGCAACCGCCGCGCCGGCTTGAGATTGGCCGTAACCCAAGTTGACAAGGGCGGACACCGCATCCGAGGCCGAGGTCGGCCGCGGCCCCTCAAGTTCCGCCTGCAATCTGGAAAGTGTCACATCGGCGCCCGTAAACGCCGGCGCCTTGTCTTTCAACTCCAGCACAATCCGCTCCGCCAGCTTCTTGCCCACGCCGGGAGCACGCCCGATCATCGGCTTGTCCTGCAAGGCGATGGCATTGGCGATTTCGGAGGCCGACAGGGTGGACAGAATGGCCAGCGCCACGCGCGTTCCCACCCCTTGCACGGTTTGCAGCAGCCGGAACCATTCGCGCTCCAGCACCGAGGCAAAGCCCACCAGTCGGATCATGTCCTGGCTCACCAGCATTTCCGTGTGAAGCTCGGCGAATTCGCCCGCCGGGGGAAGTGCTGCCAGGGTCTTGGACGAACAGAACACATGATAGCCCACGCCCGAGACATCGATGATCAGCCAGTCCGCGCCATAGCTGTCGATGCGGCCTTTCAGTTTCCCGATCATGGATGGGTATCCGGCGCGATGATTTCGAGATCCGGAAAGTATTTGCGATAGCGCCGGCCATCTCTGGTAATCAAACGGTAATCCTTTACGGCTGCATGGGCGCCAACAAAAAAGTCAGGCAGGGTTCGCCCGCGGCTGCCGCCTTCGCGCCGGTAGCGGACATGGGCTTTTCCGGCATCAAACGACGCGGCCCATGGCAAATGTTCAAGCGTGAACCCAAATTGTTCAAGGGTGCGCATGAATTCGGGAACGGTTGAAAAGTCCGCCGCCGCTTCTGCAAACACAATTGGGTTGATAATGACCTCGCCAATGTCCCGGCAGCGCCCCAATGTACTGCTGGACCAATCAAACCAGGCGGGATCGCGATTAAAAAGATCAAAAACGATGTTTGTATCAACGAGGCTCGACGTCATCGTATGGCCCACGGTTCATTTCCATGATCTCATCCGTCGTCATGCCGGAAAGCTTGCCTTCGCGGCGCATACGGTCACCAAACTCGACCATCAGGCGAACCATACGTTCTCCAGGAGTTTCATTCTTGCTGTGATCTTCGTTAATAAGCACCACCTTGCCACCCTCCTCAGCAAAACCAACATCGCTTCCCGGCTGGATACCCAGCCGTTCTCTCACTTCCTTGGGAATAGTCACTTGGCCTTTGGATGTAACTCGCATGGTAATACCTTTAGAGTATTACCTATATCAAAAATTGGAACAAGTCAAGAACGCGCCAAGATCTTCGCAAGTGTTTGACTGCCCCGGTGGTGCGCGTGGCAGATGGCAATGGCCAGGGCATCAACCGAATCCGCCGTGTTCAGTTCGGCCCGCGGCAGCAGCAGTTTGACCATGTGCTTCACCTGGTCCTTCTCCGCGTGCCCCGCCCCGACGACGGATTTTTTCACCACATTGGGCGCGTATTCGGCAACGCTGATGCCGGCCAGCGCCGGGGCCAGCATCGCGGCACCGCGCGCCTGCCCCAGTTTCAGCGTGGCGCGGGCATCCTTGTTGACGAAGGTTTCCTCGATCGCCGCTTCATCGGGCGCATAACGCTTCAGGATCTCGGCAAGCTGGCTGTGGATTTGCAGCAGGCGTGTGGCCAGCGGCGCATCCGCTTCGGAATGGACGCTGCCGTCGGCAACATAGGAGAGCCTTGTGCCCTCGGCCTCAATCACGCCCCAGCCCGTGTTGCGCAGGCCCGGGTCGATGCCGATGATGCGGACCCTAGGCATCCAGCTTGGCCATCACCTCGTCGGAAATATCCGCATTGCTGAAGACATTCTGCACATCGTCATCCTCGTCCAGGGCGTCGACAAGCTTGAGCAGCGTTTCGGCCTTTTCCTGGTCAAGCGCCGTCAGGGTCTGCGGCTTCCAGACGACCTTGACGCTTTCCGCCTCGCCCAGCGTCTTGGCCAGACTGGCGGAAACCTCGCCGATGCTTTCAAACGAACAGGTGATGACATGGCCGTTTTCGTCGCTCACCGCATCGTCGGCGCCTGCCTCGATGGCGGCCTCCAGAATGGCGTCGGCACTGCCCTTGGCGAGAGGATAGGAAATCTCGCCGACCTTCGAGAACATGAAGCTCACCGAGCCGGTCTCGCCCATGTTGCCGCCGTACTTGGTGAACAGGGCCCGCACGTTGCCGGCCGTGCGGTTCCGGTTGTTGGTGAGTGCCTCGACCACGATGGCAACGCCTCCCGGCCCGTAACCCTCATAGCGCACGCCGTCGAAGTTCTCGCCCTCGCTGCCGGTGGCCTTCTTGATGGCCCGTTCGATGGTGTCCCAGGGCATGTTGCCCGCCCGCGCATTCTGCACCGCCAGGCGGAGCCGCGAATTCATGGCGGGATCGGGCAGGCCGGCTTTGGCCGCAACGGTGATTTCACGGCCCAGCTTGGCAAAGGCATTGGAGCGGAGTTTGTCCTGCTTGCCCTTGCGGTGCATGATGTTCTTGAATTGTGAATGACCCGCCATGAAACCCTCAAAATACTGCCGTCGCCGAGCGGTATAGCCGCGCCGGCCATGGAGATTCAAGCCACCCCCGGTCCGTTTACCTGTCGTTAACAGCGATCGGTCAACTTGGGCATATCAGTTGGTGGAGTATGCGTAATGAAAACCAAGTCGCGTAAGGTTGAGAAGTTCTCGTTTTCGAATGAAGATAACCTCGCCGGCAGCTGTGCCGGCGCCCTTCGGAAGGTCCGCAGCTTGGCAGATTCAGCTCCCATCGGCCGTCTCTTCGCATCCATCGCAACCCTCTCGGAAACCTCCAGCCAGATCGGCCAATCGCTGGCCGCCGACGATCTCGCCGGCGCCGCCAGGCTGATGAAGGCCTACGCCACGCCCGCCAGCCTGGCCGAAACGACAACGCCGCTTCCCCTGCATTTCCGGCGCCGCGCTAAGTCCTAATTCCACGCAGGCGCTCGCCGCGGCGGCGCAGCAGTTCAACCGTCACCAGCATGACCGTTGAGAACACGATCAGCACGCTTGCCGCGGCGGTGATCGTCGGGCTGATCTGTT
>CAZRZB010000111.1:0-9010 GCA_964604435.1 uncultured Aestuariivirga sp. | reverse complement strand
GTCCAGCGGCCGGCGATCTGCACGAGATTGACGCCACGGTTGGCGTAGTTGGCCTGGAGGTCGGCGAGCAGCGCCGTCACGTCCGTGCCCTCGGGGAAGAAGCCTTGCAGCTTCTCAATGGCCACGGGAACCTCGGCGGCAAACAGAATGGCCTCGATAATGCGCAGGTGCTGGCTTCGGTCGGCGCGGGGGTGCATTCTCACCACGGCTTGTGAAGCATCCAGTTCATCCGTCTCCGGAGTATCACTTGCATCAACGCTCATGTTTGCTTGTACCATAATTGTCCTTCAATAACATCAGGCGCGCCGGCGCATGTAGATCGGGCGGAAAGCGGTTTCCTGGCGCAATTCAATGAGGCCTTCGCGGGCCAATTCCAGGCTTGCGGTAAAGCTCGAGGCTTTCACCGAGCGGCGCATCTCGGATGGCACCAGATATTCCGCAAGCCAGTGGTCAAAGGTGCTCCAGTCATCCATCGTGCCCACAAGCTTCTCAAGGGCCTGGCGGGCTTCCTTGATGGACCAGGTGGCATGGCGCTTCAAGGTATAGCTCTGGTGACGGGCCTTGCGCTGGCGGCGCTCGGCATAGGCCTTCAGCAGGTCAATCAGGTTGTCGGCATATTCGCGCTGGGTTTCGACGACCAGCGGCTCCGGGTTTCCCCGGCCAAAAACATCACGCCCGAAGAGATTGCGCGCCATGAGCTTGGCTGCCGCATCACGCATGGCCTGCAGCCGCTGCAGCCTGAAGGCCAGCTGTGCCGCCAGGTCCGCGGCGGGTTCATCTTCACTGCCCGGAGGCAGGGGGATCAGCATGCGCGACTTGAGGTAGGCCAGCCAGGCGGCCATCACCAGATAGTCGGCGGCCACTTCGAGGCGCATCTTTCGGGCGTTGTCGATGTAGGCAAGATATTGTTCGGCGAGCGCCAGGATCGAGATCTGGGCGAGATCAACCTTATGGTGGCGGGCAAGTTCCAGCAGCAGGTCGAGGGGGCCCTCAAAACCGCCGACATCGACGATCAGCGCCTCATCTGAATCGGTTGCTGACTCCTTGCGTAGCGGCCCCTCGCCATCGGGCCACAGCTCTTGCACGTTTGCGTTGGTTTCGTCCGTCATTTCCGTCCTAAAGTTCCATGCTTGGCATCTTCCCAAACGCCCCGGTGATTCGCTTGAATGACCTTAGTTTATCCCCACTTTCAAGCGGAAACGACCAATTCCCAGTCGCGTAGCGCCGCCTTCTGGTCGAAGGCCTGGGGTTTTCGCGCCGCTTTGAGCGCCGCCTTGGCCCGGCGCAAGGATTTTCCTTTGAGTTCCCCTGAAGCAGCCGCGACTTCGCGCATTTCATCCAGTTTGCCATTGCAGTGCAGAAGCATGTCGCAGCCGGCGCTCAGGGCTTTTGTGCATTTTTCCGCCAGGGTGCCCGAAAGCGCCTTCATGGAAAGGTCGTCGGTGAGCAGGAGCCCGCGAAAGCCAATCTGCTCGCGAATGACGGACTTGATGATCTTCCTTGAAAGGGTTGCCGGGGCCGTCTTGTCGAGGGCGGTGTAAATGACGTGGGCGGTCATTGCCATGGGCGCATCGGCAAAGGCGGCGAAGGGCGGAAAATCGACCTGTTCCAGCTCTTCCCTCTTGGCCTTCACCACCGGCAGATCATGGTGGCTATCGACGTCAGCGCGGCCGTGGCCGGGAATGTGCTTCATGACCGGCAGCACCCCGCCATCCATGAGGCCCGCCGTGTGGGCCCGCGCCAAAGCCATGACCTGCTCCATCTGCAAGCTGTAGGCGCGGCTGCCGATGACATCGTGGGCGCCGGCCTGGGGAACATCCAACACCGGCAGGCAATCGACGGTGATGCCGAGTTCCAGCAGGTCCGCCGCCATGAGGCGCCCGACATGGCGCGCCGCACGCAGAGCCGTGAGAGGGTTCTTGGCATAGAGATCGCCGTAGGCGCGGGCTGAGGGGTATTTCCGCCAGTGGTTTGAAGGAGGGCCCAGCCGCTGAACCCGCCCGCCCTCCTGGTCGATGAGCACAGGCGCGTCCTTCCGGCCGACCGCCTGCCGAAACGAGGCAGTGAGCGATTTGATCTGGGCCGGTGTTTCGCAATTGCGCTTAAAGAGAATGAGACCCCAGGGATTCTGTTCCTTGAAGAACGAAAGCTCAGCGGAAGAAAGCTGGGTGCCCTCACACCCGCAGATGAAGCTACGAATTTTCATGGTGATGATTTCTCGTCCGCGCAGCGGCTACTGCTTGCGGACCAGGCAGTCCCGTTCGCCTGCGGCGACCAGGGAACTGCAAATCCTGGTGGCCTGGTCGCGCGATGAAACCGGTCCAACGGCCAGGCGGTACCTTGTGCTGCCACCCACGCTCGCGGGATTGATGGTTGATGGCAGGTTGCCGAGAATGCCCGCATGTTTTGCTCTAAGACGGCCAAATTCCGTGGTGGCTTCGGCCTGCGATTTGAATGAGGCAAGCTGGACATAGTAGCCACTGGCGGCACTTGCTACTTGCGCGGGAGCCGGCGGCTGCTGGAGGGGTGCTGGCTGCGGGATAGCAGCCACCTGCTGTTGCGGTTCAATCGGTCCGGTCGTCGCCGTCTGCCCGGCAACTTCCTGATCATTGGTTCCCTTAAGCAACCCGAACAGGGTTTTCTTCTTCTTCACGGCTGGGGCGGGCTGTGTGGAAACCGGCGGATCAATAACCAGAGGGGCGGCGGCAGCCCCCTGGCCTGCATCAGCTGAATTTGAGGGGGGCACCAGAACCACGGGCGAAGCGCCCAGCGCAGTGTTTTCCTCGACGGCTGATTTCGCCTTCTTTGCAACGGTTTTCTTGACCTCGGGCGCCGGTTCGGCGTTGACAATTTCTTCCATGGCAGGCGCTGGTTCGGCGGGCGGCGTGGCCCGCTCGGTCGTCGCCGCTGCTGCATTCTCGCCCGGTACAGGCGCAATTTCCGTTTCCACGGCCAAGCCGGTTGAATTGGTGGCCTTGGCGGGTGAGGATAAAGCCACGGTCTTGTCAGGCGGGGGCGTCGAGAGGGCGCCCTGGGTGTCATTGCCAGTCCCTGGCGGCGGGGGCATGGGCAGAGGCAAAGCTTCACCGCCTTCCAGCCCAGCGTCCATCGAATCCGCCGGTTGCAACGCCTGTTCAGCATCCCCTTGCGGTGCTTCCGGCTGCATCGGCGCTTCTTCGGTCGGAACCACTTGTCCGCCGAGAACCTCGTTCTCGCCGATGATCCGGTCATAGATCTGCTTTTTCGATGGCGACGGGCCGGCTGAACCCGCTTGGCCATCGAGCGGCTGTTCAGGCGCGGATTTCGCTGACTGCTCGGGGGCGGCAACAACTGGCGCGGTTTCTGGTGATGCGGTAGTTGCAGCCGTCTTGACGCTGGACTGGTAATACCACACCCCGGCGCCAGCAGCGCCCGCCGCCAGCATCAGGAACAGCAGAAGCAGCCACGGCCCGCTGGAACGACGGCGCTCATCAGCGTAAACTCCCTCGGTCTCCCGGTAAGCCTGATTATAGTCATTGGCGCTGGCCCGGCGGGAAGCCCGCGGCGGCGCATCCTCGAATATCTCATCACCATAGTCGTCATCATAGGAGGGTGGCGGGGGGCGCAATGCACCAGGCCTTTGCGGGTGGCGATGGGGAGGCTCGTAACCAGCGCCGGCATAGCCGAGGTCGTCCTGCGGGCCCCGGCGATAGGCCTCCGGACTGACGCGAGGCGCCTGCAGGCGCGGCTCAGTCGCCTGCGGCTGCGACATGGGACCGTTAAAGCTCCGCTGGGGCTGCGCCAGCGGCGGCGGCGGGACATAGGCCGAAGGCGTATAGCCCCGTGGTGGCTGTGGCCGATACTGGGGCTGAAAGCCGGCAGACGCGCCCGTCGGGATGCGGGGCTGGCCCCCGAGTGGCGGTCGCGGAGGTGAAAGCTGCGGCTGTTGCAGGGCGGGTCTTTGCGGTGGCCGGCCCGGAGCCAGGGTACGGGCCTCGCGGCCGATATCCGGCTTGTTTTCGTCGTCGGCAAAAGCGAATTTCGGCTTTTCGACGGGAGCCGCGGAGGCCGCAACCAGCGGCGCGCTGCTGGCTCCCTCGGCCCGCAGTTTTGCCGCCGCAACCCGCTGTTCAGCCAACTTTTCCGCCGCCGCACGCTGGGTGCGAAGTTTTTCGGCCAAGGCTTCAGGCGACTGTGTTGATGGCCCCTGGGACAGGCCCTGCTGCTGGGGCCTCGCGACCGGCGGCGCCCCCGATTTCAGCGGCAGACGCGGCGCCATGGGGGCCGGTTTTGCCACGGCCTGGGCTGCGCGTACCGGAGCCGCTTCCGGTTCAAGAGTTTCCGGGGCCTTCGTGAACTCTCCCGAAATGCGGGGCATGTCCTTGCCGCCAATGCCTAAACGCTCGCGCCAGTTGCGTTTTTCCGGGCCATTCGTGGAGTTTTGATCCATTACAAGTTGTATCCGTTTTACATCTCTTCGACAGGGTTAACACCTAGAATTCGAAGGCCATTTGCTAAAACATAGCGAATCGTCCGCAAAAAAGCGAGACGCGTATCCGTTGTTATTGAATCATTTTTAACAATAAATCTTAATTGCGGCGACTCTTTGCCTTTGTTCCACAGGGAATGAAAGTCACTGGCGAGCTCATAGAGATAAAATGAGATGCGGTGCGGTTCGTGGGCAAGTGCTGCGCCCTCCAACATTTTTGGATATTCTGCCAGCCTCTTTACCACATGCCGCTCGGCTTCGTCGATTAATAATGAAAAATCATGGTTAATTCCATGGTGGCCAAGCTCCGCCCCGTTGCGCAACACCGAGCAGACCCGCGCATGGGCATATTGGACATAGAAAACCGGGTTGTCCTTGGATTGCTCGGTGACCTTGGCAAAGTCAAAATCGAGTGGAGCTTCGTTCTTGCGGTAGAGCATCATGAAGCGAACGACATCCGGGCCAACCTCATCAACGACCTCGCGAAGCGTCACGAATTCGCCGGAGCGCTTCGACATGCGCACGGGCTCACCGTTCCGGAACAGCTTCACCAGCTGGCAAAGCCTGACAATGACATTGACCTTTCCGGGGCCCGCAATGGCTGCCGCAACAGCTTCCAGCCGTTTGACGTAGCCGCCGTGATCTGCGCCCAGGATGTAGATCAACTCCTTGTAGCCGCGCATGATCTTGTTCCGGCTATAGGCAACGTCGGAGGCAAAGTAAGTATAGGAACCATCCGACTTGAGCAGTGGCCGGTCTATGTCATCGCCAAAGTCGGTGGCGCGGAAGAGGGTCTGTTCGCGATCTTCCCAGTCTTCCGGAAGCTCCCCCTTCGGGGGCGGCAGACGGCCTTCGTAGACATGGCCACGCCTACGGAGTTCAGCCACCGTATCGCGCACTTCGTTCGAATCATGCAATGACTTCTCGGAGAAGAAGAGTTCCTGGTGAATTTTCAGGCTTGCAAGATCGCTTCTGATCAGGTCCATCATCATGGCGATTGCCGTGCTGCGCACCATGGGAAGCCACTCTTCCTCTTTCATCGCCAGAAGCTTCTTCCCGTGCTCTGCGGCCAGCGCCTGGCCTACGGGTATCAGATACTCGCCCGGGTAAAGGCCAGCAGGAATTTCGCCGATATCCGTGCCCAAGGCTTCCTGGTACCGCAGATATGCCGATCGCGCGACGGTATCGACCTGGGCACCAGCATCGTTGATGTAGTATTCTTTTGTCACCTCATAGCCCGTTGCTGCCAGCAGTGCGGCCAAGGCATCGCCAAACACGGCGCCGCGGCAATGGCCCACATGCAATGGACCCGTCGGATTTGCCGAGACATACTCAACATTCGTCTTAGTTCCCTTGCCCAAATCCGAGCGGCCGTAACTGTCACCCTGCAAGAGAATCGCTTCGAGAATTTTTGCCCAGAACGTCTCCTTCAGACGAAGATTGATAAAGCCTGGGCCCGCAATATCGGCCGAAAGAACGTCGGGCTGATTCAGCAAGCGGATTACCAGCATTTTCGCCAGGTCGCGGGGCGCCATGCCAACAGCCTTGGCCATAACCATGGCAGCATTGGTCGTCACGTCACCATGAGAAGCATCGCGCGGAGGCTCCGCCGTCACCCGGGAAGTATCCAAGCCTGGCGAGAGTTCGCCTGCCGCCATCATGGCCGCGAGATCGCTTCTTATGACCGTCTGAAAGTGTCCAAAAAGGTTCATATCATCATTCTAAGTTATTGATATTATGCAGTTTGCTGACTAGCGGAAAAGTGGGTCAAGGTCAAACAATCGCTTATGCTGTTCCAATGCATAACGGTCCGTCATACCGGAGAGAAAATCACAGACCTGGCGGGCGTATTGGCCTCGAGCATCTGCGGGGACGTCGGCCCGCCAATCCTCCGGCAGGAGTGACGGTTCATTCATATAGGCTTCGAACAGGTCGCGGATGACGCGCTGGGCGCGGTCCATGATTTCAAGTACGCGTTCATGGCGGTACATGCGCGTCGACAGAAATGCTTGCAGCACACGGTTATTCTCCCCCATCTGGGGGCCAAACAGAACCATGGCCCGCTTCTGGGAGCGAACGTCGTCACATGTCCGGACGCCCGCTTCAGCGCAGCTTCTTCGTGTTTGCGCCACCACGTCGGCAACCATCGCCGAAATCACGCGACGCACCGTTTCGTGAATGATGCGCGGCCTTTCCAGCCCCGGATACAATTTCACAACATCCGCCAGTGCCTCGCCAACCAACGGGATATCACCAAGATCGATGACATCGAAAAGCTTGGCGCGGAGACCGTCATCAATATCGTGAGCATTGTAGGCGATGTCATCGGCAATGGCGGCAACCTGCGCCTCTGCCGAAGCAAAACTCGCCAGCTTGAGGTCATGGACTTCGGCATACTCGATAATCACTTGCGGCAAGCCACTTTCGCGAAAAGACCCGAGGGCGTTCCCATGGGAATCGATCAATGGACCATTGTGCTTAACCAGTCCTTCGAGGCTCTCCCAGGTCAGGTTCAAGCCATCAAATCTTGCGTATTTTCTCTCAAGTTTCGTCACAATTCGAAGCGATTGGGCATTGTGATTGAAGCCGCCAAAGGGCGCCATGAGTTTGTCCAACTCGCGTTCACCGGCATGGCCAAAAGGCGTGTGGCCGAGATCATGGGCAAGGGCCAGCGATTCAGTCAAATCCTCGTCAAGCCCGAGAACGCGGGCGATAGACCTTGCAACCTGCGCCACCTCAAGCGAATGGGTCAGGCGGGTGCGGTAGTGATCCCCCTCATGATACACAAAAACCTGGGTCTTGTGCTTCAGCCGCCGAAACGCCGAGGAATGAATGACGCGGTCCCGGTCACGTTCGAAAGCCGAGCGCGGCGGGCTTTCCGCCTCAGCAAACAGCCTCCCCCTGCTCTCTTCCGGCCTGGCCGCATAACTCGCCGTGAGACGGTTCATCTTACTGCACCATTGACAATTCTGCGCCCAAGACCGACATAAATGACCATGGAAAGCACTGTAAACATTACTGCACGCGCCGCAAACCGGATTTGTGAAATCACCGCAGGGCAGAGCCAGCCCCAAGGCCTCAGAATTTCAGTCAACGGCGGCGGCTGCTCGGGTTTTCAGTATGATTTTGCGATCGCCACCGGTCGCAACAACGATGATCTCGCAATCGAAAGGGATGGCGCCACGGTTCTCATAGACCCTGTTTCACTGGTCTATATGGCTGGCTCCACGGTTGATTTTGTGGATGATTTGATCGGCCAGTCCTTCAAGGTGCAGAATCCTTTGGCCAAAGCCTCCTGCGGTTGCGGGACCAGTTTTACAATCTAGTTCATTACGCCGGGGCCAGAACATGCGGGTTGCAACGTGGAATGTAAACTCGGTCAAGGCCCATTTGGAGGCAGTCACGCGATGGCTTCGCGAGGCCAAACCTGATGTCGTGTGTCTCCAGGAAATCAAGTGTGAAAACCAAGGATTTCCAGCAGCGGTCTTCGAGGACTTGAATTACAATACGGCCGTGTTTGGCCAGAAAACCTATAACGGCGTGGCCATACTCTCAAAGTTTCCGCTGGAAAATATCGTTCGCGGGCTTCCCGGCGACGTTTCCGATGAGCAGTCACGTTACATCCAGGCAACGGTCATGGATGGTTCCCGCAGCGTAACGGTGGCTTCCGTCTATTCGCCCAATGGCAATCCAACAGATTCTCCGAAATACACCTATAAGATGGAGTGGATGGACCGGTTGATTGCACATGCCAAGGGTCTTCTGAAGCTGGAAGAGCCGTTCGTGCTAGCCGGTGACTTTAATGTCATTCCAACTGAGATGGACGCCAAAACACCCAGTCAGTGGGTGAAGGATGCGCTTTTCCTCCCCGCTACGCGGGCCAAATTCAGAGAACTTGAGACCATCGGGCTGACAGATGCATTTCGAGCGCTTCAGCCTATTGCAGCGAACCAATATACCTACTTCGACTATCAGGGCGGTGCCTGGCAGCGGCAGAACGGCATTCGCATTGACCACGCAATGCTGTCACCCCAGGTTGCAGATCGATTAGCCGGAGCTCACATTGAAAAACATGTGCGGGGTTGGGAAAAGCCGTCGGATCATGTGCCGCTGATTGTTGATATCTAAATAGAAAAAGCCCGCCGGTTTGAGCGGCGGGCTCTATTTCATTTTGTGATGGAGACGATTACTTGGGAGCCTTGAGGCCGAAAGAAGCCATGCTGGCTTCGAAGGGCTTGTAAGCTTCCTTCGCCGTTGCAACATAAAGCTCGTTCAACTTGGTGGCTTGGGCCACGAACGCCTCGTAGGCTTCCTTGGCGTAGCCCTGCTGCACTTCCAAAGCCTTCTCGATGGTCTTGCTGGCAGTCGCCTTTTCGACAACTTCCGTGCCCTTTTCGAAGGACTTACGCGAGAAGTCGGTGGCTTCCTGGGCAATGGCCTGAAGGCCTTTGTTCAACGCGGTGCTGGAGGCCAGAAAGGCTTCATACCCATCTTTGCTCAGGGTCTGGAAATCTTCAAATGACTTGATCATGGGGCTCTCCG
>CAZRZB010000110.1:0-9086 GCA_964604435.1 uncultured Aestuariivirga sp. | reverse complement strand
CGATGGTGACGCGGCGACCGTTCACCTTCACATGGCCGTGGCTCACGAACTGGCGGGCAGCGAACATGGTGGGCACGAACTTGGCGCGGTAGATGATTGCATCCAGGCGGCGCTCGAGCAGGCCGATCAGGTTTTCAGAGGTGTCGCCCTTCATCCGCGAAGCCTCCTCGTAAACCTTGGAGAACTGGCGCTCGGAAATATTGGCGTAGTAGCCTTTCAGCTTCTGCTTGGCCTTGAGCTGGATGCCGTAGTCCGACATCTTGCCCTTGCGGCGCTGGCCGTGCTGGCCGGGGCCATATTCACGCTTGTTCACCGGGCTCTTCGGACGGCCCCAGATGTTTTCGCCCATGCGGCGGTCGATTTTATGTTTAGCGGACTGACGCTTTGTCATTTACGGTTCTCCATAACCATTCAAGTTGGAACCTACCCTCCTCTTCTGGTCTCCCAGCCGACAGAACCACCAGGGGTTCACGGGCAAGCAAAACGGGGCTTCTGGCCCCGTCAGTGGGGGGCTTCTAGCCTAGCCATTCCCGCCTGTCAAACCGGCAAATCCATGAAACCATGCCGCGGAAAACCCATGGCCGCATAGGCCGCAAGCGATTCCGAAGCACCGCCCCCGGCCGAGGTCAAAAGCACCGTATCCGGCTCCGGTACCCCCGGTTGGACTCCTGCCAGCTTAAGGTCAGCCAGAACATCGCCAACCCGCCGCGCAATGGCAGGTGCTGGGTCAAGGTAGTTAACGTCCCAAGGGGCCACCTTCCGCATCTCCTCGACCAGCAACGGATAATGGGTGCACCCCAGCACCACCACATCGGTTTTCTTGCCATCGAATTGGCGGAACACCGGGGCGATTTCTTCGCGCAGTTCGTCCATGTCCGGGGCGTGGCCCTTGAGCTTTTGCTCGGCGATTTCGGCCAGGCGCCTGGCCCCATGCAGGATCACCTGGCAATGAAAGGCATGGGTATGGATGAGCGTGTGGGTATACTCGCGGCTTACCGTGCCGGGCGTGGCCAGCACGCCGATGATGTTGGATTTAGTTTGGGCGGCCGCTGGCTTAATGGCCGGAACCGTGCCCACGAAGGGAACGGCATATCTTTGCCGCAGCACCGCTAAGGCCAGCGTTGAAGCCGTGTTGCAGGCAATCACCACGATGTCGGGCCTGGCCTTTTCAATCAGTGCCCCGATGACTTGCGCTATTCGAGTCACGAGGGTTTCTTCCTTCCATGCGCCATAGGGAAAGCCCGCGTTATCTGCCGCATAGATCAGATGCGCCTCCGGTAACTGCGTCCTCACGCAGGACGCAACCGTCAGACCGCCCATGCCGGAATCAAACAGCAGAACGCGCGGCCTTGTCATGCCTTTGGCTCCCTGCGTCTCAGGTGCGCCCGCGTAAGCGAGGAAACCATCCCGCGCAGCGAACGGATTTCCTGCTCGGTCAGTTCCGCCCGCACAAACATATTACGGAGGTTCAGCCGCATCGTTGGCTTCTTCTTTTCGGTCTTGAAGAATCCGGCATCGTCCAGTTCTCTCTCCAAATGGTCAAAGAAGCCGTAAAGCTCTTCCTTGGTGGCGGGTCGCGTATCGGGCGTCTGCAGGCCGGGGCCACTTAAAGCCGCCAGTTCAGGCGATTGCTGGCCAAGGGTTTGCGCCTGCTCCTTGAACCACTCATAACCCATGAGCAAAACAGCCTGGGCAATGTTAATCGAAGCAAAGGCCGGGTTCACCGGAGCGGTCACAATGATGTCGGCCAGCGAAACTTCCTCATTACTCAGGCCCCAACGCTCACGGCCAAAAAGCATCGCTACCTTTTCACCCCGCCCCACCCGGGCCCGCATGTCGTCCCCCGCCTGCTCCGGGGTAATGACCTCTTTGATCATGTCGCGCGGCCGCGCCGTGGTGGCGTAAACATAGTTCATGTCGCTCAGGGCTGACGGAAGATCATCGAAGACCTTTGCCCCTTCCACAATCCAGTGTGCGCCCGAGGAAGCCGTCAGTGCCTTCTCATTTGGCCAGCCGTCCCGTGGCGCAACGAGCCTGAGTTCATGGAGGCCAAAATTCGCCATGGCCCGCGCCGCCGTGCCGATGTTCTCGCCCAACTGCGGATGGGCCAGCACCACCAGTGGTGCCGGGCCCAAAACTTGATTCTGCGTTTTGTCGGTGCCTGCCATAGTGCTGAGGGATAGCGGGACTGCTTCCGTTTCGAAAGGGTATTTGCGAATGCAGCGCCTTTCCTGTACCGCATTATAATCATTCTAACATGCTGATTTTCATTTGTTTCCCAATAATCCGGCTTGACATTCCAAGGATTACAAATTAACCGATTAAATTAGTCGGATTAATGTTAATGTCGAAAGGAATGAATTATGTTGTTGCGCTTCGTGCCCATCCTGTCTGTACTTGCGGCGATCATTGTCGGCGCCGCGTCTTTGCAGGCACAGGAAATCGTTACCTACGAAACAACTATAAAGGGCACATCCTTCACCCCGGCAGAGATCAAGGTTCCGGCAAACAAGCCCTTTATCATCAAGCTGACCAATACCAATGCAGCTCCCGTTGAGCTAGAATCTAACGACTTGAAAATCGAGAAAATTGCCGCCGGCAATTCATCCATCATCGTGCGCATAAAAGCACAGGCACCTGGAAAATATCTTTTTGTCGATGAATTCCAGGAAGACGTTGCCAAGGGCTATGTGATAGTAGAATAGGAAAATGGGTCATGGCTGGCGCACTTATCATTGTCTTCAGGGAAGTAATTGAGGCCGGCCTCATCGTCGGCATCGTGCTCGCCGCGACAAACAGCATAGCTGGCAGCCGCTTCTGGGTTTTTGGCGGCGTGTTTGCAGGAATTCTAGGAAGTTGCGTTGTGGCAATTTCCACCAGCACCATCGCCCAGGCTTTTGATGGCTTCGGCCAGGAAATCTTTAATGCCGCTATCCTCGCCACCGCTGTCATCATGCTCACCTGGCACAATGTCTGGATGGCGAAGCACGGACGCTCCCTGGTCAACGATCTGAAACAAGCGGGCCGCGAAGTTCTTGAAGGCAAAAGGCCGCTATTTGCACTTGCCATAGTGGTCGGAGCCGCAGTCCTGCGCGAAGGTGCCGAAGTTGCACTGTTTCTATATGGTGTGGCAATCAGCGATGGCGGTTCGATGGCAAGCCTCATCGCTGGCGGATCGCTAGGACTTGTGCTTGGTGGTCTCGTTTCAGCCCTTACATATCTAGGGTTGTTGCACATTCCAACACGCTACCTTTTTGCCGTCACAAGCTGGCTCATCGCGCTGCTTGCGGCTGGCATGGCTGCAACTTCGGTGGCATTCCTTGAGCAGGCCGGCATCGTCGAGTTGCTCGGATATACCGTCTGGGATACGTCAGCATTCATTTCGAAATCGAGCATTTCCGGACAGATGCTGCACACCCTTGTTGGGTATAGTGACCGGCCAACGGCATTGCAGGTACTCGTCTATGTGGTAACCCTTGTGTCCATCTTTTTGCTCACCAGACTTGCCGCAAGACCGCGCAAACCTGCCCCTTCCATGGCAACCTGAGCGGGCGCTACGAACGCCCGTCCAGTTTCCGGGCATTTCGCAGTTCGGGAAACCAGCGCGACCAGAGGAACGCCACCACCATGGTCCCTGCCCCGCCGATGGCCACTGCCGAGACCGCTCCGATAGCTGCCGCCACTACGCCGGCCCGGAACTCGCCAAGCTCGTTGGAGGCGCCGATGAACACGCGGTTCACTGCATTGACCCGCCCCCGTACCGCATCCGGCGTCCAAAGCTGCAGCAGGGTCTCACGCACATAGACGCTCACCATGTCACAGGCTCCCATGACAGCGAGGGCGGCGATCGACAGCGGGACTGACTTTGATAGGCCAAACACCAGCGTGCAGAGCCCAAAGCCAGCAACGAAGAAAAAGAGGACTGCCCCGGCCTTGTCCTTGATTGGAAACCTGGATAGCCACAGAGCCATGAAGATGGCCCCAATGCCCGGACCCGCGCGCAGCAGACCAAGCCCCCAGGGGCCAACTTCAAGAATATCGCGCGCATAAATGGGGAGCAGCGCCACCGCTCCGCCAAGCAGCACGGCGAAGAGGTCAAGCGAGATGGCCCCCAGCACAACCTGCTCGGACTTGATGAATTTGAAACCTGCCGTCAGGGTCGAGAAATTGGTTTCCTCGGCGTGGTTTTCCTGCGGTACCCGCCCGATCAGGGCGACACAAGCAATGGCCAGCACCATCAGGCAAACGGCAACGCCATAGGCAAATTCTCCGGAAATCCCGTAAAGCAACCCGCCTGCGACAGGCCCGGTGATGGTGGTAACCTGCCAGGTCATGGAGTTGAGCGATATGCCGTGGGCCAGTGCAGCCTTGGGCAGGAGGTTAGGAGCCAACGCATCGGCAGCCGGGTTCATGAAGGCCCGCGCGGTGCCGAAGCCCACCAGGATGACGAAGACCGGCCATACGTGCCCGAAAGCCGAAAACGTAAAAACCAGCAATCCCGTTGCGCAGACCACCTCAATCAGGAGGCACGAGGCGATGATCAGTCGGCGGTTGAACTTGTCGGCAATCAGCCCCGTGACCAGGACCAGGAGCAACGCCGGCAGGAATTGCGCCAACCCCACAAAGCCAAGATCAAGCGGATTGCGCGTGAGATCATAGACCTGCCAGCCCACGGCGACGGACATGATCTGCACAGCGAATCCTGCCGCACCCAGGGCCGCCAGATAGAATACATAGGGTTTGTGATGGAGAGCATTTGAGGACGGCATCATGCCATTACCTGCCATGGGGCGCGGTTCCAAGTCAAAACCAAATCCGCCCGCCTGCGACGGGGCCTGCCCGGCACGGAAGGGTTGGACATCCCGGCGTCGCCTGCTATAGCAACGGAAAATTCCGGCTCAATTCATGAGGTTCCTCAAATGGCGAAAATCAAGGTATCCAATCCTGTCGTGGAACTTGATGGCGATGAGATGACCCGTATCATCTGGGACCTGATCAAGAAGAAGCTGATCCACCCTTACCTCGACATCGATTTGCACTATTACGATCTCTCTGTCGAAAACCGCGATGCCACCAATGACCAGGTGACAATCGACTCGGCCAACGCGATCAAGAAGTATGGCGTCGGCGTCAAGTGCGCCACCATAACCCCCGATGAGGCGCGGGTGAAGGAATTCAACCTCAAGCAGATGTGGAAATCGCCAAACGGCACGATTCGCAATATCCTGGGCGGCGTCATTTTCCGCGAACCCATCATCTGCAAGAACGTGCCACGCCTCGTGCCCGGCTGGACCAAACCCATCATCATCGGCCGCCATGCCTTCGGCGACCAATACCGCGCCACGGACTTCACTTTCCCCGGCAACGGCACCCTCACTATCAAGTTTGTTGGCGATGATGGCAAGGTGATCGAAAAGGAAGTCTTCAAGGCCCCGGGCGCAGGCGTTGCCATGGCCATGTACAATCTGGACGACTCGATCAAGGAGTTTGCCCGCGCCAGCCTGAACTACGGTTTGAACCGCAACTATCCGGTCTACCTGTCAACCAAGAACACCATTCTCAAAGCCTATGACGGGCGCTTCAAGGATATCTTCCAGGCGGTCTTCGACTCCGAATTCAAGGCGGAATACGGCAAACGCGGCCTCACCTACGAGCACCGCCTGATCGACGACATGGTGGCCTCCGCCATGAAGTGGACGGGAGGTTACATCTGGGCCTGCAAGAACTATGATGGCGACGTGCAATCCGATCTTGTGGCCCAGGGCTATGGCTCACTCGGCCTCATGACCTCGGTATTGATGACTCCCGACGGCAAGACCGTCGAGGCCGAAGCCGCCCATGGCACCGTGACCCGCCACTACCGCCTGCATCAGCAGGGCAAGCAGACATCGACCAATTCCGCCGCCTCCATATTTGCCTGGACCGGCGGCCTGAAGCACCGGGCCAAGCTCGATGGCAATACGGCCCTGGCGAAATTTGCCAGCACCCTTGAGGCCGTCACCGTTGCAACCATCGAGGAAGGCAGCATGACCAAGGACTTGGCCGTTCTCGTGGGGCCGGAACAGGGCTGGCTATCCACCGAAGGCTTCATAGACGCTGTAGACAGGAATCTGCAGAAGGCTGCAGTCTGAACCGAATACCTCAGGCAGTCTGCTCGCAGATATCCAACACTCCGGAAGTTCCACCGGCATTTCAAAGAATCCAAGAGCTCCGCTCGCCACGGCCCTGTTGAGAAGCGCGCCGGCGGCTGTGTCCGCGATAACCCCCGAGGATGCCAACTGGCGGTCAAAAAATGAGGCTTCATCAATGCTCGCCCGGTAGACACCGATCGTCTGACGGCTGTAGTGCAGACCGCAGGAAATGGCCGCCAAATCAAATGCGGCAATCAGGAAGTAGACGAGTTGCACGGGGCCGGGATTCTTGGCGGTTTCGCGGTGTTGCCGTCGTCAACGTCGATGCTCCTGCCTGCCATCGCCAGGGCAATTGAAAAATTACGGTGCCGCCGTTATGGTAAGCAAATGGTTGAAATTCGTGCTCCTGGCGCCAAAGAAGCAAGAAGTGCATATCATTTCTCGGGCGGCTGCCAGTGTGGCCAGGTGCGTTATGCCATCACTGGCCCGTTGCTCAACCCGCACATCTGCCATTGCCGGATGTGCCAAAAAGCCTTTGGCAACTATTTTGCAGCGTTTGTCAGCACGGCGCGGGAGAATTTCCGCTGGTCGCGCGGCAACCCGGGCATATTCAGGTCATCGTCAATCGTCTCGCGATACTTTTGCTCAACCTGCGGAACACCGCTAGCCATCGCCGATGACGATTCGAAGCACATCGCCGTGGCGATCGGCTCGCTGGACAATCCGGCCGCCGCCGCGCCAGAACGGCAATATGGCATTGAGGCCATGCAACCGGCCTTTGCAACCCTGCCCACCCTGCCGGGCACACGAACCGAAGACAATGTGAAACCGGAAGACCTGGAGAAGCTGAAAAGCCTTCAGCACCCTGACCACGATACGGATCATTGGCCGTGACTATTTCAGGAGCGAACCCACCGCCAAAAGCGCTTCTTCAGCCATCTTGCCATCGGGGCCGCCGGCTTGTGCCAAATCTGGCCTTCCGCCGCCACCCTTGCCGCCAAGCACTGCCGCCCCGGCCCGCACCAGATCAACAGCGCTCAACTTCGCCGTGAGGTCTGCGGTTACCCCCACATAAAGGCTGGCCCTGCCCTCGTCATTGGTGCTGACCAGCGCAACCACGCCCGAACCCAGCTTGGTCTTTCCGTCGTCAACCAGGCCTTTCATGTCTTTCGAATCCATGTCGCCGAGAATGCGCTTCATGAACTTGATGCCGTTGATGCTCTGAACTTCGCTGCCACTGGCGGATGCCCCCCCGCCAAGGGCCAAGGCCCTCTTGGCCTCAGCAAGCTCGCGTTCGAGCTTCTTGCGTTCATCCATCAGACTCTCGATGCGGGTCACAATTTCCGGCGGCGAAGTCTTCAGCAGGGCTGCGGCGGCCGCAACACGCCTGTCCTGCTGTTCGAGATAGTCGCGCGCGGCAGCGCCTGCCAAGGCTTCAAGCCGCCGGACCCCGGCCGCCGAACCGCTTTCCGCCAGAATCTTGATCAGGCCGATATCGCCCGTGCGCGACACATGGGTTCCGCCGCACAGCTCGAGTGAATAGATGGGCCGGCTGGCGCCCTCCGGATTGCGCCCCATCGAAACCACCCGGACTTCCTCGCCGTACTTTTCGCCAAAGAGCGCCATGGCGCCCTCGGCAACCGCTGCGTCCACCGACATCAGCCGCGTGCTGACTGGCGCGTTCTGCAAAACCACGTCATTGGCCATGATCTCAACCTGGCGAAGTTCATCATGGCTCATGCCCTTGTTATGGGAAAAATCAAAGCGCAGGCGATTGGGTTCCACCAGCGAGCCCTTCTGTGCCACATGGGGGCCCAGGATCTTGCGCAACGCCTCATGCAGCAAATGGGTTGCCGAATGGTGCTGGCGGTTTCCGGAACGCCGTTCATGGTTCACCGTGAGTTCAACCGCCTCGCCAAGCGCCAATGTGTCTGTTTCGACGGTGCCCATGTGGACGAACAAGTCGCCCAAGCGCTTTTCTGTCCCAGTCACGCGAAACAGCCCACCGCCGGTGGACTTGATCACACCCTGATCGCCGGTCTGGCCGCCGGATTCCGCGTAGAACGTCGT
This sequence comes from uncultured Aestuariivirga sp., assembly GCA_964604435.1. GTDB lineage: Bacteria > Pseudomonadota > Alphaproteobacteria > Rhizobiales > Aestuariivirgaceae > Aestuariivirga. The sequence goes on along the minus strand of CAZRZB010000110.1, from coordinate 885 downwards.
CTGGTTGGTAACGATGGCAGCCTCGTCGCCTTTCTTCAACGACTTCACCTGCTTGCCGTCCAAGACCATGGCCGCGATGACGCCCTCGGCCTTTTCGGTCTCATAGCCCAGAAACTCGGTCGCTCCCACGGCTTCGCGGATTTCAAACCAGACCGCGTCAGCCTTGGCATCTCCTGTCCCTTTCCAGGCGCGGCGCGCTTCGGTCTTCTGCACTTCCATTGATTTGGCAAAAACCGCCGTATCGACCGTAATGCCGCGGGGCCGCAGCGCATCCTGGGTCAGGTCAAGCGGAAAACCATAGGTGTCATAGAGCTTGAAGGCCGTATCACCCGCGAATACATCGCCGCGCTTGAGCCCCTGCGACTCCTCGTCGAGAATACGCAGGCCTCTCTCGAGGGTTTTGCGGAAGCGCGTTTCTTCCAGCCGGAGGGTCTCGGTAATGAGATCTTGCGTCTGTTGAAGCTCCGGATAGGCGGCAGACATTTCGCGCACCAGGGCCGGAACCAGCTTCCACATCAGCGGTTCCCGCTGGCCCAGAAGCTCGGCATGGCGCATGGCGCGCCGCATGATCCGGCGCAACACATAGCCGCGCCCCTCGTTGGAGGGCAGAACCCCATCGGCAATGAGGAATGACGAGGCCCTCAGGTGGTCGGCGATCACCCGGTTTGAGGCCTTGTTCTTTCCCTCGGCCGGAACCCCGGTTCTTTCAACAATGGCTGCAATGAGGGCGCGGAACAGGTCTGTCTCATAATTGTCATGTGTACCCTGCAAAACCGCCGCAATTCGTTCCAGCCCCATGCCCGTATCGATTGATGGCTTGGGCAGGCTGATGCGTTCGCTCTTGCTCACCTGCTCGTATTGCATGAACACCAGGTTCCAGATTTC
>CAZRZB010000109.1:0-9130 GCA_964604435.1 uncultured Aestuariivirga sp. | reverse complement strand
CAGCCGCCGGTCATGTATTCGCAGCCATGGTCGCCGACGCCTTCAACGACGGCAACGGCACCCGAATTGCGCACCGCGAACCGCTCACCGGCCACGCCGCGGAAATAACACTCGCCGGTGATGGCGCCGTAAAGAACCGTGTTGCCGACGATGATGGATTTTTCCGGGATGAAGCCGATCTTGTCCTGCGGCTTGACGATGAGTTTGCCGCCGGACAGCCCCTTGCCCACATAGTCATTGGCCTCGCCGGTCAGTTCAAGGGTGACGCCGCGGGCCGCCCATGCACCGAAACTCTGGCCGGCCACGCCATTAAGCTTCACCGTAATCGTATCCTCGGGCAGACCCGCATGGCCAAAGCGTTTGGCCACCTCGCCAGACAGCATGGCGCCTGCCGTGCGGTCCGCATTCCTGATCTTTGAGGCGATTTCAACAGGCGTTCCTTTTTCCAGGGCGGGCATTGCCTGTTCGATCAGCTTGCGGTCGAGAATATGCACGATGCCATGGTTCTGTGCCGCGACTTTCTTGGTGGCAATCGGCCCCTGCACATCGGCCTTGGCAAACACCTTTGAAAAGTCGAGGCCTTTGGCTTTCCAGTGGCCGATTGCCTCCGTCTGGTCGAGCCATTCCGTGGCCCCGATCAGTTCGCTGAAGGTCTTGATTCCCATGGCGGCCATCAACTCACGCAGTTCCTCGGCCACAAAGAAGAAATAGTTGATCACATGTTCCGGCTGGCCCTTGAAGCGCTTGCGCAGTTCCGGATCCTGCGTGGCAACCCCGACGGGGCAGGTGTTCAGATGGCACTTGCGCATCATGATGCAGCCCGCCGCGATGAGCGGTGCGGTGGCAAAGCCGATCTCATCGGCACCGAGAAGGGCCGCAATCAGCACGTCGCGGCCCGTGCGGATGCCGCCGTCGGCCTGCACCGCGATGCGGCCACGCAGGTCATTGGCGACGAGCGTTTGCTGGGTTTCAGCCAGGCCAATCTCCCAGGGGCTGCCCGCATGCTTGATCGAGGTGAGAGGCGATGCGCCGGTGCCGCCTTCATAACCTGAGATCGTTACATGATCCGCGTGGGCCTTTGAAACACCCGCGGCAACAGTTCCCACACCCACTTCGGACACTAGCTTCACGGAAACAAGCCCCGTGGGATTCACGTTCTTCAAATCGAAAATCAGTTGAGCCAGATCTTCAATGGAATAGATATCATGGTGCGGCGGCGGCGAGATCAGTCCCACGCCCGGGGTTGAATGGCGCACCCGGGCGATCACGCTGTCCACCTTGTGGCCGGGCAGCTGCCCGCCCTCGCCGGGCTTTGCGCCCTGCGCCATCTTGATCTGCATCATGTCGGAATTGACCAGGTATTCCGCCGTCACGCCAAAGCGTCCGGAGGCCACCTGCTTGATGGCCGAGCGCATGGAATCGCCGTTGGGCAGCGGCACGAAGCGGTCTGCCTCTTCACCGCCTTCACCAGTGTTGGACTTTCCGCCAATCCGGTTCATCGCGATGGCCAATGTCGTGTGCGCCTCGCGGCTGATCGAGCCGAAGGACATGGCCCCCGTGGAGAAACGCTTGACGATTGCCTTGGCGGATTCAACCTCGTCGAGCCCCACTGGCTTGCGGCCCATGTCTTCCGCTGTCTTGATCCTGAACAGGCCGCGCATCGTCTTGAGCCGCTCGGACTGCTCGTTGATGTGGCGGGCAAAGGCCCGGTACTTCTCAACCGAATTGCCCCGTACCGCATGCTGCAGGTTTGAAACCGTATCCGGTGTCCAAACATGGGCTTCGCCGCGGATGCGCATGGCATAATCGCCGCCGACATCGAGTGAATTCCTTAGGAGCGGATTGGCACCAAAGGCATCCTCATGCCGGCGGAAAGTTTCCTCGGCAATTTCAGCCAGGCCAACGCCTTCGATCTGTGTGGCCGTGCCAGTGAAATATTTGTCGACGAAATCCGTCGAGAGGCCGATGGCGTCAAATATCTGCGCTCCGCAATAGGATTGATAGGTCGAGATGCCCATCTTGGACATGACCTTGAGGATGCCCTTGTCCACTGCCTTGATGTAGCGCTTGACCGCTTCGTAGGGCGTTACCTCTTCCTCCAGTTCGGAAACCATGCTTTCCAGCGTTTCGAAAGCGAGGTAGGGATTGATCGCCTCCGCGCCGTAGCCCGCGAGAGTGCAGAATTGGTGCACCTCACGGGGTTCGCCCGATTCCACCACCAGGCCCACGGAGGTACGAAGCCCCTTGCGGATGAGATAGTGGTGGGTGGCGGAGGTTGCCAGGAGCGCCGGCAGCGGCACCCGCTCGGCTGACACGGCACGGTCTGAAAGTATGATGATGTTGTAGCCATCCCTCACCGCCCGTTCCGCGAGGGTGCAGGCGCTGTCGAGGGCAGCCTCCATGTATTCGGGACCATTGGCCACATCATAGGTGATGTCGATGGTGGCCGTCCGGAATGGATTCTCGCGCACCGCGCCAATGGTGCGGATGCGTTCGAGCTCCTCATTGGTCAGGATGGGCTGTGAAACCTCCAAGCGCATATGGGTGGAAGTGCCCTGGAGATCGAGCAGGTTCGGCCGCGGGCCGATGAAGGAGACCAGTGACATGACCAGCTCTTCGCGAATGGGATCAATCGGTGGATTGGTCACCTGCGCGAAGTTCTGCTTGAAATAGGTGTCAAGCATCTTGGCCCGGTCCGACAGAACCGAAATTGGCGTGTCATTGCCCATGGACCCCACGGCCTCCTGGCCGGTCTGCGCCATGGGGGCCATCAGGATTTTGAGGTCCTCCTGGGAGTAGCCAAAGGCCTGCTGGCGGTCGATCAGGGGGACCAGTATCTTGGGCCGCTTGGTCTTGGCCTTGGGCAGGTCGCGCAGCACAACCTGGGTGCGCTTTAGCCATTCCTTGTAAGGGTGTGCGGTGGACAGGGACTTCTTCAATTCCTCGTCGGAGATGATGCGCTTCTGCTCAAGATCGATGAGCAGCATCTTGCCGGGCTGCAGACGCCACTTGTGGGTGATGCGCTCCTCGGCAAATTGCAGGCAGCCCATTTCCGAGGCGAGCAGCACAAAGCCATCATCCGTCGTGAGATAGCGGGCAGGGCGGAGGCCATTGCGGTCGAGCGTGGCGCCGATCAGCCGGCCATCGGTGAAGGTCATCGACGCAGGGCCATCCCACGGCTCCATGAGCGCCGCATGGTGTTCATAAAAGGCCCGGCGGTCCTCATCCATAAGCGGATTGCCCGCCCAGGCTTCAGGAATGAGCATCATCATGGCATGCGGCAGCGAATAGCCGCCCATGGTGAGAAACTCGAGCGCATTGTCAAAGCAGGCCGTATCCGACTGGCCTTCATAGGAAATGGGCCAGAGCTTCGACAAGTCCTCGCCCAGAACGGTGGACTTCATGTTGGCTTGACGCGCTGCCATCCAGTTGTAGTTGCCGCGCACCGTATTGATCTCGCCGTTGTGGCAGACAAAACGGTAGGGGTGGGAGAGGGGCCAGCTTGGAAACGTGTTGGTGGAAAAGCGCTGATGCACCAAGGCGAGCGCCGATTCCATGCGCGGGTCGGTGAGATCCTTGTAGTAGGCGCCCAGATCCTTGCCGAGCACCAAGCCCTTGTACACAATGGTCCGGCTGGAAACCGAAACCGGATAATAGGCCCTGGCCTTCGCGCCAAGCACTTCGAGAACGCGGTTTGAAACAACCTTGCGGCAGACAAAAAGCTTGCGTTCAAAATGCGCCCCGTCCCGGATGGTCGGTCCGCGGCCGATAAAGACTTGCCGGTGGAATGGCTCCGTCCCCTTGACCGAATAGCCGAGCACCGAGGTGTCAACCGGCACGTCCCGCCAGCCCAGGACCTTCAGGCCCTCTTCACGCGAGGTTTCCCACCAGATGCGTTCGATATCCTGCCGGTAAACAGTCTCGCGCGGCATGAAGAGATAGGCGACGCCATAGGATTCCGGTGCGGGCAGGTCAAACCCCAGGCGCTTGGCTTCTTCGGAAAAGAATCCATGGGGAATTTGGATCATGATGCCGGCCCCATCGCCGGCCTTGGGATCGGCTCCTACCGCACCCCGGTGCTCAAGATTCTTGAGAATGCTCAGGCCATCATCAATGGTGCGATGACTTTTGATATTGTTGATGTTGACGATGAGGCCAATGCCGCAGGCATCATGCTCATTGCGGGGATGATACAGCCCATGGGGCTGAGGCAACCCTTCTGGCAGCATATGGAGTGACTGGCTCATGGCTGTCGTCCTCTTTCAACATTTCCTTTCGGTCCCAGGAGACCGATGATCCATTCCTTGTCTCTGGGCTTGATCTCTTGAGGAGGAGCTCTTGGGGCACCGGAACCTCGCTTCAGGGGATCAAACTCGGAGAGCGTCTATTCGCCCGAGCCTGCCCTTATTTGCGTTTGGTGGTCGAGGCGCGAGTCATGCAAATGGCATCGGCGGCTGTCTTTGCCGTCGCTTTCAGATTTGTTGTGGTCGTATTCCGGTTCATCCGGGGTCACAAGTCCAAAATTGCCATTTATAAAGGACAGCTATACTGTCCTTTATAAAAATACACGATCTGCTGATTTGCGCAAGGAAGGATTCATTTTGGAACAAAATACGCAATAAAATTACGCGATGAATTTCTAACCCTCGACCACCCCGTGCCGAAACTGTAGGGAAGGATTGCACCCCTGGAGCTTTCCCATGAATTTTGCATCCGACAATCACTACGGCGTCCACCCTCGTATTCTCGAAAGCCTGGCTGAGGCAAACGTCGGCTCCGCCATGGCCTATGGCGCGGATGAGTGGACAAAAAAATCGGAAGAAATGTTATCGAATGTCTTCGAAAAGGAGGTACGTTCCTTTCTGGTCACAACCGGCACCGCGGCAAACGGCCTGGCCCTGTCAGCCGTTACGCCATCCTACGGCGCGGTGATCTGCCATGGCGAAGCCCATATCAACGTCGACGAATGCAATTCACCGGAAATGTTTACCGGGGGCGCAAAGATGATTGGCCTCCACGCGCCAGCCGGGAAACTCACGCCCGCCGCGATTGAAAAATCCCTCAAAGGGTTCATTCGCGGCGAACATGATCCGAAGCCCGCAACCGTGTCATTGACCAACGCCACCGAATTGGGGACGGTTTATGCGCCGCAGGAGGTCAAGGCGATCGCCGATGTGATAAAGCCGCGCGGCATGAAACTGCATATGGATGGCGCCCGTTTTGGCAATGCGGTCGTGGGCGCAGGCGTCAGCCCCGCCGCGCTGACCTGGAAATCCGGCGTCGATGTCATGTCCTTCGGGGCCACGAAAAATGGCGCCATGATGCTTGAAGCCGTTGTGTTTTTTGACACGAAACTGGCCGATGATTTTGCCTATCGCCGGATGCGTGGTGGCCAGCTCGTGTCAAAGCAGCGCTATCTCGGCGCCCAAATGCAGGCGTATCTCAAGGATAATCTGTGGCTGGAAAACGCTAAGGTGGCTAACGGCCTTGCAAAACAGCTTTCCGATGGGCTGCGCCAGTTTGGCGGGATTCGCATTCCGAACCCGGTGCAGGCCAATGAAGTGTTTGCTGTCATGCCGCGGCCCCTTAACGACAAGCTCTTGGCGTCCGGCGCAAGGTTCTATGACTGGATGCCGGACAGTCTTGGAAACGGCATTGCCGAAGACGAGATTTTTGTCCGTTTTGTCCTCTCCTACGCCACGCCGCCAGCAAGCGTGAGCAAACTGCTGGCGTTGGTAAAGGAATTCCAACCGCAATAACCTGTTGCCAGGAAATGACTGGGGCGCCGCATCGGCGCCCCAGAGCATTCAAATTAAGCGGCTTTCTTCGCCTCAAGCGCTTTCGGCTCATTCGCGGTGCGAATGGCAATCGTGCGTGGCTTCAAGGCCTCCGGTATTTCGCGTTTCAGTGAAATATGCAGCAAGCCGTGATTCAAATCGGCCCCGGTCACTTCTACATGATCGGCAAGCTGGAAGCGGCGCTCAAAACTGCGCCCGGCGATGCCCTGATGCAAATACTCGGTCTTTTCTGCCGACTTTTCAGTCTTTTTTCCGGTGACCGTGAGGGCATTGCCCTTCACCTCAAGGTTGATATCCGCGGCGCTGAAGCCCGCAATGGCAATGGTGATACGATATTCATCTTCGCCAACGCGCTCGATATTGTAGGGTGGATAGGCCGGCGCCTCAAAACTGGCGGCATCATCAAGCATCCGGGCAAGGTGGTCAAAGCCGATGCTGGAACGATAAAGCGGAGTAAAATCAAACATGTTACATTCTCCTGAAGCAATGCATTGGTCGCGGACCCACAATTGGCACCCGCTGTCCCAGAGGTAATTTTTGTTTTCCCGATTTCAAGGGGGAGGCCCCGGAAAAGTGAACTGAAAATGAACGTCAGGTTCTGACTGCATTCAAGTTGGAGGGGCTAGTTTCGGTGTCATCGATGGCCAAGGTGGCCGTCACACCAAAGCGAAATTTAAACCCTGGAGAACCAAAATGATCAGCAAGTCCCTCATCGCCGTAGCAGCCGTTGCTGCTTCCCTGACCGCCGCTGCCCCTGCCCAGCAGGCCCAAGCAAAGGTTAATGTTGACATAAACCTCGGCCTCGGCCTCGGCGGCGGCTACTATCCTGGCTATTATCCTGACTATGGCTACGGCGGCTACTATCCCGTGGTCGACCCCTATTATGGTGGCGGCATCAGCTGCAACAAGGGCAAGAAGATCGTGAAGTGGGCCGGTTTCAACAATGTTTCCCCAATTGACTGCAGCGCCCCGGTTTACCAGTACAAGGCCTGGAAATTCGGCAATCCTTACCGGGTCAAGGTCAACCTGTCCGGCGATATCATCAAGGTAAAGCCGTTATTCTAACATCCCCTAATTCCCGGAACGCCGGAAGGCGTTCCGGCCCCATTTGCCTTGTTTCTGCCATGAAGCTGAACGGCAGATGAACGGGGCCATCGGCATTTGTTCAGCAAGATTTTGCCATGTTCTAAGCTCATAAGACTGGACACCCTGCAGGCATGGAGGACGGAAAGATGTTCAAGAAGATTTTGACGGCAGCTGGCCTTGCGGCAGCTTTTTCCCTGGCTCCTCAAACTGCCGAAGCCAAAGTGAATGTCTATATCGGCATCGGTGAGCCCGGCGGCTACTGCTATTACAATTATGATCCGTTCCGTTGCGGTCGTTATGGTTATTACCCGCATCCAGGATACTTTATCCCCCATCCAGTCTTCAGGGATCACCTGTCCTGCAGGCAGGCAACCAGGATGCTGCGAGACCGCGGCTATCGCAATATTGTCGCAACGGACTGCAGGGGCAGTTCCTATACCTTCATCGCCAGAAAGCGTGGCGGCGAGTTCAAAATCAAGATCAATTCCTATAATGGCCGGATATTGTCCATTCGCCCCCTCTGATCTGATGGTGTAAGGAGGAAAAAAGATGCTGCAACGTGTCATCAGCTTGGCAGGGGCATTGGCCGTCATGGGCGGAATCTTCGTCACAACCGGCGCCGCCGAGGCAGGCTCCCGCTGGCGTTTGCACTATCTGAATCCCTATTACTATATCTACGACCCGCGCCCGCTTGATCTCTATTCGTCCGACTATGGCGCTGAAGAGTTTTACGACGACGATGATGAGCCGCCGCTGGCTTATTATGACCCCGGTGATGATTACTATGAGCCCCGTTTCAGGGGCGATGAGCCTGCCTACGCTGCGCCGAAGAAGAAAAAGACTGTCAAGGCCGTTCCCGTGCCGAAGCCCGTGACCAGGAAATCGCTCGCCTCGACGGAAAATAAAGCCGCAGCCACAACAGAGAAGAAGGCCGCTCCAGCCGCCGCAGGCATGTCTTGCGACAAGGCTGGGAAAATTGTCTCGGGCTATGGCTTCACGAGTGTGAAACCCACGGCCTGCACGGGCCAGGTTTTCGCCTTCAACGCCACACGCAGCGGCAAGGCTTATGTGATCAAGCTCAGTGCCGCCAGCGGCGAACTGACCGAGGTGAAGAAGGTTCAATAGGTCTTGTTCCTTGCCCGGAACGGCCCCCTGCGTTAGAGCAAGGGTCCATGGACCTGATCTCAACACCTGAAAATCCGCTGCCACAAGGCGCCGATTGTACGCGTGTCGTGACGAATGACGGCTATCATTTGCGCGCCATGTCCGCCCGTGTCGGGAATGCCAGGGGAACCGTGGTGCTCCTTGGCGGCCGCGCCGATTTCATGGAGCGCTATTTTGAGACGGCCCGCGATCTCATGGCGCGCGGTTTCTGTGTGGCTTCGGTGGATTTGCGCGGTCAGGGCGGCTCGCAGCGGCTGACCGAGCAGCGGTTGCGGGGCCATGTCAACAGCTTTGGTGACTATGATGAGGACATCCGTGCCTTCATGACCCAGGTGGTGCTGCCCGATTGTCCGCCGCCCTATTACATGCTTGCCCATTCGACCGGCGGAAACATTGCCTTGCGCCTCATCCGCACGCGCAACTGGTTCAAGAAGTGCGTCCTTGTCGCCCCGCTCATCGACCTGAACTATGGGGCTTGGCCCCCTCCCGTTGTACACCTGCTGGCCTCGCTTGCGATGACACTGAGGCTGGGCTGGGTTTTTCTGCCGGGCAGAAAGCGGGCTCCCCTTGGGCGCAAGGATTTTAAGGGCAACCCCCTGACCCTCGATCAAAGGCGCTGGAACCGGGACTGTGCCGTGCTGGAGGCCGCCCCGGAACTCGCCACGGGCGGGCCGACCTACGGCTGGCTGTCGGCCACCCTCAAGTCGATTGCAACGCTGCGCGCCATGAAGAGTGAAAAAGGCCTGAAATGCCCGGTCCTGATTGTGGCCGCCGGCCTGGACAGCGTGGTCGACAACGAGGCCACCCGGCAGTTTTCCGAAAGGGTGGCGGGGATCTCACTGATCACCATCCCGGAGGCCCTCCACGAAATTCTCCTGGAAAGGGACGTAATCCGCCAGCAATTCCTGGCGGCTTTTGAGGCCTTTGTGGCGGAAGAGGAATAGGGCACGGATAGCCCCAAATCCCGGAAGTTCCAGCGAATTGCCTTTATCCCTGAGCCATGCTATGGCGCAGCCCGACCCCAGACAATAGAGAAAGTTCCGGCGCCCCATGAATTTGCGCAACATAGCGATTATTGCCCA
>CAZRZB010000108.1:0-9140 GCA_964604435.1 uncultured Aestuariivirga sp. | reverse complement strand
AATGGCCGGGGTGGGCATGGAGCGCTTCGGAACCGGTGACGGGGGGGAAGACGGCGCCCAGGGTGACGAGGCCAATGATTCCATGGGAACCCAGGAAGGCTACCGCGTGGACCGGATTGAATGAGAGCAGGACGGAGGGATTGTCGCCGATGTGGGCAAGGCCTGCCAGGGCGATGGCAGCGAACCAGACAAGCGTGATGGGGCCGAAGAGGGCCGCCACGCTTGCGGTGCCGCGGGCCTGGACCGCAAACAGCCCGACGATGATGACGAGCGTGATGGGGAGGACATAGGGCTCCAATGCCGGGGTGATGATCTTGAGGCCTTCGACGGCCGAGAGCACCGAGATCGCCGGGGTGATCAGGGCATCGCCATAGAACAGGGCCGCGCCGATCATGGCGAGTACGGGGATGAGAACGATCTTGGTGCCCATCACGCGCTGGGCCAGCGCCATGAGGGAGAGGGTTCCGCCTTCGCCCTTGTTGTCGGCATTGAGCAGGATGAAGACATATTTCACGGTGACGACAAGAATAAGCGCCCAGATGACGAGGGAGAGGACGCCGAAGACGACGGGCCCGGTGATGGGGCCGGATTTATCAGTGGCGGCGAGGACTGCTTCGCGCATGGCGTAGAGGGGGCTGGTGCCGATGTCGCCGTAGACGACGCCGATGGAACCCAGGGCCAGAATCCAGAAATTTGGCGGCCTGTGGCCGCTGACCTGAATTGCGGGATCGTCTGGTGCCTCGCTGGTTTGTTCTGCTTTTACTGTTGCCATTTCTATCTCCATTGATTTGCTGCATTGCAGCAAAGGGGAGCGGGTATAGGCCTTTCCGGATAGGCCGATCATGCAAAATGGGCATGGCTGGAGAGCCCAAGAGGAAATGGAAGCAGGACTGACTGAGTAGATTAAAATATTGAAAAATAATACTTATCTATATTTTTGGTAGTCAATATCAGCCAATCGACAGGACAACCCTTCCGGTGATCGCGCCTTTTTTCATGCGGGCGAGGATGGCGTTGATGTTTTCCAGGGGCTGGGTTTCGATGTCGGCTTTCACCAGGCCCTGGGCGGCGAAGGCGATCGCTTCGTTGAGGTCCTGGCGCGTTCCGACATTCGAGCCGCGCACCGAGATTTCGCTGTTGACGATGCCCGCGATCGACATCCGGACTTGGTCAGCATCGCCGCCGGGAAGGCCGATGTAGCAGACGGTGCCGGCGGGCCTGAGCATGGTGACGGACTGCTCGAAGGCCTTTGCCGAGACCGCGGTGACGACGGCGCCATGGGCCCCGCCGCCGGTTTTTTCCTTGAGGACGGCGCCGGGATCGCCGTCGCGGGCATCGATCAGCACTTCGGCGCCTAGGCGTTTTGCGTGCTCCAGTTTTTCGCTCGAGACATCGACGGCGGCAACCCGCAGGCCCATGGCCCTGGCATATTGCACGGCGATGTGGCCGAGGCCGCCGATGCCGATCACGGCGAGCCACTGGCCGGGCCTTGCGCCGGTGCGCTTGAGGCCGCGATAGGTGGTCACCCCGGCGCAGAGGATGGGAGCCATGGCATGCATGTCGACGTGGGCCGGGAGATGGCCGCAGAAGGCGGCGGGGGCCACCATGTATTCGGCATAGCCGCCGGGCTTGCTGTAGCCCGTTGCCTCGGTGCGCGGACAAATGGTTTCCATGCCCTGCAGGCAGTATTCGCAGGTGCCGCAGGACCAGAACATCCAGGGCACGCCGATGCGGTCGCCCGTGGCAAACTCCGCAACGCCTTCGCCCAGTTCCTCGACATGGCCGGTCACCTCGTGGCCGGGGATGAGCGGCAGGGCGGGGTGGGGCGTCCAATCGCCTTCCACCGCATGCAGGTCGCTATGGCAGACGCCGCAGGCCTTGACCTTGATCAGCACCTGGCCGGGGCCGGGTTTCGGCCTTGCGATGGATTCAATCTTGAGGCTTTCGCCGATCCGGCGGAGGACGGCGGCTTTCATCATCTGGGGCATGTGCTGATCCTATTGTGGCGCGAAACTGTTCGGGCTGGCCATGGCCCAAGCTTGGCGGATGCTAGGCGAAGTGATCCCGGCAAGCAACTCGCCTGGCTGCATCACCGGATAGAGTTCGGCGAAACTGACGGTGCGGTCGGGCGCGGCGCGCTGCATGAAATGCTGGGGGCGAAGGTCGTGGGGGTGGCTCAAGCCCGCGGCGGCGACCAGCTCGGTCAGGGCCTTGACGGTTTCGCGGTGGAAGCTTGCCACCCGCTCGGCCTTGTCGGGCACCACGATGGCGCGCTGGCGGGCCGGATCCTGGGTGGCAACGCCGGTGGGGCACTTGCCGGTGTGGCAATGCTGGGACTGGATGCAGCCCACGGCGAACATGAAGCCGCGCGCCGCATTGCACCAGTCGGCGCCAAGGGCCATGACGCGGGCCATGTCGAAGGCCGAGGTGACTTTGCCGGAGACGCCGATCTTGATCCGTTCACGGAGGTTTGCACCGGTGAGGCTGGAGTGGACGAAGTTCAATCCGTCGCGGAGCGGCGTGCCGATGTGGTCCATGAATTCGAGGGGGGCGGCGCCGGTGCCGCCTTCGGCGCCATCCACCACGATGAAATCCGGGGTGATGCCGGTTTGCAGCATGGCCTTGACGATGGCGAGGAATTCCCAGTGGTGGCCGACGCAGAGCTTGAAGCCTACCGGCTTGCCGCCGGAGAGATCGCGCAGCCTGGCGATGAAGCCCATCAGTTCCAGGGGCGTTGCGAAGGCGCCATGGTTGGGCGGCGAAATGCAGTCCTTGCCCATCTCGACACCGCGGATGAGGGCGATTTCGGGGGTGACCTTCGCGGCCGGCAGGACGCCGCCGTGGCCGGGCTTGGCGCCTTGCGACAGCTTGATCTCGATCATCCTGACCTGATCGAGCCTGGCGGTCTCGGCGAATTTCGCATCGGAGAAGCCGCCGTCCGGATTGCGGCAGCCGAAATAGCCGGAGCCGATTTCCCAGATGATGTCGCCGCCGCATTCGCGGTGATAGGGGCTGATGCTGCCTTCGCCCGTGTCATGGGCAAAGCCCCCCAGCTTGGCGCCGCGGTTGAGGGCGCGGATGGCATTGGCCGAGAGCGAACCATAGCTCATGGCCGAGATGTTGAAGACCGAGGCCGAATAGGGCTGCCGGCAATCGGGGCCGCCAACGGTGATGCGGAAAGGCTCCATGCTCGGCGGCTTGGGCGCCATGGAATGGTGCAGCCATTCGTAGCGGTTCTCATAGACGTCGAACTGGGTGCCGAAGGGGCGCTTGTCCAGGGCCTGCTTGGCGCGCTGGTAGACGATGGCGCGCTTGTCGCGCGGGAATGGCATGCCGTCCTTTTCGCCCTCGAAGAAATACTGGCGCAGCTCCGGGCGGACATTTTCGAGGAGAAAGCGCAGGTGTCCCGAGATCGGATAGTTGCGCAGAATGGCATGGCGGGTTTGCAGCAGATCGCGGAAGCCGAGCGCCGTGAGGAAGCCGAAGACGGCAAGCGGCGCGACGGCATAGACATTGCTCAGACGCAGCATGAAACTGGCCATGAGGGTTGCAGCCAGGCCAAGCACCGCGAGGGTGAGCGGCAGGATTCTGGGGCTGGTCAGGAGTTGCACGGTTTTCATTGTCTCACGTCCTCCGGGAATCTCCGTCGTTCCGGCAGGACAGTTCTATGGAAGTATGAAACAGGTGAGAAGGCCCGCGACAGCGGCGGGGTAAGCCTCGCGAAAGCTATCGGCGGCGGGCGCTTTGGGCCTAATTGCCGAGCAGGATGTCGCGTTCCTGGCCGGCGGTGATATTGAAATTGGCGCTCAGCGATTCACGTCCGACCTGGGCCCTGGCCACATAGGTTCCGGGCTTCAGGACCAGGCTGGCGGAAAGGCCGGCGATGGCGGCGAGCTCTTTGCCGTGGCCGTCGACCACCGACCAGGTCACGGCGGCGCCGGGGGCGCCGACGTAGGCGAGCCTTGCGAGCCCCGCGGCATGGTCGATTTCAACCGCGCTCATGCGGCCCGGATTGACGTGGACATCGGCGACGGCCACGGCATTGCCGACCGGGAAGCGGCTTTCAATGCGGTAGTCGCCGGCCTTCACGCGGAGGATTTCGCCGGGTCGCGTGGAAATGGTAACGAGCTTGCCCCTGGCGGAACCGGAAAGGGCATAGACCAGCGATTGCGACTGGGTGGGCGCCAGCCCCAGGCCCTGCACGCGAGGCAGCACGCGGATGCCGCCGACATCGAGCACGAAGCTGACAATCAGGCGGTTGGCTTCAAGGAGCGTGAGGCTTTGGGAAAAACTGGCGGAGCCGTAGCGGGCCTCGACGGCATAGTCGCCGGGCGGCAGGTCGGCCTGGGCAACATCGGTGCTCTTGTCATAGACGACGGCGCCCTGGGAATCGCGCAGCAGCCAGGCGATATCGCGGGTGATGAGGCCGCCCGATTCCGAGAGCCTGGCGCTGAGTTCAAGGCCTTCGCTGCCGGGCCTGACGATTTCGATGGCAAGGTCATGGGCGACGCCGCGCTGGAATTCCGGCGGAGCAACCACCAGGGCGCTTTCCTCGGTGGCCTTGGGCGCGCCAAGGGCCGCGGACCAGGCAAATGGGCCCAGAAACAGAACCGCCGCCAGAAGCGCCGCGGATGTCGCGCGATTCTGGCGGCGGGTTTGCAGTGCACGGGTGCTGAAATCGTGCATCCTGTCGTCCGTCCCCTTGGATTGTCCCCCAGCCTTCCGGCCGGTACGGAAAACAAAGCACGGGTCCGGCGGTTGCGGCAATAATTTCCTTAATTTTTAGTTAATTTGGAACGGCCGGCTGAAATCATTGCGTTTTCGGGTGGCAGACGTCACATTGAGCGAATCATGACAAAATTGAACGATCTCGCCTCCCCGCTGGCTTTCCTCAAAAGCAGAAAATCCGCTTCGGCCAAGGCTTTGGGCGCGCCGGGGCCGACGCCAGCGCAAATCGCCGAAATCCTCGAAATCGCGGTGCGGGTGCCCGACCACGGCAAGCTGACGCCCTGGCGCTTCGTGTTTTTCGAGGCGGCGGCACGGGGGGAGATGGGTGAAATACTAGCCGCCCGGTGGCAGGCGCTTCATCCGGAGCACGGCGAGGAGATGCTGGCCTTCCAGCGCGGGCTTTTCCTGCGCGCGCCGCTGGTGATCGCCGTGGTTTCCACCGCCGCGCCGCACAGCAAAATCCCCGAACGGGAACAGCTGCTGTCGTCGGCTGTGGTGTGCTACAACATCGTGCTGGCCGCCACGGCATTGGGCCTTGCCGCCCAGTGGCAGACCGACTGGGTGGCCTATGACAGCGAGATGACGGCCGCCATGGGGCTGAAGGGCAGCGAACGGGTGTCAGGCTTTGTTTATATCGGAACGGCGACGGCTCCGCTCGAGGAGCGGCCGCGGCCCGATCCGCAGGCGCTTGTCACGCGCTGGAGGAAGCCATGACGATCCGCGGTGTCCTGTTTGACAAGGACGGCACGCTGATCGACGTCAACGGCACCTGGGTGCCGATCTACCGGCAGATGCTGTGCGAGCAGTTCGGCATCGGCCCCGCCGAGGCCGACGCGATGATGGCGCAGGTGGGATATGATCCGGGTACGGACGGATTCACGGCCAACTCCGTCCTGGCGGCGGGGACGACGCGCCAGCTCATCGATTACTGGTGGCCGGGGCTCGACGAGTCCGGGGCACAGGAAAAGGTGCGGATGATCGATGTCGACTATGCGCCGCTGTCGAAGTCCCTGCTCAAACCCCTTATGCCGCTCGTGCCGCTGCTCCAGGAACTGAAGCAGATGGCGCTGCATGTGGGCCTCGCCACCAACGACAGCCACTACAGCGCCCGCAACCATCTCAGCCATCTGGGCGTGCTGGAGCTTTTCGACGACGTGATTGCCGCCGACATCGTATCGACGCCCAAGCCATCGGGCGACATGATCCGGCGCTTCGCCAGCACCGTCGGGGTGAAGCCTGCGGAGATTGCCATGGTGGGCGACAATGCCCATGACATGGAGGAAGCCCGCAACGGCGGGGCGGGGCTGGCCATCGCGGTGCTCAGCGGCAACGCGGAGCACAGCGATATTGCCCATCTTGCCGACCACACGCTGCACAGCATCGCCGACCTGCCCGCCCTGCTGAGATCCCTCTGAGATGTTCTATGACGCCATCCGCAACGAGCACGGGCTGGAGGCCGATCCGATCAAGGCGCTGGTGGCGCGGCCGGTCGGCTGGCTTTCAACCCTGTCGGCCGGCGGCATTGCCAATCTCGCCCCCTACAGCTTCTTCAATATCGTATCGGAACGCCCGCATTATGTTGTCTTCGGCTCCACCGGCTACAAGGACAGTTTGCGGAACATCGAGGCGACGGGAGAATTTGCCGTGAATGTGGCCACCTATGGCATCCGCGAAGCGATGAACATGAGCTCCGCGGTGGTTTCTCCGGAGGTCGATGAATTCGAACTTGCCGGCCTGACC
This sequence comes from uncultured Aestuariivirga sp., assembly GCA_964604435.1. Lineage (GTDB taxonomy): Bacteria > Pseudomonadota > Alphaproteobacteria > Rhizobiales > Aestuariivirgaceae > Aestuariivirga. The sequence goes on along the minus strand of CAZRZB010000108.1, from coordinate 2,672 downwards.
AAGGCGCCTTGCCACTTCATCAAGCCGCCGCGGGTGGCGGAGAGCCCGGCCTGCCTGGAGTGCCGGCTGTTCAAGACGGTGGAGTTGCCCGATGACCAGGGCAGGGTTTCCAACTGGCTCGCCATCGGGCGTGTCGTCGGCGTTCACATCGATGACCGGTACATCGAGAACGGCCGGGTCAACAGCGGCGCCATGCAAATGATCACGCGCCTGGGCTATGCCGAATACGCCACCATCGACGATGTCTGGCGGATGCGGCGGCCCTCGTAGGGCCGGGGCGATTCTGCCCGGCGGCCGGCCGTAGTGCTGGGGCGCGGATACTTCAACTTGATTTTGCCGTAATTGCGCAACGTGGGATTGCCCGGCGGAGGCACTGAGTCGCGGCGCGAGTCCCGAACGGGACGGGGCGTCCTATTCTGGCCACAGTTTTAATAGCTGTTGATAACCGTGATTTGCTTTGGGTTGTCAGTGGCTTATAGGGTGTGGATAAATTGTGGATAAGGTGTTTAACGTCTCATTAACCAGCCAGGGTTCAGGAGTCAGTCATCGGGACTTGTTGGGAGCCGGCCTCCCCCCGAAACGGCAAGGAAAACTCAGCATGGTTAAGTGCCTTCTGATCGACAGGGACGCAACGGAGCGCAGGCGCGTATCGCAGCTGCTCGGCGATCTCGGCCTGAACTTTGCCGAACGCGCCGCCGCCGATGATGGACTCAAATACTGCAATGACAATTTTCCCGACGTTGTGGTGATGGCCGCGGCGCCGGGCGGCATGGCGCCGAGCGACTTCATCCGGGGGATGCGCAAGTCGGCGCGGGGCAAGAAGCCGGTGGTGATCCTTTACGCCAATGAGCCCGATGCCGAGGCCATCGGCCAATCGATCCTCGAGGGAGCGGCGGATTTTCTCATGCAGCCCTTCGACCTGGAACTCCTGGAATTCAAGCTGCACCAGGCCGGCGTGATCTGAAGCCGCTCAAGGCTTCCGCAAGAGACATGGTGAACCAAATCTTAAGGCTTGCCCCGTAGCCTCGGTCAATCTGATGACGAATTGATTGGCTCCGTTATGCGTGTTGAACCGAAACCCGGCCTGGACACCACCATATTCCTGGACGTGATCGAAAACGGCGACGCGATGGCGCGCACCAAGCTGGCGCTGCAGCTTGCCGGCCTGATGTGCGCCGAGGACAGCTCCAAGGCGGACGTGGCGCAGGTCGTGCCCGTGGTGCTGAAGCTCTCGGTGGATCCGGAGAAGGAGGTGCGGCGCACGCTTGCCAACGGCCTGGCGGGGCTGGTGAACCTCCATGCCGATATCCTGTTTTCCATCATTGCCGATGACGATGACGTGGCCCTGCCGTTTCTCGCGGCAACGCCGGCACTCAATCCCTGGCACATGCTGGCGGTGCTGCGGGTGGGTGACGCGGCGCGCCAGCAGACAGTGGTGCTGCGCTCCGATTTTTCGTCCGAGGCCATGGCCCATGTGGTGAAATCGGCGCCGCTCGAGGTTTGCCTGCGGCTCTTTGAAAATCCGGCGCTGCACCTCGATGACCGGGCCTACCACGGGCTCTACACGCGTTTCGGCCAGGTTCCCGAAATGCTTGAACTGCTGCTGGCCCGCCCGAACTTGCCGCTCGACATCCGCATCCTGCAGGCCAAGCGCGCCTCCAACCGGATGCAGCAGCTGATGGCGGAACGCGGCTGGATGAACGACAATGAGGCCTGCGAGCTGGTGGCGGACGCCGAGGAAACGGCCATCCTGCGCATCCTGGTGGAAGCCAGCAACGACGAGCTGGCGCGTGCCATTCCCTTTCTGGTGTCGAAAAAGATGCTGACGCCGTCGATCATCCTGCGGGCGGCGGCGATCGGCGAAATGAAAATGGTGCAGTGGTCGCTGGCCCATCTGGCGGGGGTGAGCCTGGCCAGGGCCCATGACCTGATGCTGGGCCGCGGCTTCATGGGACTGAAATCGCTACACGGCAAATCGGGCCTGCCGCAATCCTGCTACGGCCTGCTGATGGCGGCCTGCGACGTGATGAAGGATGCCCGGGATGAGGGGCTTGCGCTTGACCCCGAGGGCTTCGGCCGGCGGCTGATCGAGGCGCTGATGACGCGCTATGAAAACATGCAAAGCGGCGAGCGCGGCAAGAACCTGGAGTTCATCGGACGCTTCGCCGAGGACAGGGTGCGCAAGATCGCCAAGCGCCTGCGCGCCGACCTGGTGCGCGCCGCCTAACATTTATTCTGCCTGCATCCATTTTCTCATCATGACCGCGCTTGACGCGGTCATCCTCTTTGCAAGATGGAAATGCCCGTGTCGAGCGCGGGCATGATGGGAAGCAGGGAGATGGTGCGCGCCGCCTAGAACTTGAACTGCTCGTTGAGGACGCGCTCGGCGAGGCTGTGGCCGGGGTCGAAGAGGAGTTTGACCGAGCGCTTCTTGTCTTCGGCGATTTCAACCACCTTTACATGGCGCACTTCGACATGATCGGCCACCGCGGCCACCGGGCGCTTGTCGGGCTCGAGCACGGTAATGGTGACCTTGGCATCGTGGGGCAGGACGGCGCCGCGCCAGCGCCGCGGCCTGAAGGCGCTGATCGGTGTGAGTGCCAGCAACGGGGCGTTCACGGGGAGAATTGGTCCGTGGGCTGAGAGATTATAGGCAGTGCTGCCGGCCGGCG
>CAZRZB010000107.1:0-9164 GCA_964604435.1 uncultured Aestuariivirga sp. | reverse complement strand
CATCTTGTTCTCCATCCTTGCAGATGGACTGACCCTCGTTGGGGAGGGTTAGCCCACAACGCTTATGGGGCAGCAAAGCCTGGAGGTCAACTGCGACTCTTTTACGAGCAAAAACGGCGGCAGGTTGCCCCGCCGCCGCTTGCTGAAGGTAATTCAGTGATTGTCTATCAAAATGAGAAGCGCACACCTGTGGAAACGATATGTTCCTGCGGATCCGAGCCGGAAACCAGCGTATCGCGGAAACGATAGCCGACATCAATATCCACGCTGTCCGTGAGAGTCATGGCAACCCCGGCGGTCAGGCCATAGGCAATGCCGCTTTTGTCTCCTGATGGCGTGTCGTTCACCCAGCCGTAGCCGAGTCCGGCGCCCACATAGGGCGTGAAGGCCGAGTCATTGGCCCAGTCAAAATAGAGATTGCCCAGAACCGTCGTGGTGCTCATGTCGGCGCCGGGGGCAACATCATAGTCGCCGGCCCAGTCGACCGTTACATCGGCCCGCATGTTGTCATTGAACTGGTAGCCCACACCGCCACCCAGGCTCAGCCCGCTGTCATCACCGCCGCCGCTCCACTCAAGGAATGACCAGCCGAGATCACCCCGGAGATAAAGCCCCATGGCTTCGCTTTCGCTTAGGGGTGCTGCCGGGTCCAAATCCGCGGCCTGTGCCGAGACGGCTACAGGCAACAACAGCAGGGAAGCCAAAAGGGAAATCTTGAACGCCTTCATCACCATCCTCCAAAAAATCGTCCGATGTTCTGAATCTAACGGCCGCAAATGGCCCAACACGGGCATCAATGCGGCGACAAAGTGACAGTTGCCGAATGTTACCAAAAGAGCACAGCAAATTGTTACATTTTGAACCAATCTGTTGACTGGACGCCAACCATAAGACAAGCAACGGCCCCTATGGAAAAACGAACCGCCCTGCTCGACTGGTTGATTCTTGCCGGCCTCATTGTGGCCTGGGGCTCATCCTTTGCCATGACCAAGATCGCGGTGGCCCATCTCAGCGCGGCCTGGATCATGGCCCTGCGGCTGGCAATCGCGGCCTGTGTGCTCGTTCCCTATGCAATGCTGCGCGGCCACAACTTCAACTTGCCGAAGGAAACCTGGGCCCGATATTCCTGGCTCGGCCTCATCGGCCACGCAGCACCCTTCTTTCTGATCAGTTGGGGGACAAACTTTGTGCCGTCCGGCGTATCCGGCCTGCTGATGGGAACCATCCCGCTTTTTCTCGTGGTCCTGGCCCACTTCTTTCTCGCCAACGAACGGCTTACCGTGCCGAAGGCGCTGGGCTTTGTCCTGGGCTTTGCCGGCATCTTTGTGCTCATCGGTCCAAAGGCAATCCTCAACCTGTCGATGTCAGGCGAAGCGCTCGCCGGTGAGCTCGCCATTCTCCTCGGCTGCCTGTGCTATTCCATTCATGGCGTGACCGCCAAGCGCTTCGGTTTCAGCAATCCCATCCTGCAGACGGCAGCCGTGTGTGCAGCCGCCGCCGCCATGGGATTGATCTTCGCGGGCCTGACCGATCCGCTCGATCCACGGGGGATTCCAAGCGTGGCGCTTTGGTCCGTCGCCGGCCTTGGGCTTCTCCCCACGGCCTTTGCCTCGCTCCTGATGTATGTGTTGATACAGCGGGCAGGCCCCAGCTTTGTAGCCTATTCAAACTACCTCGTGCCCGTCTATGCGCTGCTTTTCGGCGCCCTGCTGATGCGCGAGCCACTGAGCGTCAACCTCGCCTTCGCCCTGGCCCTCATTCTCTCCGGCATCGCCATCAGCCGCTGGAGCGGCTTCAGGCTGCCGCCTTCGAAATAACCCCGCACAGGTCGTCGACAATGGCATTCACCAGGCGCGCGTCATCGCCTTCCGCCATGACGCGGATGAGGGGCTCGGTCCCCGAGGGGCGGATAACCAGACGTCCCGCATTTCCAAGGCGCGATGCCGCCGCGGCAATGGCATCCTTCACTGCAGCTTCCTCCAGTGGCTTGCCGCTCTTGAACTTCACATTCTTCAGGACTTGCGGGACCGGCACAAACATCTTGCATACTTCGCTCACCGGTTTTCCGGCGCGCTTGACTTCCGCCAGAACCTGCAGCGCCGCCAGCAGGCCATCGCCCGTCGTCGAAAAATCCGAAAGTATGATATGGCCCGACTGTTCGCCGCCGACATTGAAACCATGGGCCCGCATGTGCTCAACGACATAGCGGTCACCAACCTTGGTGCGCGCCAGGGAAAGTCCCTTCGCGGCAAGAAAACGTTCAAGCCCCAGGTTGGACATGACCGTCGCAACCAGCCCGCCGCCGGCAAGCTGTCCGCGCCCATGCAGTGAGGTGGCGATCAGCGCCATCAATTGGTCGCCGTCGATGACTTGCCCCTGCTCGTCGGCAATCATCACCCGGTCGGCATCGCCATCAAGGGCAATGCCGATATCGGCGCGCGTCTCGCGCACTTTCTCGCACATGACATAGGGGGCGGTGGAGCCGCACTTCTCGTTGATGTTGAAGCCATTGGGAGCATCGCCGATGCGGATGATTTCCGCGCCCAGCTCCCACAGGGCCGTGGGCGCTGTCTTGTAGCTGGCGCCGTTGGCCGTATCGATCACAATGCGCAAGCCGCCCAGGTTTGATTCGCGCGGATAGGTCCGCTTGGCGAATTCGATGTAGCGGGCCCCGGCGTCCTCGATGCGCGTGGCGCGGCCGATCTCGTCGGAGTTGGCCACCGGAATGGCCTCGCGACCTTCCACCATGGCTTCGATCTTGAGTTCCTGCGCGTCGGAAAGCTTGTAGCCGTCGGGACCGAAAATCTTGATGCCGTTGTCATAGTAGGGATTGTGCGAGGCCGATATCATCACGCCGAGATCGGCGCGCATCGAACGCGTCAGCATGGCGACGGCGGGCGTCGGCACCGGGCCGAGCAGGAACACATCCATGCCGGCGGCCAGGAGGCCGGCCGTCAGGGCCTGCTCGATCATGTAGCCGGACAGCCGCGTATCCTTGCCGATCACCACGCGGTGACGATGGTTTCCGCGGCGGTAGAGGTTCCCCGCGGCCATGCCGATCTTCAAGACCATATCAGCGGTCATCGAGCCGCTGTTGGCCCGGCCGCGAACCCCATCAGTCCCGAAGTATTTCCTGCCCATCAGTTATTCCCTTCACTGGCTTGCCTATAGATGGCCAAACTTAAAAATCCGTGGACCCCGGATCCGTCGCGGCGAGCGCCACGGCCAGGGCCTCAACCGTTGCCTTAACGTCATGCACGCGCAGAATATGAACGCCATTGAGCGCCGCCTGGACTGCGCCTCCCACCGATCCATGAGCCCGGTTTCCGGCAACCTTCTCACCCGTCAGCGCGCCAATGAAACCTTTCCGGGACAGGCCGACAAGCACAGCGACGCCGAGACCGTGAAACAGGGTTATCTGGCTTAGCAGCTCAAGATTATGGCGGAAGGTCTTGCCAAAACCAATGCCCGGATCAACGGCAATATGCGAATGCGGAATTCCGGCTTGCACGCACGCCATGACCCGCTGCTCCAGCTGATCGTAAACATCAAGCGCCACATCATCGTAGCGGGGGTTGAGCTGCATGGTGCGGGGGTCGCCCTGGGCATGCATCAGGACGACGGGAACCTTGAGGTCGGCAACCGTGCGGAGGCTGTCCGGGTCATGCTGCAGGGCCGAAACGTCGTTAATAATGGTGGCGCCAGCCTTGACGGCTTCGCGCATCACGGCGGCTTTTCGCGTATCGATCGAAACCACATGGCCCGCACCGCTCAGGAATTTCACCACTGGAATGACACGGGACAGTTCTTCATCCGCTGACACGGCATCCGAACCGGGCCGCGTCGATTCCCCGCCAATGTCCAGGATATGGGCTCCTTCCCCGGCCAGGGCCAATCCATGGGAAACACCCGCCTCCGAAGTGCCATGCCAGCCGCCGTCGGAAAAACTATCGGGGGTTACATTCACGATGCCCATGATCCTGGGGCCATCCAGCATCAACCCCGCAAATGCGCCGCGTGGCCGTTCGATGGTATCGAATCCATCCGTATACGGAATGATTTCCCTGTCCACCGACTTGTCATCGCGAACAATGCGCTCGACCAGCGTGAACCCGATGGCGGAACTGCCCCCGAGACGCCCGGCCCGGCGCTGCGCTATGAGCTGCTCCGCGTCGGAACCGTAGCAAAGACCAAGCGGACGGTAGTAAGTCCTTCTCATCTAGGATTGGGGCTGCGGTTCCAAATCTCCCGAACCGCTGGTCCCGCGCTTGGCGCCGCCGGCCCGTGGAACCGAGGAGGACGGTTTCCGGCCTGCCTTCTTCTGCGCCGCATCGTCATCACGGTCGATGGTGCCGCCCGAGAGAATTTTCTTCACCTCGTCGCCGGAAAGCGTTTCCAGTTCAAGGAGGGCCTTGGCAACCGCATGGAGATCGGCACGGCGCTTGGCGAGAATCTTCTTGGCCGTCGCCTCGCCCGTCTGGATGAGGTCGCGGATGGCTTCGTCGATGAGCTTCGCCGTCTGGTCCGAGAGATTCTTCGTCTGGGTCACCGAATGGCCGAGGAAAACTTCCTGCTCGTTGCCATTGTAGCGGACCCGCCCGAGCTTGTCAGACATGCCCCACTCGGTCACCATGGCGCGCGCCAGCTGCGTCGCCATCTGGATATCGCCGCTGGCGCCATTAGTGACGTTCTTTTCGCCGCCGAGGATGAGCTCCGCTTCGCGGCCGCCAAAAAGCACGGCCATCCGCGCTTCGCACCATTCGCGGGTGCGGCTGTGACGGTCGCCTTCCGGCAGGTTCATGGTCACGCCCAAGGCCCGTCCACGCGGAATAATGGTGACTTTGTGCAAGGGATCATAGGGTACAGTGAGGCCCACAATGGCGTGGCCCGCCTCGTGGTAGGCCGTGTTGCGGCGCTCTTCCTCGCTCATGACCATGGAGCGGCGCTCCGCCCCCATCATCACCTTGTCCTTGGCATATTCGAATTCGGCCTGGGTCACCACGCGCTTGTTGCGCCGCGCCGCAAGCAGGGCGGCCTCGTTGACCAGGTTGGCAAGGTCGGCGCCGGAGAATCCGGGCGTCCCCCGCGCGATGACTTTGGCGTCAATGTCCGGCGCCAGCGGCACATTCTTCATGTGCACCTTGAGAATCTTCTCGCGGCCCTGGACATCGGGATTGGACACCACGATCTGCCGGTCGAAGCGGCCCGGGCGCAGCAAGGCTGGGTCCAGCACATCCGGCCGGTTGGTCGCGGCAATGAGGATCACGCCTTCATTGGCTTCAAAGCCATCCATCTCGACCAGCAACTGGTTGAGCGTTTGTTCGCGCTCGTCGTTGCCGCCGCCGAGGCCTGCGCCACGGTGCCGGCCAACCGCGTCAATTTCATCGATGAAGATGATGCACGGGGCATTCTTCTTGGCCTGCTCGAACATGTCGCGTACCCGGCTGGCACCGACACCCACGAACATTTCAACAAAGTCAGAACCGGAAATCGTGAAGAAGGGAACATTGGCCTCGCCCGCAATGGCGCGCGCCAGAAGCGTCTTGCCGGTTCCCGGAGGGCCGACGAGAAGCGCACCCTTTGGAATCTTGCCGCCGAGGCGCTGGAATTTGTGCGGATCCTTGAGGAAGTCGACAATCTCGACAAGATCTTCCTTGGCTTCGTCGACACCGGCCACGTCATCGAAGGTCACCCTGCCCTGTTTTTCGGTCAGCAGTTTTGCCTTGGACTTGCCAAAGCCCATGGCCTTGCCGGAGCCCGACTGCATCTGCCGGATGAAGAAGATCCAGACGCCGACAAGCAGCAGCATCGGCAGCCAATAGATCAAGGCGTTGCTGAGAAGCGAATCAGTCTGCTGCGGGCGGAAACTGACTTCAACACCCCTCTGACGCATGCTCTTCAGGTCTTCTTCAGTGAAGATGCCGTAGGCCTGGACGCTCTTGCCGTCGGTCAGTTTGCCGGTAATCGATTCACCCGAATAGGTCACCCCTTTGATCTCGCCGGAATTCACCCGGTCAAAGAACTGGGAATAGCTGATTTCCTGAGAGCTGGGTCCGCCTACCTGGCCTTGAAACAGGCTGAATAATGCAAACAACAGGAGCGCGATGACGATCCACACGGCAAAATTTCGGAACTGATACAATGAACCCTCAAATCTCCCGTGCCAGCCGTCTTGGCTGCCGGGGCAATCGACCCAAACTTTAAGTGTAACATAGGATGGGATTACCCCAATTCCAAGCGTCGAACTATCGTAAATGGCCGATAAATTTTGCCGAAACGCCGCGCCCCAGGCCCAGGTGCGGAATGGCAACCTCCTGATCCTCGAGAATGACGGCTGGCAGGCCCTGCTGGACAAAATGCGGCAGGTCTTCCCGGCGCGGCACATTCTTGAGATATCCCAGTGGAACAATCTCCGACTTCGGCGGCGCCTGCACCTGAAACCGGCCATCCCACACAATCATCCCTGAATCAGGGACAAAGACCGGGACAGGGGAAATCCGGGCCCATTCACGGCCGATCATGATGCTTGACTGGCGGCAGGCAAAGATCGCCCCGCCCAGGGTCCGGCGCGAATTATCCGTGCCCGTGATCCATCTGGCCAGATGGTCAAGTTCGCCGGGTTGGGCCCGGATCCCTGCCCCATAGGCCAGGATCAGTTGTTGCAGAACCCGCCTTTGCACCTCGGGGTCGATTTTACGAAACCCGGCCCGCGGGATTGCGCCAAAGCCTTCGGGGAAGGACGTCAGTTGCTGGTCGAGCCATTGCGCCACGGCATGCGCCAGGGCCCGCGCCGTCCGGCTCGACCGCTCGGCTATCTCGGCCAGTTCCAGTTTCCGCTGGCGTGACTGGCTGCCCTGGGCCAGTTCCTGGCGCACCCGCACGCGCTCGAATTTCACGTCTTCGTTGCTGGGATCATCAATCCATGGCTGGCCGATCCCCTGGAGATAGGCCCGCAGGTCTGCCCGGCTTTGCTCCAACAGGGGCCGGAACAGCTGCACGCCACCCCAGACAGCTGTCTTCCAAATCCCCGCCAAACTTTCCGCCGTATCGGTTCGCGCCTGCCGCATCAGAACGGTCTCCGCCTGATCATCAACCGTATGGCCGGTGAGCAGGACGCGAATGCCATGCTCACGGCACCACTTGCTCAGAAGATCGTAGCGCGCCACCCGCGCTTTGGCCTGCAGGCCTGTCTTGGGTTTAGGGCCCTCCCAGCGCAATGTGTGATGCTCAAGTCCCAGTCTGGCGCACCAATCGGCAACCTTCGCCGCTTCAGCCGCGGCCTCGGGACGCAAGCCATGGTCGACGGTCAAAACTGGAATCTCGACTGGCTCACCCGCCCACTTTGTAACCAGCCGCAACAGGGCCATCGAGTCCGAGCCGCCCGAAACGGCCACGGCAATACGGCGCTCATCGCGGACTTCCGCGAAAAGATTATCGCAATCCTGCTCTGTATAGCTACGAGGCTCTGCCTCAGCAGCCCGCACGCTTGGATTCCGCCTGGGCCCGCTTCTTGGCATCGACGGCGTTGGGGAATTCACCGCCCAGGGCTCCGAACGCCGCGCAGGCCTGCTGCCTCTGGCCAAGCTTGTTCAGTGAAATGCCCAGCTTCAGCAGGCTGTCTGGGGCCCGCCTGCTCTTTGGATAATTCTTGTAGCCATGCAGGAAGTTCTGTGCGGCTTGCCGGTAGTCCCCTTGCGCATAGAAGGTTTCCCCCAGCCAGTACTGGGCGCTGCCCGCCAGGCTGTGGTCCGGATACTTGCCGATGAAACTGCTGAAGCCTGCCTCCGCATCGCCGAACTGGCGGCGCAGCAGGCTTTCATTCGAACGCTCGTAAAGCGCCTCGGGGGATTCTGGTGCCAGCGACACGGTTTCAATGGCATCGGGATCAACCGTTGCATTGCCCTGTTCAACCGGCTGGTCCTCGGCCCCGCCAAGCGGCACAAGCACCTTGCCCTGGAAGCCGCCATCGTCCGGGCTGGTGACCGCCGCATTGCTTTCCATGGTGCCCAGGATCTTGGGGCCTGGCGCCTTCAGAATGGCAACCTGCTGCTCCGTGCCATCTGGCCCGATAACCGTCGTTGTCGTTTCCTCGCCGGCTGCGGGTGCCTCGCCGATCTGCTCAATGCCCGGCGCGGCAGCCGCTGGCTGCTCCGCCACTTTCTTCGGTTTCAGCGGCCCAGTTGCCCCGGCATTTGCCCCGTTCTTCAACTGGCCCTGCAACTGCTTCACTGAATAGGTAAGCTCTTCCACCTGGCCAACGAGGAGGCGCATCTGCTCTTCCATCTGGTTGAGCCGCGAGGCGAGTTCTTCAGCCGTTTGCGCCTGAACCGGCGAAATAATCGCGGTTCCCATCAGCAAAACCGCGATGAATGAGGATTTTAGGGCGTTTGACATGTTTCTAACCACTGCAATGGCAATCGGGCATGGCTGCATTTCTAGACTGCAACTTGGCCTGAATCGGGGTGAAATTGAGGCTTCGCCAGCATCGCGCCATGGAAAGTCCGGCACTGTTGCCAGACTGCCACAGATGAATGGCTCAGGTTGCCCCGCCAGTAATCACTGTTACCGCGCGGCGGTTCTGTGACCAGCATTGCTCGGCGTCGCACAGGGCGGCCGGACGTTCCTTGCCATAGGCTATCGAGGAAATCCGCTTCGGATTCACCCCCTGGGCAATGAGGAACTCTCGGGTCGCGGTGGCGCGCCGGGCGGAAAGCGCGATATTGTATTCGCGCGTTCCTCGCTCGTCCGAGTGGCCTTCCACCTGGACAAGGACATTGGGATATTGCTGCAGCCACTGGGCCTGCTTGGTCAGGATCTCCTGGCCTTCGGGAGTCAAATCCGATTGATCAACGATGAAATAGATGCGGTCGCCCACATTGGTGGCGAAATCCTGCTCGGAACCGGGCCTGGCCTGCGCAGCGCCGCCGGTGCCGGCCTCCAGGTCGGGCGTATTCTTCTTCGAGCACGCCGCCAGTGCCAGAAAGCAGCAGCAAACCGCCGCAATTTTGAAAGCCGCCATACGACGCATCATGCTGTTCCACTCCTATATCGTTCCGGCAGGGCCGCGTCCCTGCAACCCTTGTCGGAACAGGTCAAATCCATTCCCGGCCCAAAACGCAACCGGCTAATCCAAAACTCACCTTTCACGGAATTCCGGCGAGCAC
>CAZRZB010000106.1:0-9175 GCA_964604435.1 uncultured Aestuariivirga sp. | reverse complement strand
TGATCGGCTGGGTGCACGAGGCGCAAGGCAAGGCAGCCGGCATCATCATCAACGGAGCCGGCTATACGCATACCTCGGTAGCGCTCCACGACGCGCTCAAGGCGGTGAACATCCCGGCCATCGAAGTCCACCTGTCCAACGTCTATGCCCGCGAGCCGTTCCGCCATCACAGCTACATCTCTCCTGTTGCCCGCGGGGTCATTTGCGGCTTTGGTGGACAGGGCTACGAAATGGCCCTCGACGGGATCATGCAAATTCTCAAAGCAAACGGAAAGGGGTAGCAGAATGCCCGCAAAAAAAACGCCGCCAACGCGTGGCCAGACAGCATCTTCCAGCCCGGAACTGGAGCTCATCCGGACCCTGGCAGAGATCCTGAACGACACGGGGCTTTCTGAAATCGAGCTTGAGCAAAAGGGTTCGCGGGTGCGGGTGTCGCGGACCATGACGGCCGTTGCGGCGGTGACACCGCCTGCCCCGGCGCATCATGCGCCAGCACCCGCGCCGGTCGTCGTGCCCGTCCTGGCCAGGAATTCCGACGCCGATCATGCCGGCATCGTAAAGTCCCCCATGGTTGGCACCATCTATCTGGCCTCGGCCCCCGGTAATCCGAATTTCATCGAGGTGGGTGCGGAAGTCAAAGCCGGGCAGACCCTGCTGATCATCGAAGCGATGAAAACCATGAACCAGATTCCATCGCCGATAGCGGGCAAGGTCATCCGCATTCATGTGGGGAATGGCGACCCGGTCGAATATGGCGAATCACTTGTGACGATCGAGTGAGTGATGTTTGACAAAATCCTCATTGCCAACCGCGGCGAGATAGCCCTCCGGGTGCTCCGCGCCTGCCGGGAACTTGGCATCCAGACGGTTGCCGTCCATTCAACGGCGGATGCCGACGCGATGCATGTGCGCCTCGCCGATGAGAGCGTATGCATCGGGCCGCCGCCGGCGCGCGACAGCTACCTCAACATTCCGGCCATCGTTTCGGCCTGCGAGATCACCGGCGCGGATGCGGTGCATCCCGGCTACGGATTCCTTTCGGAGAATGCCAAGTTCGCGGAAATCCTGACCGAACATGGAATCAAGTTCATCGGTCCCTCGGCGGAAAACATCCGCACCATGGGAGACAAGATCGAAGCCAAGCGGACGGCCAAGGCGCTTGGCATTCCGGTGGTTCCCGGCTCCGACGGCGGGGTGAGCGACATCGACGAAGGCAAGCGCATTGCCCGCGACATCGGCTATCCGGTGATCATCAAGGCAACCGCCGGCGGCGGCGGGCGCGGGATGAAGGTTGCCCGCAACGACAGTGACATGGAAATCGCCCTGCGCACGGCGCAAACCGAGGCCAAGGCGGCCTTCGGCAACGACGAGGTCTATATCGAAAAGTACCTGGAACTGCCGCGCCACATCGAAATCCAGGTTCTGGGCGACGGACAGGGCAACGCGGTGCATCTGGGCGAGCGCGATTGCTCGCTGCAGCGCCGGCACCAGAAAATCTGGGAAGAGGCCCATTCCCCTGCCCTGAACTCAGCCCAGCGCGACCAGATCGGGGCGCGGGTGGCCAAGGCCATGGCCGACATCTCCTATGAGGGAGTTGGCACCATCGAATTCCTCTATGAGAACGGCGAGTTCTATTTCATCGAAATGAACACCCGGCTGCAGGTCGAGCATCCGGTGACCGAGATGATCACGGGGCTTGACCTGGTGCAGGAGCAGATCCGCGTGGCGGCCGGCACCAAGCTGCAGTACACGCAAAGCGACATCACGTTTTCCGGGCATGCCATCGAGTGCCGGATCAACGCCGAGAACGCCAGGACCTTTGTTCCCTCGCCCGGCCGGGTGGACGCGGTGCATTTTCCCGGCGGCCTGGGGGTGCGGGTTGATTCGGCCCTCTATGCGGGATACCGGATTCCCCCCTATTACGACAGCCTCATCGGAAAGCTGATCGTCTTCGGCAAGTCGCGCACCGAATGCATGATGCGCCTGAAGCGCGCCATGGGCGAGTTCGTGATCGAGGGGGTTGAAACGACAATCCCCCTGTTCCAGCGCCTGCTGGCCGAGCCCGACATCATCGACGGGCACTATGACATCCACTGGCTGGAGAATTTCCTCGCACGGAATGCCTAGTGACCACCATCACGCCCAAGATTCTGCTGGAGGCCTATGCGGTGGGGATTTTTCCCATGGCGGAAACGGCCGAGGACAACGCGCTCTACTGGGTCGAACCGGATGAGCGCGGGGTGATCCCGCTGAAAGGCCTGCGCATTTCGCGCTCGCTGCGCAAGCAGGTGCGCAAACAGGCCTTTGAAATCCGCATCGATACGGCATTCTCCGAGGTCATTGCAGCCTGCGCCGCAAGAACCAGCAACCGCAAGCTGACCTGGATCAACGCGCGCATCCGCAAGCTCTATACGCAGCTTCACACGTTGGGCCATTGCCACTCGGTGGAATGCTGGCAGAACGGCAAGCTGGTGGGCGGACTCTACGGGGTGAAACTCGGGGCGGCGTTCTTCGGCGAGAGCATGTTTTCGCGGGCGACCGACGCCAGCAAGGTGGCGCTGGTGCATCTGGTGGCAAGGCTCAACGCGGGCGGCTTCAGGCTGCTTGACGCCCAGTTCATGAACCCGCACCTTAAAACCCTGGGGGCCATTGCCGTACCGAAGGCGGACTATAAAAAATTGCTGCCATCAGCCATTGCCGCGCCCGCCGACTTCAATGCCTTCACGGGCGACGCCGATCCGGAACTGGTGCTGCACTACGCCTCGCCGGATTAATCCAGCGGATCGCCTTCCTCAATCTGATCCTGCAAGGTTGAAAGATCTGGAACCTCCTCGACGGCGGGCGGCGGGGCGGCGGGGTCGTTGCAGTTGATCAGCCAGACGTCGTAAATGGGATGCTCGACCGCATTGAGCCCGGGGCTTTGGGCAAACATCCAGCCGGAAAAAATGCGCTTCAGCGAATCATCGAGCTGCACTTCGTCGACTTCGACAAAGGCGGTGGTCTTGGGCTCCTCCGTGGCGGGGCGCGAATAGCACACATCGGCCTTGACGATCAGGCCGCCGAACTGCTTGGCCTCGCCCACCCTGGTTTCGAATGTCGTGGTGAGGCCGGTGATCTTGTCCAGCCCGGTGAACACGGCAACCGGATTGGCGACGCGGTCGGCGTGGGCGAGGCTCGAGAACACGACAACTGCAACCGCAGCCAGGGCGGCAGGCCGGACCATTCCTACTGGGCCTGAGGCGCGGTTTCAGGCGGCTTGGCGCCGGATTTTTCAAACATGGCCTGGCTGATCAGCGACCAGATATCGACCGCCCCCTGGGTGTAGCTGATGACGCCGCCGGGACCCAGCTTGGTATCCGAGCCGCCGGGCTCCAGCGCGATGAACTTCGAGCCCAGCAGACCCTCCGCAGTCACCTTGGCCGAGGTGTCGTCGCTGAGCTGCACGGCAGGATCAATGCTCATGGTGATCAGGGCCTGAAAATTTTCCGGATTGAGCGACTGGGCAGTGACCGTTCCAATCTTGATCCCGGCCATGCGGATATCGCTGCCGACATTGACCCCTTCGACATTGTCAAATTCGGCGGAGATGAGATAGCCCCTGGTTCCCTGGCCCATGCCCGGCATGTTGTAGGCAAAAGTCAGGAAGGCGCCTGCGATCACGATGACCACGGCGCCAATGAGGGTTTCGACCATTGAATTGTTCATGCCAGCGGGCCCCTGATTCTGTGTTCACATCCAAGGCTGCGAGAATAGCAGAAACGCTTGGAAAATACGGTACCCCGGCGCCAATAATTATTCCGGCCGCCAGGCTTGATAGCCGGGAGCGGGTTTTTTCGGGCGGGCGGCGCCAACGATGCTGCCGGGCGGGCGGTAGGCCCTGGCGGTTCCGGTGAGATTCGGCTGGTGCGGCTTTTGCCAGTCACGGTCGGGCACATCAGAAGCTGAGGGAACCTTGTCAACCCGGTGATGCATCCAGCCATGCCAGCCGGGCGGAATGCTGGAGGCTTCCGAATAGCCATTGAAGATCACCCAGCGGCGTTCTGCGATCGAATCAGGCATGGCGGACTTCGCCTTGTAGTAGCGATTGCCCGCGGCATCGATGCCCACCAGATTGCCCTTGCGCCAGGTGAAGAAACGGGTGGCCAGGGTCTGGCCGCTCCACCAGGTGAAAAGCTGTTTCAAAAAATCCATTCCCGGGTCCGCCTGCGCTTGCAAAATTTTGCCGGAATATGGCCCAATGGACAGCGTTCGTAAAGCTGGCAATTTGGCCTCACGGCAGGGTGACCAATCGCACCTCGCCGCCCGTGTCCGGACGCTGCCCAATGACCACGCGGGCATTCGGGGGCAGTTGCATGGCGTTCTCAAATTCAGCCACTTGCGCGGGGTCTGCGGCCAGAAGGGTTGGAATGACGTAGGCTCGCAGGCTCTTGCGCAAACTCTCCTGGGTGAGGCTGATCAGGAAGATGGGAGTTGCGGCATTGCCCTTGAGAATGGCATTGGTCTTGTAGGCCCGCAGGACCAGGCGGCGGTTGCTTTCGCCCTTTTGCGCAAGAACCATGGTCAATTTCGCCTTGAGGCCAGCATGAAGCGCCGGGCGGGGCGCCACATCGGCAAGCTGCGCATTTAGATTGAGGTTGGAAATGATTTCGTGCCAGGTCCATTTTGGCGAATAGACCCAGTTGCGCGCTTCCATGAGCCGCCGCAGTTCCTCAAGCGATCCGGCCCACTGCATGATGAAGGGTTCTTCGGGCTTGCCGGCCAGATCGATGCGGCGGACCGGCAGGCGCTGCCAGACACCGGTTTCCCACTCCATCTGGGTTACGGAATAGTTCTGCTCGGGGGCGGCATAGAGTTTCTCCGCCGCTTCGTAGTTGGCCGAGATATGCACGGCCCCGGTGGCCACAAAGGCAATGAAGGTGGCGCCAAGCAGACCCAGCGGGAGGATCCGGCGCGGCGGGATGGCTTCGATGGCAACCCCAAAGGCTGCCACCATGACGCCTCCGAACATCAAGCCGCCGAGGACATCCGACAGCCAGTGAACGCCGAGATAGAGCCGCGAATAGGCAATGGTAATGACAATGACCCCGCAGGTGGCGTAAACCAGCGACCTGCTCCAGCGGTTCATGGCGTGGCTTGCCAGCACGGCCAGGATACCGAAGGTTATCGCCGCCATGGTGGCGTGACCGGAGGGAAAGCTGAAAACTTCCGAGCCGGCATAGGCCTCAAGGGGCCGCGGCCGGTGGATGGCATATTTCAGAAGCATGGCAAAGAGCTTGCCGCCGAGGAAGATGGCCGTCGAAGCAATGGCCGCACGCCAGGCCTTGCGCCACATGAGCCAGCCTACAATTACCGCCATCATGGCGGTGAGCACAATGCCGTCGCCAAGCATGGTCAGGGGAATCATCAACTCGTCGGCGGGGGCGTTGCGGATTTCCCGCATCAGGTTGAAGAGCGAGACGTCGGCATTGGAAATGGCGTTGCGCGAGACCATGCCGGTCAGCAGGACGATAAATCCGATCAGCGCCAGCACCAGCATGGCGACGAAGAAGATGATCAGCAGCGAGCGCGGATTCTCCGGCGCGACGGCGCGCCCGAAACGGTGCAGGGAGCGGCTGTCGCGGGTTTTCGCCCAAGCCGAGATGCGGCCGAGGACATGATCAAGATAGGGCGACATTCCGGCCGCGAAAAGCCTGATGAGCCATCCAGCCACGGCAAGGATGACCAGGAGCTCAAGCAGGACAAGCCCCAGGTGGCCACTGAGTTCGCCGGCCAAGGCCAGGCCCTGCCCGATCAATATGCCGGGCAAGACATGGGCGGCGGTCCAGACAAGTCCCGATGAAACATTGACCGTGATGAAATAAAGCTGGCTCATGCCGAGCATGCCGACGATGCCGGGCACCACGGCCTTCACGCCCGGGACGAAGCGGCCAAGGGCTATGCTTTTTCCGCCGTGGCTCCTGACAAAGTCCTCGCCGCGCACCACCAGTTGCGGGAAGCGGTTGAGGGGCCAGAGATTTTTCAGGTGCTCGCCGAAGAAGCGTCCGGCCCAATAGGAAACCTGGTCGCCGGCGATGGCGCCAATGGCGGTGGCAAGAAACACCGGCCAGAAGGGCAAGTGCCCGGAGCCCACCAGAATGCCGGCACCCACCAGCACGGCCGTTGAGGGAACGAACAGGCCGATGATGAGAAGCGCTTCGCCGAAGGCAATGAGAAAGACAAGAATGACCGCCCAACCCGGGTTCTGGGAAAAATAATCAAGATAGGGCTGGAGATGGTCCATGTCGCGGGGCTGGTGCTCGACTTCGTCGTCCGGTTGGGGGCCAAATGGGGGCAGGACGATGCCCCTGTCTAGAACTATTTGATGAGTCCAAATTAAATTGCAAGATTCTGTGGGAAAGGCGCAAAGCCGCAGGTGAAATAAGATGATATTCCGACTGATTTTCACCTAACATGCGCGGTGATGGAAGACGTGGATGCGCATAGGGCCCAGCCGCCTGCCGCCACAGCGGGCCTGTGGCTCGGTTTCGGCGCGTTATGCGTTGGCATGTTCATGGCCATCCTGGATATCCAGGTGGTGGTCACCTCGCTTTCGGTCATTGAAGACGCCCTGAAAATCGGCGCCGACCGGATGAGCTGGGTGCAGACCACTTATCTCATCGCCGAAATCATTTCCATTCCCCTCACCGGACTGCTGATTCGCGTCTTCACCATCCGCTGGCTTTTCACAGGTGCCATCACCACGTTCACGCTTGCCTCCATCGGCTGCGCCTTGAGCTACGACTTTGTCTCGCTCATCGTGTTCCGGGTGCTGCAGGGCTTTGCCGGAGGGGTGCTCATCCCGCTGGTGTTTGCCGCCATCTTCCTGCTCTTCGGGCGGGGCCTGAAGCAAACCATCGCGACAACAATCGGCGGCCTGCTTGCGGTGCTGGCGCCAACGCTGGGGCCCATCACCGGCGGCTGGATCACCGAGAACTACACCTGGCACTGGCTGTTCCTGATCAACGTGGGGCCGGGCATCGTGACGCTGGCAATCGGCATGCTGTGCCTGCCGCGCAGTTCGACCCGCCTGCACCTGTTCAGGACGCTGGACTGGATGTCCCTGGTGTATGTGGCGGTTGGCCTTGCGGCCCTGCTGATCGGTCTGAAGGATGCGCCTGACCTGGGCTGGCTGGCGCCGCAGGTGCTAGGCTGTTTCGCCATCTTCGCCATTTGTGCCGTCCTCGCCATCCGCCGGCCGAAGCCGGCGATCAGCTTCGTGCTGCTGCGCGACCGCAACCTCGCCTATGGCTGCATTCTCAGTTTCATCCTGGGGGCCGGGCTGTTTGGCTCGGTCTACCTGCTCCCGCTCTTCCTTGCTTTTGTGCGCGGTATGGGGCCGCTCGACATTGGCCTGGTCATCCTGGTCACCGGCATCGCCCAACTGGTGACCGCGCCAGTGGTGGTGCAAATCGACCGCCATGTGGATGCGCGCCTGCTTTCGGCAATTGGGTTTGCGGCCTTCGCCGCGGGGCTACTGATGAGCGGCTTCCAGACGCTTGCCACGGGCTATGACGAGATGTTCTGGCCGCAGGTCATCCGCGGTTCGTTCGTGGCCCTGTGCATCCTGCCGCCCATCCGCTTTGCCCTGGGCTTCATTGCGCGCGAGAACATTGCCGATGCCAGCGGCCTGTTCAACCTGGCGCGCAACCTCGGCGGGGCGATCGGCATCGCCCTCATCGACACCATCGTGTTTTCGCGTGGGCCCGAACATGCCGACCGGCTTGTCGAGCTCATTAAGGCGGACCCTGCGAAGGCAGCGTCCGCCCTTGGCATCGGCGTGGACGAACTGCCGGATCCGCTCGACCCCACCGGCCTGATGGGCATCATGGATGTGATCCAGCAGGCAAGTCTCACCTCCGCCATCAACGAGGCATGGATCGTTGTGAGCGCGATTACGGCCATGGCGCTGCCCATTCTTTTCCTGATGGGTTCGATTCGCATTGCCACCCCGCCAAGCGAGGCGGGAGCCGTGGAGAAAATTAATTCTGTCTGAAAACATGGTTAACGACTTGACGGTTTTGGCCCGCGCCAGTTTTCCACAAGGAGCCTTTCGAAAAATCCATGAAACACTTGAGCTTGTCCCCAGAATCGGATGATCATCCGGTTATCCACAGGGCACACCAAGCTGTGGACACAACATATAGCGTTAACCTTTTGTTGACACACTAGCTATTGACGACCGGTGGGGTGTGTAATAGTTTAGTCCTCAAGGCGGTGGGACGGAGACGCGGAGGAAACTTCAGGTCTCTCAAGTGTAAAAAATCAAAAACAAAGGCCTTAATTCCGGGGAAACAAGTGTTTCCCGGGCAGGGAAGTTTGTGACGTCAGACACGGGTAAACCATGCTCCGTGGGCGCTTTTTTGTGCGCTCCCGGCAACGAAACGAAAGAACAACGAGGGACTCATGCAAGTCGAGCGCAAATACACCAAGGCCGGACAGGACGCCTACGCGGAGATCGAGTTCCGCCAGGCCACCAGCGAAATCAAGAACCCCGACGGGTCCATTGTTTTCCGCCTGGAGAACATCGAGGTCCCGGCCTCGTGGAGCCAGGTGGCGACCGACATTCTGGCGCAGAAGTATTTCCGCAAGGCCGGTGTGCCGGCCCGCCTGAAGCGCGTCGAAGAAACCAGCATTCCGTCCTGGCTGTG
Source organism: uncultured Aestuariivirga sp. (assembly GCA_964604435.1). GTDB lineage: Bacteria > Pseudomonadota > Alphaproteobacteria > Rhizobiales > Aestuariivirgaceae > Aestuariivirga. The sequence continues at coordinate 488 of CAZRZB010000106.1, read as the reverse complement.
GCGCTCGGTTGCCGATGAGGCGGCCCTCGAGAGCCTGCCGGAGAAGCAGCGCATTGTCGGCGAGATGAGTTCCAAGCAGGTGTTCAACCGGCTGGCTGGCACCTGGACCTATTGGGGCTGGAAGGGCGGCTATTTCAACAGCGAGGATGACGCCCGCGCCTTCAACGACGAATTGTGCCATATGCTGGCGACGCAAAAGTGCGCGCCGAACAGCCCGCAGTGGTTCAACACGGGCCTGCATTGGGCCTATGGCATCGACGGCCCCGGCCAGGGCCACTTCTATGTCGACCATGAGACCGGCAAGCTGACCAAATCGAAATCCTCCTACGAGCACCCGCAGCCGCACGCCTGCTTCATCCAGGGCGTGGCCGACGACCTGGTCAACGAGGGCGGCATCATGGACCTGTGGGTGCGCGAGGCGCGCCTGTTCAAATACGGCTCCGGCACCGGCTCCAACTTCTCGCGGCTGCGCGGCGAAGGCGAAAAGC
>CAZRZB010000105.1:0-9227 GCA_964604435.1 uncultured Aestuariivirga sp. | reverse complement strand
TCCGGGCCGAAGCCGGGCGCGGCCTCGACCTGCAATACCAGAGCCACCAGATCATCGAGCGGATCAACCAGTTCTACGGCTATGGCGCGGTGACTTCGGTGAAGATCATGCAGGGTCCTGTGGCGGCCAACAAACATTTGAAATCCAATAATAATTCGTTGGATTCAAAGATGGAAATGGCGCTTGAAGAGGAGCTTCAATCGATCGCCGACGAAAAACTGAAAGACGCCCTGCACCGGCTTGGCGCCGGGGCCCTGGCGAAGCGGCCGGGTTCTCCACAGGACAAATAATAATTGGTTCACCCCTCCAACATCTAGTAGGTAGATTTCATGATCAAGCTCAACAAACGTGACTTCCTTCTCGGTTCGGCAGCCGCAGCGGCGCTGGGCCATGGCGCAACCCCTGCCCTGGCGCAGGACCTCACGGGCCTCAATGACCCGCCGGCCTTCGGCGAAATGGTCATGGGTTCCGACACGGCCAAGGTGACGGTGATCGAATATGCCTCGGCCACCTGCCCGCATTGCCGGAGCTTCTACCTGGATACCTTCGGGACGCTGAAGAAGGACTACATCGACACGGGCAAGATCCGTTTCGTGTTCCGCGAGTTTCCGCACCAGGATGCGGCCCTGGCGGCCTTCATGCTGGCGCGCTGCGCCCCGAAGGAAAAATACTTCCCGCTGATCGACGTGTTCTTCGCCACCCAGCCGGAATGGACGAAGGATCCGCTTGCCGGACTCAACAAGATTGCCCAGCAGGCCGGCTTTACCCAGGAGAGTTTCGAGGCCTGCATGAAGAATGAGGCGGTGGCCAAGGATATCCTGGCGGTGCGCACCAAGGCCGAGGGCTTCGGCGTCACCGGCATCCCGACCTTCTTCGTGAACGGCGAGAGATTTGAAGGGGGGAACACGATTGAGGCTTTCCGGGCGAAGATCGATCCGCTGCTCCTGTGAAGGGGACTTAGGACTGGGATTTGAGGCACAATGAAATTCACGCGGTTACGGCTTTCCGGATTCAAGTCATTCGTCGAGCCGACTGATCTTCTGATCGAACCGGGCCTGACCGGCGTGGTTGGCCCCAACGGCTGCGGCAAGTCCAACCTGCTTGAAGCGCTGCGCTGGGTGATGGGCGAAAGCTCCTACAAATCCATGCGCGCTTCCGGCATGGACGACGTGATCTTCTCCGGCACCACCCAGCGCCCGTCGCGCAACATGGCGGAAGTCATGGTGACGATGTCCAACGACGACCGTTCGGCGCCGCCCCACTACAATGACAGCGAGGTGCTGGAAATCTCGCGGCGGATCGAGCGCGAGGCGGGCTCGGCCTACCGCATCAACGGCAAGGACGTGCGGGCCCGCGACGTGCAGTTGCTGTTTGCCGATGTGTCCACGGGGGCGCGCTCGCCGGCCCTGGTGCGGCAGGGACAGATTGCCGAGATCATCAATGCCAAGCCGCAGGCGCGGCGCCTGATCCTGGAAGAAGCGGCGGGCATCACCGGCCTGCACACGCGCCGCCACGAAGCGGAACTGAAGCTGAAAGCGGCGGAACAAAACCTGGTGCGCCTCGAGGACGTGACCTCGCAACTGGAGACCCAGCTGGGCAGCCTGAAACGGCAGGCCCGGCAGGCGCAGAAATACAAGCTGGTTTCGGCCGAGATCAGGAAGCTGGAAGCGGCGGGGCTTTATGTGGCGTGGAAGGAAGCGGTGGAAAGCGCGCAGAAGGATGCCGCCGCCCTTGATGAATCCACCCGCATCCTGGCGGAGAACACCCGGGCCGCCTCCGAACGCTTGCGGGCGCGCGACGAGCTTGGCGAAAAGCTGCCGGGCCTGCGCGAGCAGGAGACCATCCGCGCCGCGGTGCTGCAGCGCATGGCGGTGGAACGCAACAGCCTCGACGAGGAAGAGCGCCGGGTTGAAGGACGGCGCAAGGAACTGGAGCAGCGGCTGGCGCAGGCGGTTGCCGACCTGGGGCGCGAGCAGGATACGCTGGCCGACAACGACGCCGTGATCGCCCGCCTTGTCGAAGAAGAAGCCACGCTCAAGGCCGCGCAAGGCAATGACGGCGACTTGCGCGCCCAGGCGGCCCTTGCCCTGCAAAGCGTCGCAAGTTCCCTGGCCGCGGCCCAGGAAGCCGCCGACCAGGCCGGGGCCCGGCTTTCGGAACTGACGGCGCGGCGCGGCGCCATTGCCCGCGCCATCGACGAACAGCGGCAGCGCATGGCTCGGCTCGAGCGGGAAGCCGCCGATACCGCGGCAAAGCGCCAGGCCCTGCTCGAGCAGATGGGCAACACCGGCGACGGACCAACACTTGCGGCCGCGGTGGAGGCGGCGGTTGCCGTTCTGGCGGCCAATGAAGCGGCAACGAACACGGCGGAAGCCGAGCTTCGCGCCGCCCGCCAGGCCGAGGCGGCGGCCCGCCACGCCCATGACGAGGCGCGGCGCAAGGCCGAGCGCCTGCAGACAGAAGTCCGTACACTGACGAAATTGCTGAAGGCGAGCGACACCAGCCTGTGGCCCGCCCTGGTCGACCAGCTCAAGGTGGAGCGCGGCTATGAGGCGGCCCTGGGGGCGGCCCTTGGCGATGACATCGATGCATCCTCGGATGAAGGGGCGCCGGTGCATTGGCGCGGCCTGCCGCCGATGGCGGATGCGCCGGCGCTTCCCGGCGAGGTGCAGCCGCTGTCCAATTTCGTCCAGGCGCCGCAGGCCCTGGCGCGCCGGCTTTCGCAGACCGGCATTGTCTCGCGCGCCCTGGGCCAGGCCCTGCAGGCGCAGCTCAAGTCCGGGCAAAGGCTGGTTTCGCGCGAAGGCGACGTCTGGCGCTGGGATGGCTTTACCTCGACGGCGGAGGCGCCGACGGCGGCGGCCAAGCGCCTTGCCGAGGGCAACCGCCTGGCGCTTCTCGAGGTGGAACTGCAGGCCGCCGAACGCGAAGCGGCCGACCTCAGCCGGACCTTCGAAGCGGCCCGGCAGGTGGTCGAAGCGGGGTCGCGGAGCGAACGGGAAAAGCGCGAGGCCTGGCGGGCGGCGACGTCTTCAGTTGAAGTTTCGCGCCAGGCGCTTGCCCGGCACGAGCGGCAGATCGCCGAACGTCTGGCCCAGACCAGCGCCCTGGACGAGGGTATCCGCCGCATCGGCCAGTCGCTGGAAGAAGGCCGCGGCAGCCTGGCCACAGCTGAGGCCGAATTGCAGGCCATTCCGGAACTGGAAGGACTGACCCAGGAAGTCGCCGCCTTGCGCGACGGGGTCAACCGGGAACGGGCCGCCTATGCGGAAGCGCGCGCCACCCATGACGGGCTAGAGCGCGAAGCCAGGGCCCGCACGGAACGGCTTGCGGCGATCGCGGCAGAACACAGCCAGTGGGGCGAACGGGCCAAACGCGCCAGCGAACAGATCGCCCAGCTCACAACCCGCAGCGAGGAAACCCGCGCCGCCCTTGCCGAGCTCGCGGGCATGCCGCAGATCCTGGCGGACCGGCGGCAGAAGCTGATGAACCTGCTGCAGGAGGCCGAGAGCGAGCGCAAGGCTGCGGCAGACGCCCTGGCCGACGGCGAGAATGCGGTCCGCGCCGCCGATCAGCTGCTGCGCGAGGCGCAGGAACTGGCCGCCACCACGCGCGAGGAGCACGCCCGTCTTGGCGCCCGGCTTGAAGCCTCGCGGCAGCGCCATGAACTTTGCGAACGCCGCATCGCCGAAACCCTGCAATGCGCGCCCGCCGAGATTGTCGCCACCGCCGGCCTCGACCTCGAAAAGATCGGGGACACCGAGCACATCGAGCGGAGGCTCCAGGGCCTGCGGGAAGACCGCGAACGCCTGGGGGCGGTGAACTTGCGGGCCGAGGAAGAAGCCGAGGCCGTGGCGACGCAGCTTGCGACGCTTATCAAGGAGCGCGACGACCTGGTGCAGGCGATCAACAAGCTGCGCGGTGGCATTTCGAGCCTGAACCGCGAGGGCCGCCAGCGCCTGCTTGATGCCTTCGGCACGGTGAACGAGAAATTCGGCGAGCTGTTCACCACCCTGTTCGGCGGCGGCAAGGCGGAACTGCAACTGATCGAGTCCGATGATCCGCTGGAGGCCGGCCTCGAAATCATGGCCAATCCGCCGGGCAAGAAGCCGACGGTGCTCTCGCTTTTGTCGGGCGGCGAGCAGACCCTGACGGCGCTGGCCCTCATCTTCGCGGTGTTCCTTACCAACCCCTCGCCCATCTGCGTGCTCGACGAAGTCGATGCGCCGCTCGACGACCACAATGTGGAACGCTTCTGCAACCTGCTCGACGCCATGCTGGAGCGGACCGAAACCCGCTTCCTGATCATCACCCACCATGAGCTGACCATGGCGCGCATGCACCGGCTGTTCGGCGTCACCATGATGGAACGCGGCGTCTCGCAGCTCGTCTCGGTGAACCTGGCCGAGGCGGGAGCGATGGCGGAGGCGAGCTAGAACGGCAAGATGAACATCGTCTTCGATATCGGCAATGTGCTGCTGCGCTGGGAGCCGCGGTTCCTCTTCACGCAGTATTTCGACAGCGAAGCGGAGATGGAATGGTTCCTCGCCCATGTGTGCAACCACGACTGGAACCTGCAACAGGACCGGGGCCGGAGCTTTGCCGAGGCGGTGAAGCTGACGGCGGCGCAGCATCCCGAGCACGCCGAAGCGATTGCCGCCTACGACACACGCTGGCACGAGACCCTGCCGCACGCGATCGACGGGACCGTGGCCATCTTCAATGAACTGGTGGGGCGCGATGCGCCGGTCTATGCGATCACCAATTTCAACGGCGAGAAATTCCGCGAAACCAAGCACCGCTTTCCCTTCCTCTATGATTTCCGGGATATCGTGGTGTCCGGCGACGAGCGGCTGCTCAAGCCGGAACCAGCCATTTTCCAGCTGCTGCTGGGGCGCAACGGCCTGGAGGCGGCCGACTGCCTGTTCATCGACGACAGCGCGGCCAATGTCAGGGGGGCGGAGGCCGTCGGCATGAAGGCGCATCACTTTACTTCGCCGGAGGGATTGCGGAAAGTGCTTGAAGAGCTTGGTTTGCTTTGAATCCTTCGCAACAAATTTCCCAAAAACTCTCCATGGTCGCACTTGATGCGACCACCCAGACTCTATTTAGCGAAGGGCTGGGTGGTCGGGTCAAGCCCGACCATGGAGAAATTTAGAGCTAAAACTTTGTTACAACCGTCACGCCTGCAGCTTCGAACTTGTCCATGTTCATCAACGCGGCGATGGACTGTTCCAGGCTGATGGTCTTGCCGACGAGCTTTTCGGGCGAGAGTTTTCCCGAGCGGATCATGGCCAGCATGTCATCATAGCGGTGGGCCTGCATGCCGTGGCTGCCGAGGATTTCAAGCTCGTGGGCGATGACCTTGGCCATGGGTATCTGCGGCGTGCTGTTTTCCGCCAGCATGAGGCCGACCTGGATATGCTTGCCGCGCTTGCGCAGGTTGCTGATCGAATTGAAGCAGGTCGTGGGATGCCCAAGGGCATCGACGGAGACATGGGCGCCGCCCTTTGTAAGTTCCATGACGGCCTCGACAACATTTGCCACTTTCGCGGCATTCACGGTTGCCGCCGCGCCGACGGATATCGCCATCTCAAGCTTCGCGTCGGCGATGTCGATGGCGATGACATTGGCTCCCAGCGCATTGGCGATCATGATGGCCGAAAGGCCCACGCCGCCGCAGCCGTGGACGGCCAGCCATTGCCCGGCGCTGACCCTGCCCTGGTCGACGATGGCGCGGAAGGAGGTGACAAAGCGGCAGCCGAGGCTGGCGGCGGTGGCAAAATCGAGGATCTCCGGCAATTCCACCAGATTGATATCGGCGTGGTGGATGGCGACGTATTCGGCAAAGGAACCCCAGTGGGTGAAGCCCGGCTGGAACTGCCGGTCGCAGACCTGATGGTTGCCGGAGTGGCACTGGGGACAGGCGCCGCAGCCGCCGACGAAGGGCACGGTGACGCGGGCGCCCTTTTTCCAATTCTTCACATCCTTGCCGACAGCCTCGACAATTCCGGCCAACTCATGGCCCGGCACATGGGGCAGCCGGATATCCGGATCATGGCCGACCCAGCCATGCCAGTCGCTGCGGCAGACGCCGGTGGCCATGACCTTGACGACAACGCCGTGGGCCTCGGCCACGGGGTCGGGTACGCTCACCAGTTTCGGGGCAACGGAAAAGGTGTCGTAGAGAACTGCTTTCATCCTGGCCTTCCTTTGCCCCATTCAGCCGATTGCGGCCGGAAAATCCCATAGCGGAGAATCGAGGCCTTCCGCAATTTGCAACGGACTTTTCGACGCATCGCTTATAACCCACATAAAACCACAACATTACAACAACTTACAAGGATTATCCATTTCTTGACAGCGGTGCACCCCGAAACTATGGTGCGCTCGATTTTAAGGGGTGATAATCGCTGCTTTTCGCTGAAAATATTGAGTGGGATCATGACAGACTCTGACCGGCTCAAGAACTTAAGCAAAAAGCTCGACAAGACCCTGCAAGAGCGGCAAGGCACATCCGGTCCTGACAGTCAGGAGGGGTCTGCCGCGGGTCTCGCCATGCGGGCGGTCAGCGAATTACTCGTGGGCCTTCTTGTATGCATGGGCCTTGGCTGGGGCGCTGACAAATATCTCGGCACCGCACCGTGGATCATGCTGGCGCTGATGCCTCTCGGGCTGGCGGCAGGCGTGGCCAATGTGATGCGCCTGTCACGCAGCAAGCAGGCGGAAGACTTACTCGGCGGAAAGGGCGTCATGCCACCTTCCGTCAAAGACGACGATGATGAGGATTGAACGTGTCAACACCCGCACCTGAACATGGCGAAAAGATTATCGATCCGATCCACCAGTTCGTGATCAACCGCATCATCCCGCTCGATGTGGGCGGCATCGACATTTCCTTCACCAATTCGGCCCTGTGGGCGGTGATTGCCACGGTCTGCGCCTCGCTGCTGTTCATCCTGACGCCGCGCAACCTGATTCCGACGCGGCTGCAATCGGTTGCCGAAAGCATCTACGAAATCGTCGACAACATGACCCACGAAGTGCTGCACGACAACGCGCGCACCTATTTCCCCTTCGTGCTGACGCTGTTCACTTTCATCCTGTTTGCCAATGTGCTGGGCCTCATTCCCTATTCCTTCACGGTGACCAGCCATATCGTGATCACCCTGGCGCTGGCGCTGGTCGTATTCATCGGCGCCACCGTCATCGGCTTCATCCGCAACGGCTTCGGCTATCTCAAGCTCTTCGTGCCGTCGGGGGTGCCCGCCCTGCTGCTGCCGTTGGTGGTGCTCATCGAAATCGTATCCTATTTCATCCGCCCGATGAGCCTTTCCATCCGGTTGTTCGCCAACATGATGGCGGGCCACATGATGCTCAAGGTGATGGCGGGTTTCGTCGTCATGCTCGGCCTCACGGCGGGCTGGCTGCCCTTAGCGGCCATGGTGGGCCTGATGGGCCTGGAACTTCTCGTGGCCGCCCTTCAGGCCTATGTATTCGCGCTTTTGACCTGCATGTATCTGAACGATGCCATGCATGTTGACCACTAACTAAACCCAATCCATTCGACAGGAGAAAAAAATGGACGTTGAAGCAGCAAAGATGATCGGTGCAGGTATCGCGGCTATCGCCCTCGGCGGCGCCGGTGTCGGTATCGGCACAATTTTCGGCAACTACCTGGCAGGCGCGCTCCGCAATCCGGCCGCCGCCGCCAGCCAGCGCGGCACGCTGTTCCTGGGCTTCGCCTTCGCCGAAGCCACGGGTCTCATCGGCTTCGCCGTTGCCATGCTCATCCTGTTCGGCTGATACCGGACAACCGCCTATCCCTGACCGGCGCGGCATGGGGCTGCGCCGTTCAACGCTTTCCATAGGGCCTGCCCATGCCGCAGCTTGATATTTCGACCTGGCCGCCACAGCTTTTCTGGCTCGCCGTCACCTTCCTGGCGCTCTATTTCGTCATCTCGCGGGTGGCCATTCCGCGCACCGGCGGGGTGATAGCACTTCGCAAGTCGACCATCGACGGCGACCTGGCGAAGGCCAGGAACCTCAAGGACGAAACGGAAAACGCCATACGCTCCTATGAAGCGGCGTTGGCTGAAGCGAAAGCAAAGGCCCAGGCCATTGCCCTGGAAAACCGCAACAAGCTGAATGCCGAAATCGAGGCCGAGCGGGCCAAGCTCGATGCGGCTTTGGGGGCGAAGATCGCCACCGCCGAAAAGAAGGTTGCCGCCTCGCGCGACAAGGCCCTGGACGAGGTGGCCGCCATGGCCGCCGACATCGCCAGCGACATTGTCGAGCAACTGACCGGCGCCAAGATCAGCAAGGCCGCGGCGAATGCCGCGGTTTCCAAGACCCTGGGCAAGTAGGAGCAAGCCATGTTGCATCAAGCTGAAACCTGGGTCGCCATTGCCTTTGTGCTTTTTGTCGGCCTCGGCCTTTACCTGAAAGTGCCGGCCATGCTGGCCAAGATGCTGGACGAGCGGGCCGCCAAGATCGGCAAGGAACTGGCTGAAGCCAGGAAGCTGCGCGAGGAAGCCCAGGCGCTGCTGGCCGAGTACCAGAAGAAGCGCGCCGATGCCGAGAAGGACGCCGCCAACATCGTGGCCCAGGCCAAGGTCGAGGCCGAGTCCTATGCGGTCGAAACCCGGAAAAAACTGGCCGAGACCATCGAGCGCCGCACCAAGCAGGCCTCCCAGAAGATCGCCCAGGCGGAAGCCGCGGCGGTCAAGGAAGTCCGCACCACCGCCACCGAGGCTGCCATCGCCGCCGCCTCGAAGCTGGTGGGCGAAGCGGTCCAGGGCGCCAAGGGCGCCAAGCTGATCGACGAGTCAATCGCCGCGGTAAAGAGCCGGCTGAACTAGGCAATCTCACATAACGAATTAAAACTCCGGCCTTCGTGCCGGAGTTTTTCTTTGTGGGCTCGTATGAAGGACACCCAAAGCGCTTCAGTTCTTGATTGCAGCACTTGTGGCGAAGAGGCCCTCATCCGGCCTGTCGGCCACCTTCTCCCATCCTTCAGACGGGAGAAGGCAAAACTGTTCAAGATTATCGCCTTCGCCCGTTCGCTTGCGAATGGGAGAAGGTGGCCGACAGGCCGGATGAGGGCGCTTTCCTCGACCTACTCCGCCGCTTCCATATAATTCGCCATGGGCGGGCAGGTGCAGACGAGGTGGCGGTCGCCGTAGACGTTGTCGACGCGGGCCACGGGCGGCCAGTACTTGTCGTTG
>CAZRZB010000104.1:0-9616 GCA_964604435.1 uncultured Aestuariivirga sp. | reverse complement strand
TCTGCCGCACCTTCGGCAGCATGCCGGTGATCTTGCGGATGGCGTGGATGAAGCCAAGGTCAAGCATCTGGTCCACTTCGTCAAGCACCAGGACTTCGACATTGGCCAGCGTCAGGGCGCGGCGTTCGATGAGATCGACGAGACGGCCCGGGGTTGCCACGACGACGTCAACGCCGCCGCGCAGGATATCGATCTGCTTGCCGATGGAGACGCCGCCGAAGACCACCGCACGGGTGACTTTCAAATTGCGGCCATAGGTCTTGAAGCTTTCGCCGATCTGCGAGGCCAGCTCGCGGGTGGGTGAGAGGACGAGAACCTTGCAGGAGTTTTTCGCCACGCGCTCGGTGGCGTGCGACAGGCGTTCGAGAATGGGAAGGGCGAAGGCCGCCGTCTTGCCGGTGCCGGTCTGAGCGATGCCAAGCAGATCGCGGCCCTTCAGGAGCTCAGGAATGGCGCGGGCCTGGATGGGGGTTGGCTTGTCATAGCCTTCAGCGGCGATCGCCTTGAGAATGGGGGCTGACAGGTTCAGTTCTGAAAATGAATTCACTTTGTAAATATCTTTCTGTTTCGGACAGATGGGTGGGAAAGCGCAGGACATGTCCGAGCGGCTGCCCGGCGATTATCGCCAAGCCAGCACCGGTCCTGTGCTTAAACAGACCCCACGTGAAAGGATTGTTCGGACCCGGCCGGAACAGCAGTGCGTTGCGCACCACCTCACGTTATTCTTAGGTAGCCATGGTCGATGGGCTGCATATGGGCGCTGCAGTGCAACAAGTCAAGCCGCATTCGGCGTCAGGCGGCGCCCAGATGGCGGAAAGCCTTAACAACCTGTTCATAGACCGGCCTCTTGAACGGTACGATGAGGCCGATCACCTCGTCCATGGTGGCCCAGCGCCACTGGTCGAATTCCTGCTTGTGGCCGGGGGGGCTGAGATTGATTTCGCTGTCCTCGCCCAGGAAGCGCGCGGCAAACCATTTCTGCGTCTGGCCGCGGTACTTGCCCTTCCAGGATTTGCCGATGAGCGGTTCGGGGAGGTCATACTTGTACCACTCCGGGGCCTCGGCAATGATCTCGGCGGAGCGCACGGCGGTTTCCTCTTCGAGTTCGCGGAGCGCCGCCAGGGCGGGATTCTCGTCCAGGTCGATGCCGCCCTGGGGCATCTGCCACCACTCGCCGACGCCGTCGTCATTCTGTTTTTCAAAACGCCGGCCGATCCAGACAAGGCCCTGGCGGTTCAGCAGCATGATGCCGACGCAAGGCCGGTAGGCGGTAATCGTTTTTGCCTCGCCCATCAGCCCAGACGGCCCTTGTACATGGCGCTCACGGGAACCAGCAGGATGCCTTTCTCCTGCAGCTGCTCGGCCCACAGCTTCACGCTGTCGACGGTGACTTCGAGACCCGATCCGGTGCCGATGGCAAAACCATTGGCGCGGGCCTCGCCTTCGAGCAGATCAAGGGCGGCGGCGATGCTCTGGGGCGTGGGATCGCCATCAATCACCACCTGGGCGCGGCGTTCGGGAAGCTGGAGTTCATCCGCCACGGTTTTTGAAACGGTGAGCGCGGTGGAGGCATCCTCGAGATAGACCAGGCCGCGCTTGCGCAGTTCGGCCAGCACCGGTTTCAAGGCTTCGCGGGTGGCCAGCAGGCGTCCGCCCATGTAGTTGGTGATGCCGGTATAGCCGGCAAAACGGCTCATGTGCCAATGCAGCGCCGCGAGATTTTCATCGGCGCTGACATTGGCCAGCAGGGTCTTGGGGCCCGGATTGTTGGCCGGGTAGCCCACGGGCTCCATGGGGAGTTGCAGCAGCACTTCATGGCCATCGGCGCGGGCCTTGTTCACCTGGGCCTGGAGGTTTTCGCCGTAGGGGGCGAAAGCAAAGGTCACGTCGCCGGGCAGGTCGGTGATAGCCTTCTGGGTAAGCTTGGCATTCAGTCCCATGCCGCCCAGCAGAATGGCGATCTTCGGCCGTTCCGAATGGAGCACGCCCATGGGCGTGGTGCGGGCGTAGACCTCGGAGGGTTTCCGGTTGCCGCCGCCGATGCGCGGCAACTGGCCAAGGCTCGCCGTCTCGATGAGATCGGCAACGGGGGCGGGCTTCAGGGGGCGGCGGGGCGAGAGAATGATGGCGGCTTCCGTCTGGTAGGTGTCCTGTTCAACCGGCGCCTCGATCTGGACGCTGGCAGCTTCCTCGGCGGCAGGCTCCTCGTCAGACACCGCCTCCTCGGGCGGCGTGGTGGAAGCGGTCTGCAATTCCTCGACGGCCGGAATGGCGGCGGTGACGATGGGTTCCCCGGCAAAGGGATAGGGCGTCTGAACGGCCCAGGCCGAAAGGGCGATGAAGCCGCCGGCGGCGAAGATCGTGGCGGCCAACAGGGGGCTGGGGCGCCTGGCCCACAGGCGCTCCCGCAGACTTCGTTTGCGCAGCGGCTGGCGCAGTTCGTCACGGCTCATGGAGATCTGGCTACCCGGTTCGATTCGTTTGGCTTCCGACTGTGCCGCGCAAGCGTTAATGGGTCATTAACCGTAAAGACAAAAAGGCGGGCGCTGGCAACGTCTTCTCCTGCGAAGCGGGAGAAGACAGGGGCCCGTGTCACGCAGTGACATGGGAAAGATGAGGGCACTTTGACCGTGGCCCGCCCTCACCTCCCCAATCGCTTTGCGATTGGGTCCCTTCCTCTCCCGATTCTCGGGAGAGGACAAAGGAACTAGTTCGCCTTGGTTTCCGTGGTTCCGGCAGGTGCGGTGTCCGCCGGTTTGGCGTTGCTCACCACCTTGATGCCGTGGAGGAAATCGATGGCGGCTTTCAGCTGCACGTCCTTGGCCTTGTCCTCGGGCACATAGGCGGAAGAGCCGCCGCCCTCGTCGCCGCCACCTTCATTAGTCAGGTGGCCCCTGAGGCTCGCCTCACCCTCGGTGGAGACATTCTTGCCCTGCAGCTCGGGCGGCAGGGGCTGTTCAATCAGGATGTCGGCATCAATGCCCTTGGCCTGGATGGAGCGGCCGGCGGGGGTATAGTAGCGCGCCGTAGTCAGGCGCAGCGCCCCCTGGGTACCGAGCGGAATGATGGTCTGCACCGAGCCCTTGCCGAAGGATCTGGTGCCGATGATGGTGGCGCGCTTGTGGTCCTGGAGGGCGCCGGCGACAATTTCCGAGGCCGAGGCCGAGCCGCCGTTGATCAGGATCACCACGGTCTTGGCATCCGAGATGTCGCCTTTCTGGGCGCTGAACCGCTGGGTTTCCTCGGCGTGGCGGCCACGGGTCGAGACAACCTCGCCCTTGTCGAGGAAGCTGTCGGAAACCGAGATGGCCTGGTCGAGGAGGCCGCCGGGATTGTTCCGGAGATCGATGATATAGCCCTTGGCCTTGGCCCCCAGCTTGGTTTTCAAGCTGGCGAAAGCCTTCTCCAGGCCTTCCTGGGTCTGCTCGGTGAAGGAACTGATGCGGACATAGCCGATGTCCTCGCCCTCAATACCGGACTTCACCGACTGCACGCGGATGCGGTCGCGGATGAGCTTCACATCGAAGGCTGCCTGGTCCTTGCGCTGGACGGTCAGGGTGATCGGCGTATTTACCCCGCCGCGCATCTTGTCCACGGCCTCATTGAGGGTCATGCCCTGAATCTCGGTGCCGTCAATCTTGATGATCAGGTCATTGGCCATGAGGCCGGCCTTCGCGGCCGGCGTGTCATCGATGGGGGCGACAACTTTCACCACACCATTTTCCATGGTGACTTCAATGCCAAGGCCGCCGAATTCGCCCTTGGTTTGGACGCTCATGTCCTCGAAGCGCTTGGCATCCATGTAGCTGGAATGGGGGTCGAGGGAAGCAAGCATGCCATTAATGGCCGCTTCAATCATCTTGGACTCGTCGGGGTCTTCCACATAGTCGGCGCGCACCCGGTCGAAGACGTCGCCGAAAAGATTGAGCTGCTTGTAGGTGTCGGCATTGGAGGCGGCAATGGCCGAGCCAAAGACATGCCACATGACCGTGGCCGATACGGCTCCCGCCAGCACCAAGCCATAGGACCGAACCCGATTGTTAACTTTCATTTAAGCGCCTCTTTCCTTCCGCCAATCCACCACGGGGCCGAATCAATGGCCTCGCCGTTCTTCCTGAATTCAACATATAACACAGGCCTTGCCTCTTGTATCTGATCACCCAACAAAGTGACGGAAGAAGGGCCTTTTCCCATAATTCCCACGGGTTCACCCGCCCTGACGGATTGCCCGATCTCGGCTGATATGTCCTTCATGCCAGCCATCAGTACAAGGTAGCCTTCCCCGGCGTTCAGAATCAAGAGTTGCCCGTAGGAGCGGAAGGGGCCGGCAAATTCGACTCTTCCGTCGGCGGGCGCGATAATCCGGGCCTGGGCGCGGGTGGCCACCGCCAGCCCGCGAAGCTCGCTGCCGAGACCGTCATCCTCGCCGAAGCGCTTCAGGATCTGGCCCTGCACTGGATATTCCAGATGGCCCCTGGCGCTCGAGAATGCAAGGGAGGGTTTGCGCAGGAGGTCTTCCTGGCGCCGCTTTTCCGCCTCAAGCGCCAGGGCCTCCCGGGTCTTCAGGGCTTCCTGTTTCTCCCGGGCGGCGGCCAGGTCGGCGATCAGCTGCTTCAGGGACTTGGCCCTTTCGGCAAGTTCCGCGGCGCGCCGTTTTTCGCTCTCCAGCCTCCCCGCACCGTCGAAAACCAACTGTTTTTTCTGGGCGATGAGCCGGTCGAGATCGATCTGCGCGGTCTTGAGATTGCCGAGGCTTTCGGCAAGGGCCGATTTTTCCGTCTCGACCGTCTGGCGGATGCGTTCAAGGCGGCTCAGCTTCTTGGCAAGGACTTCCGCCTCGCCGCGAAGTTCCGGCACCAGGGTGCCGAACATCATGGCGCCACGCAGCGCCGCCAGCACATCATTGGGTTCCACCACCAGGGCCGGCGGCGGATTCTGCTCGAGCCGCTGCAGCCCGGCGAGAAGTTCAGACAGGACCTCCTGCTTTTCAGCCAGGCCGGCGCGCAGGACGATTTCCTCCTTGCGCAGCGTCAGGATGCGTTCCTCGGTGGCGGTGGCTGCCGTCTCCTGGGACTGGATGGTCTTGGCAATGGCAATGAGGCGCCCGGAGACCTGTTCCTGCTCGCTGGCGGCGGCGGCGATATCGCGATTGATTTTTTCAACATTGGCGGCCGACGCGGCGATCTCCTGCTCGACGGAGCCAAGTTCATGTTCCTGGGGCGGCGCAGTCTGTGCGCCGGCATCAGGCGCAAGCAGGCACAATAGGGCGCCTGCCGCAAGAATATTTCCCTTAATGACGCGCGAATAATTCATGCAACCGATTGTTAGGGGAAGCCCATGTCGAAATTGCGGTTCAAGCCCGATGATAGGGATGATTTACCATAATAGTGACCGCCCGGTAAATTTGCTCAAGCAGCATGACGCGCACCAGCCGGTGGGGCCAGGTCATTGCGCCGAGCGAGATCAGCAGGCCGGCGCTCTTGCGGGTGGCGGCGCTGTGCCCGTCGGGGCCGCCGATGAGGAAGGCAAGCTCCGTGGTGCCCTGGTCGAGGTGGCGTTGCAGAAGCTTTGCGAAGTCCACGCTGCTCAGGGCTTTCCCGCGTTCATCGAGGACAATGGTGAAGGCTTTGGGGGCCAGTGCCCCGGCCAGGACCCCGGCTTCCTCGTCCTGGCGCTGGCCGGCGGTCTGGGCCTGCGATTCGGCGAAGTCGGTAACTGTCAGCCTGGTTATTCCGGCCTTGCGGCCCAGTCCTGCAAGGCGGGCCCGGTAGTCCTCGGCAAGGGTCTTTTCGGGCCCTGCCTTCAATCTGCCGATAGCGAGCACCTGCAGCCGCATGGCCTATCCGGCGTGCGGCTCTTGCGGCGAGTGTTCCGACCACAGTTTTTCCAGGTTGTAGAAGCTGCGCACTTCCGGGCGGAAGAGATGGACGACCACATCGACGGCGTCCACCAGCACCCAGTCGCACTGGTCCATGCCTTCAACGCGGATATGGCGGTGGCCGGCTTCCTTGAGCTTCTCGACGAGCTGGTCGGCGATGGCGCCGACGTGGCGGTTGGAGCGGCCCGAGGCCACCACCATGCTGTCGGCAATGGCGGTCTTGCCATCGAGATTGATGGCGACAATGTCCTCGGCCTTGGCATCTTCCAGCTGGGCAATGACGATATTGAGCAGCGAGCGGCCGGCTTGGGCCTTGGGCTTTGGCGCCTCGATCCTGACGGCGGGCTTTGCCTTGGGAGCTGTCCCGGGCCTGGCCACGGCCTTTGGCTTCACCGCAGCCTTGGATTTCACCAGCGGCTTTTTCGCCGGCGCGGGCTTCACCTTCTTGGCAGGCTTCGGCTTGCCCCGGGGCTTCACCTTGGAGGTTGTCTTGCCGCGCAGGCCCGCCCTTGCCTTTTCGGCAAAGCGCACCTTGGCCATCATGATGGTCTTCAGTTCGGCGGCGGTCTTGGGCTTGCGCTGCGGGGCGGCGGCGGACTTGGCGGCCTTCGCGGGCTTTGATTTGGACTTGGCGAAAGGCTTCTTGGCTGGCTTTTTCAGGGGTCTTATCCTTTATCGGTTCTGGCGCGTTGTTTAGAGCTTCGCGGACGGTGGTTCAAGTTGCGAATCGCCGTCGAACTTTCCGGCCGCAGGGGCATGGGCAGGAAGACCCAGGCCGGTGTCTTCCGGGTGACAAGCCTGGCCGCCTCGCCGGTCTTGACCCGGGAGCCCGCATAGCGCAGGGCGGCCCGGCCGCTGAGGGCGCGAATGGAGTAGCCGGGCCGGGCCAGGAAGGCCAGGGGCAGGGCTTGCGCGATGTCGGTCCAGTTGTGCCAGCGGTGCAGGTTGGCAAAACTGTCAGCCCCCATGATCCAGATGAAATGGGCCTGCTTCATGGTCTGGCCAAGGGCCGCCAGGGTTTCCGCGGTGTTGCGGGAGTCGATCTGGCGCTCGATATCGGTCACCACGAAGTGGGGATGCCTGGCAATCAGCCGGGTGACACTGAGGCGTTTGTCATACTCGCCGGTTTCACTGGGATCCTTCAGGGGATTTTGCGGGGCGACCAGCCACCACACCCAGTCGAGCTGCAGGCGTTTCAGGGCATAGAGGGCCACCATGTAGTGGCCGTAATGGGCCGGATTGAAGGAGCCGCCAAACAGGCCGATGCGTTGGCCGCGGCCAAAAAGCGGCGGCTTCATCATGGGCGGATCTGCCCTGTCCCGCGCACCTGATACTTGAAGGTGGTGAGCTGCTCGAGGCCCACCGGCCCGCGGGCATGGAGCTTGCCGGTGGCAATGCCGATCTCGGCGCCGAAGCCGAACTCGCCGCCATCGGCGAACTGGGTCGAGGCATTGTGCAGGACGATGGCACTGTCCACCTGGTTCAGGAACTTCTGTGCCGTCTTCGCATCGTCGGCAATGATCGCATCGGTGTGCTGGGAGCCGTATTTCGCAATGTGGGCCATGGCCTCGTCGACACCATCAACGACGCGGAGCGAGACAATCGCATCGAGGTATTCGGTGGACCAGTCTTCTTCGCTGGCAGGCTTTACGCTGGCGTCGGCGGCGCGCGCCTCGGCGTCGCCGCGCACTTCGCAGCCCGCATCGGTCAGTACACGGATGATTGGCGCGAGGTTGGCTTTGGCGGCGGCGCGGTCAACAAGGATGGTTTCGGCCGCTCCGCACACGCCGGTGCGGCGCATCTTGGCATTGAGCACGATATCTCGCGCCATGGCGGGATTCGCGGATTTGTCGACATAGACGTGGCAGATGCCCTCGAGATGGCTGAAGACGGGAACCCGGGCCTCCGCCTGTACCCGTGCCACCAGGTTTTTTCCGCCGCGCGGCACGATGAGATCGATGGTGCCGCCGAGGCCTGTGAGCATTTCGCCGACGCTGGCGCGGTCGGTGGTGGGCGCCATTTGAATGGCGGTCCTCGGCAGGCCTGCAGATTCAAGACCCTGCTGCAGCGCCTCGACAATGACCCTGGCGGACTCGAAGCCGTCGGAGCCGCCGCGCAGGATGGCGGCATTGCCTGACTTCATGCACAGGGCGCCGGCATCGGCGGCGACATTGGGACGGCTCTCGAAAATGATGCCGATGACGCCGATGGGCACGCGCACGCGCGAAATCTTCAGGCCGTTGGGCCGGGTCCATTCGCTCATCTTGGTGCCCACGGGATCGGGCAGGGTGGCAATGTCCTCAAGGCCCTTGGCCATCGCCTCGATGCGCTCGCGGTTGAGGGTGAGGCGGTCAATGAAGGAGTCCTTGAGCTCCTTGGCCTTTGCCGCGGCGACTTCGGCGGCATTGGCGGCGCTGAGTGTGTTGGCGGAAGCGCGGATGGCCTTGGCCATGGCGAGAAGGGCGGCATTTTTTTGCGCGGTGGCGGCAAGGGCCAGCAGGCCCGCCGCCTTGCGGGCGCTGTTTCCCAGTTCCTGCATGGCGCTAGCGCTCGCCATTGGTCATCACCAGATCATCGCGATGAATGATTTCATCCCGGCCTCTATAGCCAATGGTTTGTTCGATGTCAGCGGACTTCAGTCCGGCGATGCGCGCCGCATCGCCTGAATCATAGGCCACCAGGCCGCGGGCGATCTCCTGGCCCGCAAGATCCACGACGCTCACCGTGTCGCCGCGGGCAAAGGTGCCGCGCACCTGTTTCACCCCGGCGGGCAGCAGGCTCTTGCCCTTGCCCAGGGCGCTGCGGGCCCCGTCGTCAACCACCAGGCGGCCCACGGGCTGCAGGGTTCCGGCGATCCAGCGCTTGCGTGATTGCAGCGCCGAGAGGGGCGCTATGAACCAGGTGCAGCGTTCGCCCTTGGCGATGCGTTCCAGGGGATGGGACTCGTGGCCCGAGGCGATGACCATGTTGCAGCCGGCCCCCAGGGCAATCTTGCCCGCCTCGATCTTGGTGATCATGCCGCCGGAGCCCAGGCCGGAGACGGGCTTGCCCGCCATGGCCTCGATTTCCGGGGTGATCTCCTTGACTTCCGGAATGAAGCTCGAGCCCGGCCGGTCCGGCGGGGCCGAATAGAGGCCATCGATGTCGGAGAGCAGCACCAGGCAATCGGCCGACATCATGGAGGCAACGCGGGCCGCCAGCCGGTCATTGTCGCCATAGCGGATTTCCGAGGTGGCCACCGTGTCGTTCTCGTTGATCACCGGGACAGCGCCCTGGGCCAGAAGCGTGGTGAGGGTGGCGCGGGCGTTGAGGTGGCGGCGGCGCTCCTCCGTATCGGTCAGGGTCACCAGCACCTGGGCGGCCACGATCTTTTTGGCGGCCAAGGCTTCTGACCAGCTCTGGGCCAGGGCAATCTGGCCCACGGCGGCGGCGGCCTGGCTTTCCTCCAGCCGCAGCTTCCCCTTGGGAAGTCCAAGGGCGCGGCGGCCAAGGGCGATGGCGCCGGAGGACACGACGATGACATCGGCGCCGCGCGACTTGGCCTTGGCCAGGTCATCGATGAGGCTGGCGAGCCAGGCGGATTTCACCTCGCCGGTCTTGCCGTCAACCAGCAGGGCCGAGCCGATCTTGACGACGATGCGCTTGGCCGATTGCAACCGGGATTTCACGGACGCCAATCCTCGATTTCAACGCCTCGCGCTTCCTGGCCGCGGGAGGCCTTGCGGTCGGCCTGGATGA
>CAZRZB010000103.1:0-9672 GCA_964604435.1 uncultured Aestuariivirga sp. | reverse complement strand
GCGAGCGCGCCACCTGCTCCATGTCGATTTCGACGGGAATGATCTGCTCGCTCGCGTCGCCCCGGTAGAGTGCCCGGCCGGAGGGATCGAACACGCAGGACTGGCCGATGCCGCCGGCTCCCAGGCCGTTCACGTCGAACACATAGCACTGCATCATCGCCGAGGTGGCATGGCTGATGGCGATGTCCACGTCGCGGTCGATGGTGTGCGTCATCACCGGATGCAGGATCACCTCGACCCCCATCGCGGTGAGCTGCCGCGAAGTCTCCGGGAACCAGATGTCATAGCAGTTGAGCACCCCGAACCTGCCCACCCCGTCGATGTCGAAGGCCAGGAACTCGCTGCCCGCCTGAACCCCCTGCTCCAGCGGCCGGAACGGGAACATCTTGCGGTAGCGCCCGGCGATCTCGCCTTCCGGATTGATCACCGAGGTGGTGTTGTAGATGCCGCCCTCGCGCCGCTCGTACATCGAGCCGTTCACCAGCCAGATGCGGTGCTGCCGCGCCATTTCCTGGAATTCAGCTTCCACGGTTCCGGGCAAAGGCTGGGCATGCTGCAACAGCGGCCCGAAGGCCGCGAGCTCGGAAAACATCACCATCTGCACCCAGGGATAGAGGTGCATGGTCAGCTCCATCCGCTGCCGCATGGCCGCAAGGTTGGAGCCGTGGTTCAGGTGCATCTGAATGCCGGCGATGGCAAAAGGTTTCATTGTCTTGCGGTCTCCACAACCAGCCCGGGCGACCGGCGGATTTCTTTAACATGAATCACCGCAATCTAGCCGTTTTACTGGGAATATGGCAAATCACCCGCTAACATGGGGCGCATGCCCGCCATTCACACCTCAGGTTCGCGGTCCCCATGAAACGCCCCGTTCAGCTTCCTCTAACCATCCTGTTGAGCCTGCTTTCAACGGCTTGTGCCGCCGCACAGGAATTGGGGCCATGGAGTTTCGCCCAATCGGCCACGCCCGATGGCGCCATCGTCCATTCCGCCTCGCTCTATTCCTCAACCCTGATTATCACCGGCGATGAATCGCATGGTTACCCCGCAATCTACTCCATTGCCTGCCAGGCAGGCGATCCCGGCAAATGGGCGCAATGGCTGAAACTGGAGGATCCCCTCTCCAGCCGCGGCGAGATCGAACTTATCGCAAAAGTCGACCAGAAGATTCCGCGCGAGGAAAACTGGCTTGTTGCGGATGACAAGCGCCTCCTTGCCCGCGAAAACACCCCCGACATCGCCGAGCTTCGCACCGCCAAGACCTTGCAGCTTGCGTGGAACTGGGGCTGGAGCTGGCTCTGGCTTGCCGACGAGGCGCGCTTCGACCTGGGTGAAATCAGGGCGGTGGTCTTCACCCTGGCCAAGCGCTGCGGCATTGCCGAGCCGCAATGAGGGCACGCTGAAATGGCCAGAAGTCTCCCCGCCGGAAACTACCGCAAGGGCCGCTGGCTGAATGGCCTCGGCCTCTCCTGGGACATCGCGGCGGAACCGGAAAACGCCGGCGCCAATGATTTCGGCTGGCGCCTGGCCCTTGCCCAAATAGATGCAAACGTCGCCTTTTCCCACTACGCCGGGGTGGACCGCATCTTCACCCTCATTGAAGGCGAAGGACTCGACCTGGTGTTCAACGGCCGCGATGTCTTGAAGGTTGATCGCTGCTTCGTGCCCCATGAATTTCCCGGCGATATCGAAACCGCATGTGTCCTGAAGGGCGGCCCCTGCCGTGCACTCAATCTCTTTCTCCGGCGGCAGGCATGGCAGGCCTCGGTCAGCGTGCTGTCATCCCATGACGATCTCCGCATCGCGCCCGGGCAAGGGGCCTTGGCCGTCGCCTTGCGGGGCTCGTTCAAGCTTCCGTCCGGCAGAATGCTCCATTGCGGCGACATCCTGCATCTCTCACGAGGTGATAGCGCAGCGCTTGAGCCCCAAAGCCGGGATGCCTTGCTCTATGTCGCGACACTCACGCCAGTTCAATAGCTACAAACTGATCAGCGCCGTGCCAACAACGGCCAGCAGGGCGCCAGCCCAGGCAAGCGGTGGCGGCAAGACACCGGTCCTGGCCCACAGCATCGGCAGGATGACGATCGGGGTTGTCGATGACAGCGTCGATACGATCCCGACATTGCCCTGCGACAGCGCGGCCATCAGCAGCGACATGCCAAGTCCCGTGCCGAAAAAGGCGGCCCCGATGCTGATCGCCACATATCGCAAGGCGAAGCCCTGCTGCCGGTGCAAAGCCGCAAATGGCAGAAATTGCAGCAGCAGAAAAAATCCCGCCGCCAGCCCGGAACGTATGGCCATTGCGGTGAAGGGTTCCGCCCCGGCCGCCATGGCTGGCCGGGCGCAGAGGCTGCCCAGCGCCTGGCCGAGCGCCGTGATAATGCCGAAGGCGATGCCGCGCCATGGTATTTGCGCCCTGACGCCGCTGCCTTCCGCTCCGGGCCGTGGTATGCCGACTGCCAGGATTATTCCACCGAGCACCAGAGCCACGCCAACTCCCTGCCGCAGGCTGATCGTCTCGCCGAGCGCCATGTAGCCGAGCCCGAGTGCAAAGGGCGAGGTCAGCGAGAACAGCAAGGCGGTGACGCGCGCCCCTGCGGCGTAGATCGTCGCGAAATAGGTAGTGCTGGCGATCATGATGCCGAACAGGCTGGAAGCGGCGAGATAGCCGAACTGCCAGGGCGCCACGGAGCGCCAGCCGCCGAGCATCATCGAGACGGCACCGGTCATCACCACGGCGGCGGCCATCTGCCAGAGCGCCAGCCGGAAGACGTTGACGCGCCCGCTCAACTCGCTGATCAGCATGCCGCTCACCGCGATGCAGAAGGCAGCGCCAAGCGCCAGGAATTCGGAAACGAACATGGAGTCCAATACAGAAGGCTTTGCCGATGAGCGTTAGTTCATCGTCCCGCCCAGGGCAAGCGGCGAGACCGGGGTTCGGCCCGGCCTAAAAATCATGCACGTCGACCACGCCCTGGATGGCCTTGATCGCCCCCTTGATCTGCGGCGTGATGGCGAACTTGTTGCCGAGCGAAAGTTCCACCTCGCGGCCCGACTCCAGTTGCAGGATCATCCGCACCGGCGACTTGCCGCCGGGATTGAGGCGCATGGCGATCGAGTCAAGCGGCTTGGCATCGCGCACGAATATGGTGAGGCCGGTGACCATCGCGGCCGCCGCCTTGTCGAGAACCTCGACCCCCTGCAGCCGCAGCTTGATCTCCTCGCCCTCCACGTCGCATTCCACCCGGGCGATCACCGCCTTGCCGGGCTCGAGCAACTCGCGCGCCGCCGCCAGCGTGTCGGAAAAACAGATGGCTTCGAATTGCCCGGTGGGATCGGAGAAGCCGATGAAGGCGAACTTGTTGCCCGACTTCGAGCGCCGCTCCTGCCGGTGGGTGATGGTGCCCGCCAGCTTTCCGGCACTTGCCCCCTTGCTCAACGCCTTGTGGCGGAAGGCGGCCCAGCTATCCACGCCGAGTTTCGCCAGCGGCTTCATGTAGTCATCCAGCGGATGGCCGGAAAGATAGAAACCCACCGCCTCGAACTCCTGTGCCAGGCGCTCCATCGGCAGCCATGCCTCGCGGTTGGGCAGCACCAGCTCTTCCGTCGTGCCGGTGGCCGCGCCGAAGAGGTCGTTCTGCCCGGCATCGGCCTCGGCACTGGTCCGGCTCGCCGTAGCAATGATCGTCTCAACCCCCGCCAATACTTGCGCCCGGTTGGGGTTGATCTCGTCGAAGGCCCCGGCCTTCGCCATGCTTTCCAGGGCCCGCTTGTTCAACGCCGAACCCTGGATGCGCCGGGCAAAATCCCCCAGCGAGGCAAAGCGTCCGCCCGCCTCGCGCGCTGCAATCAGATGCTGGATCGCCCCCACGCCGACATTCTTCAATGCCGCCAGCGAATAGAAAATCGTCCCGTCGCGCACGCTGAAGTCGATGGCGCTGGCATTGACCGACGGCGGCGCCACCTTGATCCCCAGGCGCACCGCCTCGTCGCGGAACACCTGCAGCTTGTCGGTGTTGCCCATGTCCAGCGTCATCGAGGCCGCGAGGAATTCCACCGGATGGTTGGCCTTGAGGTAAGCCGTCTGGTAGCTGATGTAGGCGTAAGGGGCCGAGTGCGACTTGTTGAATCCGTATTCGGCGAATTTCGCGCAGGCGTCGAAAATCTGGATGGCGATGTTGCGGTCGACGCCGCGCTCCGTCGCCCCGCTCAGGAAGCGCTCGCGCTGCGCGTCCATTTCCGCCTTGATCTTCTTGCCCATGGCGCGGCGCAGAAGGTCGGCTTCCGCCAGCGTATAGCCGGCCAGGTCCTTGGCGATCTGCTGCACCTGTTCCTGGTAGGTGATGACGCCGAAGGTTTCCTTGAGGATGGGTTCAAGCTTGGGATGCAGGTATTCGATCGGCTCCTTGCCCAGCTTGCGCGCGCAATAGGTGGGGATATTGGCCATCGGGCCCGGGCGGTAGAGCGCCACCAGCGCGATCAGGTCCTCGAAGCGGTCCGCCCGCATCTGGCGCACCGCATCCTTCATGCCGGAACTTTCGAGCTGGAACACGCCCACCGTGTCGCCCTGCGCCAGCATGTGGAAGGTCGGCCCGTCATCCAGCGGGATTTTTGCAATGTCGAAATCGGGCTGGCGCACATGGATGAGCTTCACCGCCTTGTCGATCACGGTGAGTGTCTTGAGGCCCAGGAAGTCGAACTTCACCAGCCCCGCCTTCTCCACATATTTCATGTTGAATTGCGTCGCCGGAAGCGCCGAGCGCGGGTCGCGGTAGAGCGGCACCAGCTCTTCCAGCGGCCGGTCGCCGATCACAATGCCCGCCGCATGGGTCGAGGCATGGCGGTACAGGCCTTCAAGCTTCAGGCCGATGTCCAGCATGCGCCGCACCGTCGGGTCCCGGTCGCGCTCCTCCTGGATGCGCGGCTCGCCTTCGATGGCCTGCTTCAGCGTCACCGGGTTGGCTGGGTTCATCGGAATCAGTTTTGAAATCCGGTCCACCTGCATGTAGGGCATCTGCAATACCCGCCCCACATCGCGGCACACCGCCCGCGCCTGCAGCTTTCCGAAGGTGATGATCTGCGCCACGTGGTCCTTGCCGAAGCGCTGCTGCACATAGTCGATCACCTCGTCGCGGCGGTCCTGGCAGAAGTCGATGTCGAAGTCGGGCATGGAGACCCGGTCCGGATTGAGGAAGCGCTCAAACAGCAGTTGGAAGCGCAGCGGATCGAGATCGGTGATGGTGAGCGCATAGGCCACCAGAGAGCCCGCCCCCGAGCCGCGCCCCGGCCCCACCGGAATGCCTTGCGCCTTGGCCCATTTGATGAAATCGGCAACGATCAGGAAGTAGCCGGGATAGCGCATCTTGATGATCACGCCGAGCTCGAAGTCCAGGCGCTCCTCGTAGATCTCCTGCGAATAGCCGTCGGCCATGCCCACCGTGGCCAGCCGGTGCGCCAGCCCTTCCTTCGCCTGCCTCCGCAATTCTTCCGCCTCGTCGCCGGCGCTGAAGCGCGGCAGGATCGGCGCATGGCCCTTCACGATGAAGGCGCAGCGCTGCGCGATTTCCACCGTGTTCTCGATCGCCTCCGGAATATCGGCAAAGAGCGCTGCCATCTCCTGCTGCGATTTGAAATAATGCTCCGGCGTCACCCGCCGGCGGTCGTCCGCCGAAACCACCTGCCCCTCGGCAATGCAGATCAGCGCGTCATGGGCGGCGTAGTCGTCGGGCCTGGCGAAATAGACCTGGTTGGTGGCCACCAGAGGCACCCCCAACTCGTAGGCCAGTTCGATCAGGGCCGGTTCCGCCGCCCGCTCCGCTTCCGTGCCGTGACGCTGCAGTTCAATATAGAAGCGGTCGCCGAACAGCCCCTTGAGCCGTTCCACCAGTTGCCGCGCCAGGGAACTCTGCCCCTGCACCAGCGCCTCGTCCACCGGGCCGTCGGGCCCACCCGAAAGGCAGATCAGCCCCGCGCTCAACTGTTCCAGCATTTCCCAGGTGACATGCGGCAGTTCGTGTTCCGGCGTCTGCAGATAGGCCCGGCTCGAAAGCTTCATCAGATTGCAGTAACCCGTCTCGTCCTTGGCAAGGAGTGCCACGGGCGGCAGCTTCCTGGCATGGCTCTGGGCTTTCGCCACGGGCTCCGCCGGCGCCGGATGGAATTCCACCCTGAGCGAACAGCCGATGATCGGTTGAATGCCCTTCTCGCTGAGCGCCTCGGAAAATTCCAGCGCGCCGAACAGGTTGCCCGAGTCGGTGATAGCCAGCGCCGGCATCCCCGCCTCCTTGGCCAGCCCCGCCATCTGCTTGATGTGCAGCGCCCCCTCGGCCAGCGAATAGGCCGAGTGCGCCCTGAGGTGGATGAAGGTGGGAAGTCTTGAATCAGCGGCCATGGCGCAAGTCTAGACCAGATTCGCCGCCGCCGTCAGGTTTCAGGCCAGGCCGTCCACAAGAACCCCGGAATGCAGGCTGACGATCCGGCTCATGCGGCTCGCCAGCGGAATATTGTGGGTGGCGATCAGGGCCCCCAGCCCTTCCTCCTTGATGAGGCGCAGGAATTCCTCGTGCACCCGCCCCGCCGTGTCCGGATCGAGGTTGCCGGTGGGCTCGTCCGCCAGCAGCAGCAGCGGCCGGTTGGCGATGGCCCGGGCGATGGCCACGCGTTGCTGTTCGCCGCCCGACATTTCCGCAGGCCGGTGCGCGATGCGCTCCGCCAGGCCGAGCCGGTCCAGCAGCTCCTTGGCCCGCGTCATGGCCGCGGCCTTCGTTGCCCCGGCGATGAGCTGCGGCATGACGACATTTTCCAGCGCCGAGAATTCCGGCAGCAGGTGGTGGAACTGGTAGACGAAGCCAATGCCGATGCGCCGGATGCGGGTCCGTGCCGTATCGTCAAGGGCGGTGCAGTTCTGCCCGGAAATGAACACCTCGCCCGCCGTCGGTGCTTCCAGCAGCCCGGCGATGTGCAGCAGCGAGGACTTGCCCGCCCCCGACTGGCCCACCAAGGCGACGATCTCGCCGGCATGGACTTCAAGATTGAGGTCCTTGAAAATATCAAGCCGCCCCGCCCCTTCGGCGTAGGAGCGCGACACATGGCGGAGCTCAAGCGCCGGCACCATCATTCATACCTCAGCGCTTCGACCGGATCGAGCTTGGCCGCCCGCCAGGAGGGATAGAGCGTGGCCACGAACGACAGGAACAGCGACATGAGCACGATCCAGACCGTCTGGGTCACATCGATCACCGCCGGAAGCTGGGCCAGGTAATAGATTTCTGCATTGAACGGATCGATGCCGGAAAGCCACTGCACGAACTGCCTGATGCTTTCCACATTCAGGCAGATGAGAATCCCCAGCGCCAGGCCGGCGAAGGTGCCCACCACGCCGATGGCCGCCCCCGTGATCAGGAACACCCGCTGCACCGCGCCGCGCGTTGCCCCCATGGTGCGCAGGATGGCGATGTCGCGGCCCTTGTCCTTCACCAGCATGATCAGCCCGGAAATGATGTTGAGGGCCGCCACCAGGATGATCATGGTGAGCACCAGGAACATCACGTTGCGCTCCACCGCCAGCGCGTTGAAGAAAGCCTGGTTGCGGTCCTTCCAGGTCTGCATCCACAGCTCGGGGCCCGCCGCCGCCCGCAGCGCCGGAACCATGGCGCCGATGTCGTCCGGGTTGTCCACCATGACTTCAAGGCCGGTGGCGCCCTCTTCCGAGACAAAATATTCCTGCGCCTCGGCCAGCGGCAGGTAGGCGATCCCTTCGTCATATTCCGACATGCCGATCTTGAAGATGGCAACCACCGGAAAATCCCGGATGCGCGGCGCCGTGCCCATCACCGTTTCGGGGCCGTCGGGTGAAATGATCGTCAGGACACTGCCTAAACCCAGTTGGTGCCGCCAGGCCAGGCGCTCGCCCACCGCGATGCCGCCCGACTTGTCGAAACCCGCGAATGACGGCGCGAGATCGGCAACCCCCGGCTCCGCCATCGAGGTCTTCAGGTCCTTGTTGTTGAGGCTGGAAAGTTTCGCGATGTCGGCTTCGGCGATGCCGCGCACCAGCACGCCGGTGCTGCTTCTGAGCGACGAGGCCATGGCCTGTCCCTCGACCAGCGAGATCACCCGCTTCACTCCGTCCACCTTCTCCAGCCGCGCCTGCACCTCCCTGAAATCCGCAATCGGGCTCAGGTCCTGGTGGTAGAAAGTGGCGTGCCCGGCAAATCCGAGAATCTTATCCAGCAGCTCGGCGCGGAAGCCGTTGAGCACCGACATCACCACGATCAGCGTCGCCACCCCCAGCATGATCCCGAGGAAGGAGAACAGCGAGATGACCGAGATGAAGCCTTCCTTGCGCCGCGCCCTGAGATAACGCAGCGCCAGCAGCCATTCGAAACCGGCGAAGGGCTTCGTATCTGGAAGGTCGTTTTCCATCAGGCGGCGAAGCGTCCCACGACCTGGTCCAGCGCCACGTTCTCGCGCGCCCCTGTCCGGCGGTTCTTGACCTCGGCGATGCCGTCCTTCAGGCCGCGCGGCCCGATGATGATCTGCCACGGCAGGCCGATCAGGTCCATCGCCGCGAACTTGCCGCCCGCGCCCCCCTCCTTGTCGTCGTAGAGAACCTCGATGCCCTTGTCCTGCAGCGCCGTGTAGATGCGCCGGCATTCGGCGTCCGCCGCCGCATCGCCCACCTTGATGTTGATCAGGCCCACCTGGAACGGCGTCACCGACTCCGGCCAGATGATTCCGGCCTCGTCATGGGAGGCTTCGATGATGCCGCCCACCAGCCGCGACACGCCGATGCCGTAGGAGCCCGATTGCACCGCCACCTTCTTGCCGTCCGCGCCCTGCACCTCGCAGCCCAGGGGCTCCGAATACTTGGTGCCGAAGAAGAAGATATGGCCCACCTCGATGCCGCGCCCGGCCATCCGCTTGGCCGGGGCCACCCGTCGCTCGAATTCCGCCACGTCATGCCTTTCGTCCGTCGCCGCGTATTTGGAGGTGAAGCTTTCCACCAGCAAGGCAACAGCGCCCACATCGTCGTAGTCGACCTCGACCTTGTTCCAGTCCATGTCGTGGAAATCGCCGTCGAAGAAGACACCGCTTTCCCCCGTCTCGGCCAGCACCAGGAACTCGTGGCTGTCCGAGCCGCCGATCGGCCCCGTCTCGGCCCGCATCGGCACCGCCTTGAGGCCCAGGCGCGCGAAGGTGCGCAGGTAGCTCACGAACATCTTGTTGTACGAGTGCTGGCCGGCCTCGCGGCTCACGTCGAAGGAATAGGCATCCTTCATCAGGAACTCGCGCCCCCGCATCACCCCGAAGCGCGGCCGCACCTCGTCGCGGAACTTCCACTGGATATGGTAAAGATTGCGCGGCAGGTCCTTGTAGCTCTGCACCCCTTGGCGGAAGATGTCAGTGATCATTTCCTCGTTCGTCGGGCCGAACAGCATTTCCCGGTCATGCCGGTCCTTGATTCGCAGCATCTCCTTGCCATAGGCGTCATAGCGCCCGGATTTCTTCCACAACTCGGCCGGCTGGATGGTGGGCATCAGAACCTCCAGCGCTCCGGCCCGGTTCTGCTCTTCGCGCACAATTTGCTCAATCTTCTTGAGAACCCTGAAGCCCAGCGGCAACCAGGAGTAGTTGCCCGCCGCCTCCTGCCTGATCATGCCCGCCCGCAGC
>CAZRZB010000102.1:0-9772 GCA_964604435.1 uncultured Aestuariivirga sp. | reverse complement strand
GTTCGCATCACGCCTCGCCGCTTACAGTTGCGGGGGCAGTCACGGTTTTGGCCCCTCTTGGGTCGTCCGCACCGTGTTCCCTGTTAGGCTCTTCACCGTATGGTGTCCGAGCACCGAGCAGGGCTGTTGTGCCAGTGCGGGCCATGCTCCGTCAACTGGTTTCTGAATTGGCGGCGCCGTATGTCCCGCGGGGCGGGCGACGATCCACTACAACGGGGCACTGCAAATCGGCTGCGACTTAAACACGCCAGCGGGCTTCCAATTAGCGCCGTGAGGTGCGAACCGGCTTGTAGCCCAGGCGGATTTCTGCCGGAATGGACTTGGCCGATGCTTCCCGAATTTAAGGGGAACGCGAGTCTCAGCGCCTAGAGCTGCCTAGTGGCAATAGTTATAAGAACCACAATTCACATCGGCGCTCGACCGGTAACATAAGCAGTCGCAGTGGCTGAGATATTGAGCGCCTTCCGGGCAACAGGCATTGTCAGATCCGCTGGGAACGCATGCAGTGTTGCTGCAAGGATAAAAATTAGGGTCGTTGCAGTTGCCGTAGGCGTAAGAAACCCTGCTGGGAATGGCAGTCGCCAATGCTATTCCGGCAATTGCCTTGGCCATAACCGGCAAGAACGCTCTTCTGGACCGAAGAGGTTTGCCTTCGGTGACTTCGATTCCACTGGCAGGTTCAGTTTTTCCGGTTGAGTAAAGAGCAATCCGTACCCCGAATACGACCACATGCAATAACCAAAGCGCCGTCAGAAGCCCTGCAAAGGCGAGCGCCGCAATAATCGGCAAAGAAGACCTGAATACGCTGCCGGCGATCAACGCCGGCAGGCAAAGGCACCAGGCCATCGCCGCGGCCAGGAACGCCTGACGCATACACTTTCCGCATGTTCCGATGTGTGTCGTGAACCTTGATAAAGCAACGAATGCCGATGTTTTTGGATTGTTATGCCGAGACATTGAAGTTCTCCCTGTAAGCCAGAATTCTCGCGAGGACGCTGAACCGAGGTGAGTATTGTCCCTTTACGGCCTTCCTTCAAGGCAGTGGCGTAATTCGGACAGTTGCCGTCCTGGTGCAGCCCGGATGGTGGCCACGGGCCTGACCTGGTCATTGAACGCACACCCCTCCCGCCGGTTGCGCTATAGCGCCTGACCGTCGACGCATGATGCCGGTACAACATCAGGCAGTCGCCGCAACGCAGGGTCACGGCGGACAGCGCTCCCGGGATGGCTGCCTTGGTCAAATTTGAAAGCAAGCGATGTCCGCCATGATTCAAAAACGGACTTTCAAACCGGAACTTTTTTGATACTGCCGCCCCTTGGCAATCGGCCTCAAATGGATCATATTGAATGTTCATTCAATATGAGGCGAGATGATCATGGACATGGCGGTAAACGTCCGGGCCCGGCTTGATGACGACAAACGGGGCGGCTTGCCGAACTGGACCTACACCAATCCGGAATATCTCGAGATCGAGAAGGATGAGCTGTTCCGCAAGAGCTGGCAGCTCGCCTGCCATGTCAGCGACGTTCCCAACATCGGCGACTACTGCAGCTTTGATCTGGTGGGTGAACGGGCGCTCATCGTGCGCGGCAAGGATAATGTGGTGCGGGCCTTCCATAATGTCTGCCGCCACCGCGGCAGCCGGGTGGTGGCCACTGAGCGCGGCACCTGCAAGTCGGCTATCGTCTGTCCGTTCCACGGCTGGTCCTACAATCTCGACGGAACGCTGCGCGCCGTGCCCCAGGCCAAGTCACTGCCCAAGCTTGATGCGATGGAGCATGGCCTGCCGCCGGTCGAATTCGAAATCTGGCACGGCTTTGTGTTTGTGCGTTTCGTGCCGGGCGAACAGCCTTCGGTGGCCCACATGATGGCGCCCCATGAGGAGATCATCGGCCCCTACAGGCTGGCGGAGATGAAGCCCTATGGCAGGATGTTCAGCCAGAAGCTGGCGGTGAACTGGAAGGCGGTGCGCGACGTGGATAATGAAGGCTATCATGTGCCGGTGGCCCATCCCGCCCTCCAGGATCTCTATGGCAACGGCTACATCGACGAATACATGGGCTTCGGCGTGACGCGCTCGAAGGGCGTGTTCAACGACAGCCGCGACCGTTACTGGAGTGTGCGGAACTACAAGAAGTTCCTGCCGGCCATGGCGCATCTGCCGGAGGCAAACCGCAAGGCGTGGTACTACTACGGGCTGTTCCCCAACCTGGTGCTGATGCTTTACCCGGACATGGCGGGCTTCTATCAGGAGTTTCCGCTCGGCGTTGACCGGACCGTCCAGCGCTTTGCCTATTACGCGCTCGACGACGGGCGCCGCGAAACGAAAGTCTCGCGCTATCTCGCCCTGCGCATCGACGCGCAGACGGGCATGGAGGACACCCAGCTGATTGAATGGTGCTTCGAGGCCCTGCAATCCTCCGGCTATAAGGGACTCATTCTCTCCGACCTGGAAAGCGGCGTGCGCAATTACCACGACATGCTGCGCCAGGTGGTGCCGGTGGCGGGCCTCGAGCATCCGCCGAGCCCCGGCGCGATGGCGGAAACCAACCGGCGCCTGCGTAGCGCAATCGCACCCATTCCCTGGGGACGTTAACAGGGTTGATACCAGCCGGTCGTTAGTCTACCTAGGCCATCAGCCATTCTTCAGCGATGAAGACGAATCAGGCAGCAGTTCCATGAGTGGCCAGGGAGTTTCGATGCAGCCCGCGCAGAAGCCGACGAGAAGCGAAGTTACCGCGGTCCTGCTGGCTAGCCGCGCGGCCTTTGCCTCAACGGCGGTGTTCAGCTGCCTGGTCAACATCCTCATGCTCACCGGCCCATTGTTCATGCTGCAGGTCTACGACCGGGTGCTGACCTCGGGCAGCGTGCCAACCCTCGTGGCCCTCATCGGCATCGTCACCGCCCTTTATGCCTATTATGGTTTCCTGGAATACCTGCGGGCCCGCATCCTGGTGCGCATCGGGCGCCGGGTTGAGGAAGGATTGCGCGACCGGGTTTTCGATTCGATGGCCGAGCATGCGCTGCGCCGCAGCCAGGGCATCGGCGGACAGCCGATCGCCGATCTTGCGGCGGTCCGCCAGTTCCTCTCGGGCCAGGGGCCGTTCGCTTTCCTCGACATGCCCTGGGTGCCGGTCTATCTCACGGTGATCTTTCTCATGCATTGGGTGCTGGG
The DNA here is from genome assembly GCA_964604435.1 of uncultured Aestuariivirga sp. Lineage (GTDB taxonomy): Bacteria > Pseudomonadota > Alphaproteobacteria > Rhizobiales > Aestuariivirgaceae > Aestuariivirga. The sequence continues at coordinate 6,596 of CAZRZB010000102.1, read as the reverse complement.
CGTGGCCGCGTTGCTGGCCGCCTTCGTCATCTTCATTCTGGCCTACTGGTCGGAGCAGGCAACGCGTGGGCCCTTGGCGGAGGCGAATGCCGCAATCGTCAAATCGTCGATCATGACCGATGAAAGCCGGCGCAACTCGGAAGCCCTGCATTCGCTGGGCATGCGGGGCGCCATCCGCAAGAAGTGGGCGGACATGCAGCAGGTGGCGCTTGACCACCAGACCATCGCCAATGACGTGGGCGGCAGCCTGGCCGCCGCATCGCGGGTGTTGCGTCTCATGGTGCAGTCGGGGGTGCTGGCGCTGGGCGCCTATCTCGCCCTCCAGCACGAAATTTCCGCCGGCGCGATGATCGCCGCATCGATCATCATGGGGCGGGCCCTGGCGCCGGTGGAGCAGGCGGTTGCCAGCTGGCAGCAATTCCTCGGCTTCCGCAAGGCGCTGGAACGGCTGAAAAATATCCTGGCTTCGGTTCCGGTGGTGGCCAACCGCATGAAACTTCCGCAACCCAAGGGCAAGCTTGAAGTTGAAAACCTCATCGTGCAGATGCCCGGGGCGGAAAAGCCGGTATTGCAGGGGATCACCTTCACGGTCGAACCGGGCAAGGGGATCGGCGTGATCGGTCCCACCGGGGCTGGCAAGTCAACGCTGGCGCGGGCGCTTGTGGGGGTGATGCCGATCACGCGGGGCACGGTGCGCCTCGACGGGGCAACCCACGACCAGCGCGACATTGACGAGGCGGGCAAGCTCATCGGCTATCTGCCCCAGGACATCCAGCTGTTCGACGGCACGGCGGCGCAAAACATCGCGCGCTTCGATGTCAATGCCGATCCCGCCAAGATCGTTGAGGCGGCCCAGCTTGCCAACGTGCATGATCTCATCATGCGCCTGCCCAAGGGCTATGACACGCCGCTCGGCGAAAATGGCGCCAGGCTTTCGGCCGGCCAGCGGCAGCGGCTTGCGCTGGCCCGGGCCCTCTTTGGCGACCCGGTGCTGTTCGTGCTGGATGAACCCAATTCAAATCTCGATGCGGAAGGCGAGGCGGCGCTTGACCGGGCCATCCGGGTTTCCATGGCACGCGGCGCTTCGGTGGTGGTCATTGCGCACCGCCCCAGCGCGCTGGCCTCCATCCAGCAGATTCTGGTGCTCAGCGAAGGCCGGACGGTGGCGCTCGGACCGCGCGACGAAATCCTGAAAAAGGTATTGAACCAGCCGGCGGCCGGCAAACCGCTGGCCGCGCCGCCGGCCAAGCCAACTCTCGTGCAGGCGAACTAGGCGATGCAACCGATCAACACCAACTCCTCGCTGCGGCGCTTTCAGATCATCGGCTTCCTGTCGGTGCTGCTCATGGTCGGCGTGGTGGGAAGCTGGTCGGTGCTCAGTGAGCTGAACGGGGCTGTCATCGCCCCCGCCACCATCATGGTTGAATCCTACTCCAAGAAGGTACAGCACAAGGAAGGCGGCATCGTCGGCGACATCCAGGTGAAGGATGGCGACCGGGTTGAGAAGGGCCAGGTTCTCGTGGTCCTCGACAACACCGAGACCAAGTCGGAGCTGGCGATTATCGACGGCCTGCTGGATGAGGCCCTCGCCAAGCGTGCCAGGCTTGAAGCGCAGCGTGACCGGTCGGGCGAGATAACCTTCCCGCCGGATATCATGGCGCGGGCCGGCGATCCCGGGCTGGCCGCCATCCTGTCGGGGCAAAACAAGCTTTTCAGCGCGCGCCTGCAGGCCATCGCCGGCAAGAAGGGGCAGCTCAGCCAGCAGATTGATCAGTTGACGGAGCAAATCGGCGGGCTGGAGTCGCAAAGAACCTCCAAGGAGAAGCAGCTTGCCCTGATCAGCGCGGAACTCACCGATCTCAAGGACCTGCAGGCAAAGGGCCTGGTGCCGGTCAGCCGGGTCATGGCGATGGACCGCGAGACGGCGCAGCTCAATGGCGAGATGGGCGAGCTGGTGGCCAGCAAGGCTTCGGCGGAGGCCCGCATTTCCGAAGTGAAGCTGCAGATCCTGCAGATCGACGAGGAAGACCTGTCCCAGACCCTGACCGACCTGCGCGAGATCGAGGCCAAGGTGGCCGAGCTGAGGGAACGGAAACTCGCGGTTGCCTCGCGTCTTGAGCGCATGGTGATCAAGGCGCCGATCACCGGGGATGTCTATCAGCTTACGGTCCATACCATCGGCGGCGTCATAGCACCCGGCGAGGCGATCATGCTCATTGTCCCGGAAGCCGACGACCTGATCCTCCAGGCCCAGGTCAAGCCGCAGGACATTGACAAGGTGCGGCCCGGACAGTTCGCTTATATCCGCTTTCCATCGTTCAATTCGCGGCTTACGCCCGAAGTGGCAGCCGAAGTCACCCAGATTTCCGCCGATACCAGCCGGACCGACCAGAACTCGGCGCCGTTCTACACGGTGCGCCTGATGATCTCGGCCAGGGAACTGGCCAAGCTTGGCAGCAACAAGCTCAAGCCCGGCATGCCGGCCGAGGCCTTCATCCAGACGGAAGCCCAGTCGCCGATGACCTATTTCCTGAAACCGCTGACCGACCAGTTTGCCCACGCCCTGCGCGAGGGATAGGGGCGGAGCGACGAGGGCCGCCTCCGCGGCAACGGAGTTTTAACCCTAACCGTCTATTACTGACAGGATGAGTGTCCGTCGTGTAATCCTTGCGTCTGTCAGTTCCGCGTTTCTCGCTGCATGTGTGGCTGCATCCGGTACGGCCTACGCCACCGCCAAAAACCCCAATGAAATCATCGCCGAGCAGGCCTACCAGAGTCTGGCGGCGGGAGACCGGCCGGGGGCGATAAGCGCGTACACGCAGGCCATAGAATCGCGGGATTTGCCGACGGAGGCGTTGGCGAATGCCTTGCTCAACCGCGGGCTGGCCTACCAGCAGCTGGGCGAGCCGCAGGAAGCCATCGACGATTATACGGCGGCCTTGAATCTCGATGCGATGGGCGCGCAATTGCGCGCCACGGCGCTTTATAACCGGGGCCTGAGCCAGCAGAAGTTGAAAAACCTGTCAGCCGCGGTGGAAGATTTCACCAGCGCCCTGTTCCTCGATCCCGGCTTTGCCCACGCTTATTATGGCCGCGGCAACGCACTGCGTGAAAGCGGGCAGTTCCTCTTTGCCCTGTCGGATTACGAGAAGGCCAGGCGCTATCGTTATCCCAATGCGGCGCAGGTCCATTACGGCGAGGCGCTGGCCTATGACAGCCTGCGGCGCCCGCAGGAAGCGCGCAAATCGCTGGAGCGCGCCGTTGCGGCCAACCCCAATTTCAACCCGGCCATTGAGAAACTTGCCAGGCTGCAAGGCAGCGTGGTGGCCAAGCCGGTTCGCGCCGCCCCGGCGGCCGCTGCCGGCGGCGAACTGGTGGTGCGCAAGCCCGAACTGCCCAAGGCGGCTGAGCCGGGCGGGGACTTGCTCGCGGCGAGCGGCAGTGATCCCATCGTGACGTCGGCAGTGAGCCCTGCGGCCGCCGCCAAGATCACCGACCGGGTTCCGGTTGAAGAAGAAAAGATTGTCGAGGTGGAACCGCTCGAGGAAGAGAATATGCAAACGGCCGCGGCGGTTGCCGGGGACGAAGCGCCCGCCGCTGCCGCGCAGCCCGGCGGCTGGAGTGTGCAGGTGGCCTCGGCCACCAGCGAGGATGGGGCCTGGTCAGCCTGGAAAAAAATGAAGGCCAAGCATCAGGCATTGGCCGCCGTGAAGCCGGTCGTGGTGCGGGCCGATCTCGGAAGCAAGGGAATTGTCTACCGGGTGCGCCTCGCCGGATTTGAAAACCAGAATGCGGCAAAGCAAAGCTGCACCAAGCTGAAATCGAGCGGCATCAGCTGTTATGTAAGCAAACTTGACTCCTGAGGCGTGCAAGCTGTGCTGCTTGCAACCATGGATGTATTGGAATCATGACGGCAGGCGAAGGTGCCGGGGAGCTTTGACCGGAGCAAGCCATGCCGATTTCCGGTGCCGCGTGCCGCGGACAGTTATCATAAAATGGAAGGCATAATCGTACCTTGATTTAAGATATTTGTTCTACGGGGGAGGGTCCTGCGGAGCTTGTCTGGAATGGTAACCGGCTATGCCGAACTGATGAAGCCTTGGTATGAGCAGTTGGCGCTCAACCAGCCCGTGGCGCAGATTGCTGCAGGCGAAACGCAAGTTAATCCGGTTGCCGAAGCCCACCGGCGCGCCACCCAGGACTTGCACCAGGCGCTGCTGGGCCGGATCCTGGCGCAGCCGCCGGAATTCTTCGAGCAGCTCATCATCGATATCATGCTGGCCATGGGCTATGGCGCACGGCGCCGCGACCTGGCGCGGCGGCTGGGGCGCAAGGGCGATGGCGGGATCGACGCGGTGGTGGAGCAGGACGTGCTGGGCCTTGACGTCATCTACCTGCAGGCCAAGCGCTACAAGCTGAATTCAGCGGTTCCGGTCGGCGAGGTCAGGGATTTTGCCGGGAGCCTCGAGGCGCACCATGCCAGCAAAGGGGTGTTTGTCGCCACCAGCCAATTCACCCGGGCGGCGCGCGATTTTGTTTCCATGCTGTCGCGGCGCATCGTGCTGATTGACGGACAGACGCTGACCGGCCTGATGATCCGCCACAATATCGGCGTGAAGGTGCAGGAGTCGTTCCAGTTCAAACGCCTTGACGGCGACTATTTTTCGCCCGAGTCATTCAGGCTGCGGGGCGACGAAATGGCCTCCGCCGCGGGCCAGCCGCGCAGGAAACCGTCCGCCGGCTGAATACTTTCGAATCGGCCGCCGCCGGCCACTCCGGAAATCGCCAGCGCTATCGTCTCATGTTCATTTCAGCAGGAAGGTCAGCTTCATGTTGACGCGCCATTCGCTGACCTTGCCGTTCTTGACCACGCATTTGATATCCTGCACCCAGGCGCCCTCGATCTGGTCGAGGGTGCTGTCGGCGCGCTTGATTCCCGCTTCGATCGCATCTTCTATGCTCTTGGGCGAAGAGGCTGTGAGTTCAATGACTTTTGCGACTGTGGTCATGGCCTTATCCAATCCTCGTTGGTGGAAAACATTGGCTTTGAGGTTTTCCGCCGGGCCATGATAGCATAGGTATTTCTGTTCCCGTCCAGAGGTTTTCTACTCATTCATGGCGCTTCATCTCATCAAATTATGTGTCGGCGTATCAGAAGTGTCAGAACTCCAGCAATGGGTGAAAGACGCCAGGAAGGGGCTGGAGAGGCTTGATCACACCACGCGGATGTTTCCAAAGCGGGCCGACGAGATATTGAATGGCGGCTCGCTCTATTGGGTGATCCGCGGCATGATCCTGTGCCGCCAGCCCATCGCCGGCCTTGTGCCGGTCACCGGCGCGGACGGAATTGCGCGCTGCCGCATCGATTTCAAGGCGCGGATCATTCCGGTGTGGCCAACCCCGCGACGGGCCTTCCAGGGCTGGCGCTATCTCAGTGCCGAAGACGCGCCGGCGGATTTGAAAAAAGGCGCGCAGGCCGAGGCGATGAGTGAGTCGATGCGGCGGGAGCTGTCGGCGTTGGGGTTGCTGTGACGGTCCGCAAGCTGGCAGCCGGCGACGATGCCGCGGCGGCCATCAGCCTGCTCTGCCGTTTCTTTGCCGAAGAAGGTTTTTCAACGAAGGCAGAGGTGATTGCGGCGCGGGTGGGCAAGATGCTGGCACTGGACACCTGCGGGCTGTTTCTCGCCGAGCAGGGAGGCGAAGCGGTGGGCGTTGCCACCGTCTCGCTCGAATTCGGCATCGAGTATGGCTGGTGGGCCGAATTGGGCGACCTCTATGTGCTGCCGGAACATCGCGGCCGCGGCCATTCGCGCGCCCTTGTCGCGACGGCGGAAGCGTTTCTCAAGGAGCGCGGAGCGGCGGGCTACCAGGTCACGGTCACGCCCTATGCCCAGGATCGTCACAATCTGAAAGAATTTTATGACGCCCTGGGCTTTGCAGGCGAGGGGCGGCTTATCCTGCACAAGAGCCTGGGCTGATCAGACTTCGATGTTGTCGATCAGCCTTGTCTTGCCAAGCCAGGCGGCGGCCAGCAGGCGCAAGGGCTCGTCGCTGCGGGGTTGGGGCACGGCAAGGGTTTCGGCATTCCGGGCGGTCACATAGTCCACCTTGAAGCCCAGGGTGGTGAGCGAGCGCGAGGCGGCGCGCATGGCCTTCTGCGGATCGGTGCCATGGCGGATTTTTTCGGCGGCCTGATTGAGCGACTTGTAAATGGCGGTGGCGAGGCCGCGCTCGGTCTTGCTGAGATACTGGTTGCGCGAGGAGAGCGCCAGGCCATCGGGGCTGCGCACCGTGGGCACGCCAATCACCGCGATGGGCATGTCGAGATCTTGCGCCATGCGGCTGACCACCTGGAGCTGCTGGTAGTCCTTCTCGCCGAACATGGCGAAGTCGGCACCGCTCTGGATGAAGAGCTTGGCCACGATGGTGGCAACGCCGTCAAAGAAATGCGGGCGGAACTTGTCCTCGAGATTGGCCTTGGCCGGGCCCTTCAAGGTGACCGTGGTGGTAAAATCCTCCCCATACATTTCACCGGCGGGCGGGGCGAAGATCAGGTGGGCCCCGGCCCCGGCCAGCTTTGCCACATCGCCCGCCTC
>CAZRZB010000101.1:0-9814 GCA_964604435.1 uncultured Aestuariivirga sp. | reverse complement strand
ACTGGCCGGAGCGGACCGGCTCATTGACCAGCAATGCGGCGCAGGGGGAACCTATTGACGGCTCCGGCTCCCAGGTGACGGGCGGCGGGGCTGACCGGGTTGGCTTTTCCGCTTCAGGCGGCTGGAACATGCCTGCCGCCTGGACCTTGCCAGGCAGCGGAGCCAGCCGCTCGGGCAGCCAGTCAGCGGGCACGCCCTCAACGGCGATGAGCCGCAGCTTGCGCTCCTCAATGAAGGCGATGATCTCGAAGGTCTCGGCCTTGCTGGGAGCGACACTGGTGAGATCGAGCACCAGGGGCCGGTTGGCAAAGAAGCTCTGGGAGCTTTCCACCCGCCGGTCCAGTTCGACGAGCCAGTCGACAAAGGGCAGTTCGGGGGAGAGGACGAAGGCCAGATAGGACCGGCCCATTAAACGGAATGAAATCCGTGACTGAACAGCAACTGACAAAATGAACACCCTCAACGCAACGCCACCCAACGCGACAAGTAGACCCCCAATATGGTTAACAATTAGTTAACGGGCTGTAGCGGAACAGGAAACCTAGCCCTGCGCGCGCGCCCAAGAGGCAAATGCGCTGGCGCCTGTCAGCAGCGAAAGCTTCTTGTTGACGGGCCATTTCTCCGGTTGCTGACCAGATTCCCTCAGTGTTCCCAGGGCTCCCGCAAGATCAGCGATATCCTCACGGTGCAGCACCGGAGCGCGGTGCCGGCGCTGCTGATCAGGCTTGCCGTGGGCACACAGAACCCGCGTTCCAGGCTGGAGAATCCGCAACAGAGATTCTGCGGTGGTGAGATAGTGCGCAAGGTCGGCGCCGGGGATTTGGGCATAGAGCGAACCGGGATAGATATAATCAGCCGCAAAGAGAATGCCGGCTTGCCTGTCGAGGAGTGAGATCGATTCCGGCGAATGTCCCGGGGTATGGATAATTTCAAGCTTGCGCTGGCCGAGGTCAATGGCGGTGCCAATGGGCAGCCACCGGGAAACCCTGATGGCTTTCCAGGTCATGCCTTCGTGGAAACCCAGGAACAGGTCGTCCGTTGCGCGGAAAACTCCGTCCTGCTCGCACGCCCGCAGGATCGGCAAATCGGCCATTGCAACTCGCTCGAAGCGGTGCAGGTTTCCGGTGTGGTCAAAATGCATGTGGGAGGGCAAGGCGGTCACCGGCAATGACGTGAGCGATTTCACGACCTCGGAAATATCACGCACCCCGGGGCCCGTATCAAACAGCAAGGCGCGGTCGCCCCCTCCAATCAGATAGTTCCAGTTGTTCTGGTGAAAGCGCGGTTCGCCTATGGCATGTATGCCCGGCGCAATCGTCTCTACTGCAAACCAGTCGTCAAACCAGCGTACGCCATCGGCCAGCATGCTAGGCTTTTTCTACGCCATAGAAGAGCGCTACCACATGTTGGGCTTCGGCAAAGAACAACCAGCGTTCCAGAACCGCAGCGAACAGAATCGAGGCTGCCGAGACAATAGAAAACCATGGCGTCAGCAGGCAGGCGGCAAGCGCCAGCAAGGTGACCAGCAGGAGAAGCAATACCGCCTTGCGCAGTTTCAGGGCATGCTTGCGGGCCACGGCAAAGCCCATTTCCTTCATGATGTAGTTTTCGGACGTGTGCGGCACTTCCCACTGGCGCACGCCGTGACCCAGGCCGGTGGCCGCCGCCATGGTGTGGGTCCGTTCCGCACTGTCGATGCCGCGCCAATAGAAGAATTTCAAAGCTGCCAAGGCAAGCAGCGCGGCAACCGTGAGAATCACCTGAAAGATCTGAAAGCGCTCAAAGACGGTTGCGATCGCCGTCATCAGGGCACCACCTGAGGCCAGCGCAAAAGCCAGATAGACAGGCACCGTAAGCGGATGGTTCCAGGCCCGGATGGTCTTGAGCGAGGAATAAATTTTTGCCGTACAAAAAACCGTGACCGCACACATGGCGGCCGTTACCAGGCCAAGCGGCCCGATCCAGGCGGGTGCGTGGATGATATCCAACCAGACTGCGCCAAACACGACCGCCGGAACATACGTCACCACCGCGGCAATCCCTTCGCGCGACAACCACGAGCTGCGCCATTGCGAGAAGGCCCGCCAAGCGCGTTCCGGATGGCCCAAGTGGAACGTCGAGGACAACAAGCCCACGGTGATAAGCCCGAGGGCGATTGCGAGGGCCGTGAGACCAAAGGCAAGGCTCGATGCTGGGCCATGGTTGAAGCCAACAAGTCCAAGTAAAGCGAGCAGGCCATAGCCCGCGCCGGAAGCGGTCGTGAACAAGATTACCGAATAGGCGGGGTTCATGCGATCAGCCTTCGAGCTTGTCGGAAAAGTCTTCAAGGGAGGCGATGGTCCCCGCGGGCTTGCCGCTCAGGAAGCTGTCGGCCCAGGCAAAGAGACGGTCAATGGCCGAGCCATCGCCCTTCGGCAGGGCAGCGGGAGCAGACGTCACGGCATCCCGGCGCTTGCGTGGCGGAAGGTATTTGTTCACCGGCTTGTAATTCATTTCAGGAAGCAGATCGAATCCCTCGCGCGCCTTGGCCAATAGCGACACATCGGAATTGGGATCACCCAGATCGCCAAAGTGGCGCGCCCCCGTCGGGCAGGCCTTCACGCAGGCGGGCGCGCGGTCTTCCGGTTCGAGATTGGCGTTGTAAATGCGGTCGACGCAAAGGGTGCACTTCTTCATGACGCCGTGGCTGTAGTCATATTCACGCGCCCCGTAGGGGCAGGCCCAGGAACATAGTTTGCAGCCGATGCAGGTATCGGGATTCACCAGAACGATGCCGTCTTCGGCGCGCTTGTAGGAGGCACCCGTGGGACAGACGGTGACGCAGGCCGGGGTTTCGCAATGGAGACAGGAGCGGGGGAAATGCACCACGCGGGTGTCCTCCCTGCCCTCTTCCTTCACCTCATAGCCGTGCACGCGGTTTAGCCACACGCCGGAGGGATCGGAACCGTAGGAATCGCTGTCGTTCAGCGGCGCCGAATAACCCTGGGTGTTCCATTCCTTGCAGGAAGTGGCACAGGCCTGGCAACCCACGCAGGTGTCGAGGTCAATGACAAGGCCAAGTTTCTTCTGGTTGGGTTGCGGGACTGGAAGCGAGGTCATCGAATGATCTCCCTGCCGGCAAGCCGGCCTTCTCCCGCCGCAGGTGGGAGAAGGTGGCCGAAGGCCGGATGAGGGCACTTTGCCATAGATTCCAACGCCCGAGATTGTATCGAAGAGCCCTCACCCGTCCTGCCGGGCACCCTCTCCCATGCAAGGTGCACGGGAGAGGGCGAAAGTTGAATCATTTCCCAAGTGGCGGATGGAACGAAAAAATACATCATTTCTTTCCCCGCAGTTTTTTCAGCACCGGAAATTGCGGCTGACTTTCAGCCGACTGGTCAACGGCCTTTTCCACCCGCACCTTGAGGTCATACCAGGCAGCCTGCCCGGTGACGGGATCGCTGTTGGAGAAGCGGTAGCCGCCTTCACGTTCCGGGAGAAGATCGGAGATCAGATGATTGAGGAGGAAGCCTTTTTTTGATTCCGGCGCGTCGGCTGACAAGCCCCAAGTGCCGGAGCGCTTGCCAATGGCATTCCAGGTCCATACCGTGTCAGGGTTCACCCCGCTCATCAGTTTTGCCTGGGATTTGATCTGGCCGTGGTGCGAAGTCACCGTCACCCAATCGCCTTCGGCTATGCCCAGGGATGTGGCGCGGTCCTTGTTCATGTAGAGCCAGTTGCGCCCGAGAATCTGGCGGAGCCAGGCATTCTGCGAGCCCCAGGAATGATACATGGCCATGGGGCGCTGGGTGATGGCGTGCATCGGAAATTCGTTCTCTGAGACCATGTCGCCTTCAAAGGGCGGATACCAGAAAGGCACGGGATCAAAATAGGTCTTGATCCGCGCGGCATGACCAGCCGGCGGCAGAGTCTTGCCGTGGCCTTGGGCAGCGAGGCGAAATTTCTGCAGGGGTTCACAATAGAGCTGGTGAATGATGGGCTCCGGTTTTCCCATGAAGCCCATGAAGGTGGACCAGTCGAGATAATCCCAGTTCACATGGCGAAAATACTTCATGTGATCCGGCAGTTCATAAAACCAGTGGCAGCCGTTTTCGATGTAGCGCTGCAACTGGTCAGGGTTTGGCGCACCCCTGCCCTTGGACCTGCCGTCCTTGCCGCGATAGCCGGCGAGCGGCCCGAGCCCGGGGGCGCGTTCGTGGTTCACGATGTAATCGGGGTAGCCGCCGGGATAGCGCGCCGTGCCATCGGGCCGGGTCATGCCGGGAAGGCCAAGCCTTGAGCCCAAGTCCAACAGCACAGACTGAAAGGCGCGCACGTCGCGGTCCGGCTCCACCACCGGCTGGCGGATGGAATCGGCGGGGCCGTCGGCCTCCGAAATGGGCCGGTCGAGCATCGAGATGCAGTCCCAGCGTTCGAGATAGGTGGTGTCGGGCAGGATAAGATCGGCGTAGCGTACCATCTCGGAGTCATAGGCATCGGAATAGATGATGCGCGGGATGACGTATTCGCCGTCGGCGCGCCTGGCAGTGAGCGCCTTCAAGGTATCGGGCACATTCATCGCCGAGTTCCAGCTCATGTTGGCCATGTACATGAAGAGCAGGTCAATTTCGTAGGGATCGCCCTTGGCCGCATTGTTGATCACCATGTGCATGAGGCCATGGGCGGCAAGCGGCGCATCCCAGGAATAGGCCTTGTCGATGCGCAAGGGATTGCCAACCTCATCCACCAGCAAATCATCTGGGCTGACGACAAAGCCCAGGGGTGGCCCCGGCATCGGCGTGTTTGGCCTAACCTGCCCCAGCTTGCCAGCCGGGCGGACCGGTGGCGGGATGGGCTTGGGAAAGGGCGGCTTGTAGCGGAAGCCGCCGGGCACATCGATGGTCCCCAAGATGATTTGCAGGATGTGAAGGATGCGGCAGGTCTGGAAGCCGTTGGCGTGGGCGGAAATGCCCCGCATGGCGTGCATGGACACGGGACGGCCGATCATCTTCTCGTGCCTGCGGCCGGTAAAATCCGTCCACGGAACATCAAGCTCGATCTGCTGGGCAAAGGCCACATCGGCAATTTCAGCGGCAATGCGCTTGATGGTGCCAGCCGGAATGGCGCAGCGCTCCGCCACAGTATCCGGTGCGTAATCATTTGACAGGAAGCGTTCGGCGATCAGGGTGAAGCTGGTCACCACCTTGCGGCCATCGGGCATGACAAAGCGCCCCATGAGCTTTGGCGAGGCGTCGCTTGAGGTGGACGGCATGGGCGAACTGGTATGGGCATCCCATACCTGGGCCGCGCCGGAAGCCCCGCGGACAAAGAGGCCGTCGTCGGCGGCGCCGGGATTGTCGATCACCAGCCAGGGGGCATTGGTGTAGCGTTGCAGATATTCGCCGTCGATCTTTTGCGCCCCGAGCAATTCATGGATGAGGGCGCCGACAAACAACCCGTCGGTGCCGGGCTTGAGCCCCACCCATTCATCGGCGATGGCCGAATAGCCGGTCTTCACCGGATTGATGGAGACGAACTTCGCGCCCCTCGCTTTCAGCTTTCCAAGGCCGGTCTTGATCGGATTGGAGGCATGGTCTTCCGCCACGCCAAACAGCAGGAAATATTTGGTGTGCTTCCAATCGGGTTCGCCGAACTCCCAGAAGGATCCGCCGAAAGTGTAAAGCCCCGCGGCGGCCATGTTCACCGAACAGAAGCCACCATGGGCCGCATAGTTGGGGGTGCCAAATTGCGTGGCCCACCAGCCGGTGAGGCCCTGGGATTGGTCGCGGCCGGTGAAGAAGGCGAGTTTCCGGGGATCCTTGTTGCGGATTTCCGAGAGCCACAGGGTGGCCGTGCGCAGGGCCTCTTCCCATTCGACCTCACGGAATTCGCCGCTGCCCCGTTCGCCCACCCGCAGCAGCGGCTTTGACAGCCGGGCAGGGGAATAATGCTGCTTGATGCCGGAAGCCCCTTTGCCGCAAATCACCCCCTTGTTCACCGGATGATCGCGGTTGCCCTCGATGTATTTGACCGTGCCGTCCTTGAGATAGACCTTAATTCCACAGCGGCAGGCGCACATGTAACAGGTGGTGGTTTTCACCTCGTCCCAGGTTTTTGGCGATATGTCGATGGCAGGTTCGGTCATTGGCTTCCATGATGCGACGATTCCAGCCTACATTACGGTGCGGCTTGGTACTATGATAGGTCCAGACGGCTATTTCCGGGGGACCAAATCATTTGCGCGACTGGCTCGTACATATCAAGCGTTCAGAGAACTCAAGCCTGCAGATGCAGATCCGCGAGGCCTTGGTTTCGGCCATTCTCGACCAGCAGCTGGCGCGCGAGGAGCCCATTCCCTCCACCCGCAAGATGGCAAAATCGCTGAGCGTTTCCCGCAACACCGTGGTTCTGGCCTATCAGGGGCTGCTGGATGACGGCTTCCTCGTAGCCAAGGAGCGCTCAGGCTATTATGTGGCGGAAAAGGCTGGCCTTGATACGGTGCTGCCCAAGCGCCCCACCGCCGCAATGCCCAAGGGCGCAGCCGCGGAGATCGACTGGACAAACCGCTTGAAGAAGGCCCCGGCTGCCCAAGAAAACATCTCAAAGCCCCTGAACTGGCAAAGCTACACCTATCCTTTCATCTATGGGCAGGTTGACCACACGCTGTTTCCGGTGGCCGAATGGCGCGACTGCACGCGCCAGGCCTTGGGCAAGAAGTGGCTCGGCACCTGGACCAATGATACCTGGGCCCATGACGATCCCATGCTGGTTGAACATATCCGCCGCCGTATTCTGCCGCGCCGCGGAATCATGGCCACGGACGATGAAATCCTCATCACATTGGGCGCGCAGAATGCGCTATACCTGCTCACCAGCCTCTTGGTTGACGAGACAACGCGGGTTGCCATGGAGGAACCCGGTTATCCGGACGTCCGCAATATCTTCCAGCTGAAGTCCAAGCATGTGGCGCTGGTGCCGGTTGACGAACATGGCCTTACGCTGAACGCCGATGTCAGCAATGCGCAAATCGTATTCACCACGCCCAGCCACCAGTTCCCGACCACGGCCACCATGCCGATAGAGCGGCGCATGGCGCTGCTGAAACTCGCGGCGGCGCGTGACTTCATCATCATCGAGGATGACTACGAGTTTGAAACGAACTATGTGAACGAGCCCTGCCCGGCTCTCAAGTCGCTCGATGACAAGGGCCATGTCATCTATGTGGGCTCGCTGTCCAAGTCGCTTTTCCCGGGCTTGCGGCTCGGCTTCATGGTGGGGCCGAAGAAGCTTATCGCGGAAGCGCGCGCGCTCCGCCGCCTCATGGTGCGTCATGCCCCCAACAACAATCAGCGCACGGCCGCCCTGTTCCTCTCTCTCGGCCATCACGACACCCTGATCCGCCGCTTGCACCGGGCCTATCGCACGCGCTGGGAAATCATGGGCAAGGCGTTGGAGCAGCACTTCCCCGCCTCGTCGCGCCTGCCAAGCTTCGGCGGCACCAGCTTCTGGGTCAAGGGCGCTGCCGATCTCGACAGCGAAGCGCTGGCAAAGGCTGCCGCCGCCAAGAGCATTCTCATTGAGCCCGGGCGCATAAATTTTGGCAGGAAGAATCCGCCAAAAAACTATTTCCGCCTGGCCTTCTCCTCCATCGATGAAAAGAAGATTGCCCAGGGCGTGAAATTACTGGCCGAAACGATCGCCGATGCCCGGACATAGTTTCGCCGACAACAAGGCGCGCGCCGCCACCCTTGCGCTTCTGGCCATCGGCCTTGCTTCAACCCAGGATGCCATCGTCAAGGCCATGTCCGGCACCTATCCGGTGTACGAGACCATGCTGATCCGCGGCCTCACATCGCTGCCGATCTTGGCCGTATGGCTGGCCCATGTGCATGGATTGAAAGCACTCGGCACGCCCCTGTGGGCGCGCGTCCTGCTGCGCGCAATTATTTTGTGCTCGGCCTATCTCGCCTTCATCCTGGCGATTGCGGCCATGCCGATCGCCAACATGGTCGCCATCTATTTCACCATGCCGTTCTTTGTCGCCGGACTTGCCGGACCGTTTCTCGGCGAGCGGGTTCCGCTCTATCGCTGGATCGCCATCATTGCCGGGTTTGCCGGCGTCATCGTCATGGTGCGGCCGGGCATGCAGGCCTTCGAGCCTGCTTCCTTGCTGGCCGTCTACTCGGCGTTTGGCTATGCCGTCGGGCAGATGATGGGGCGAAGCCTGGCGCAGAAGGTAGAGCCGCTGGTCATCGCCAACTGGCAGAATGCCGTATATTTCGTCGTTGCCGCACTGCTGGGCATTACTGCGCAGGCCACCGGCTTTGCCGGAGAAGGACAGAAGAGCCTGGCCTTCCTCACCCGTCCCTTTGTCTGGCCCACACTTCAGGATTTCCTTCTGTTGAGTACCGTGGGGGTTCTGGCCGCCTTCGCGATGATGAGTTTCATTTCCGCGTACAAGCTGGCGCAATCAAGTTTTGTAGCCCCGTTTGAATATTCCGGCATGGTCTGGGCCGTCCTGTTCGGTTACCTGTTTTTCAATGATTTTCCCGATCTCTGGACCTGGGGCGGCATGGCAATCGTGGCGGGCGCCGGCCTTTTCATGCTGGCCATGGACCGCTGGCGGTTTCAGACGGGATAGCCGGCCCAGCCTTTTACGGTGCGCAGAGCCAGCGACGATTGAATGCGCTGAATCCCTGGCAAGCGGGATATGCGCGAACGGTGGATGCGTTCATAGTCGGCCGCATCACTGGCGACGACGCGCAGGAGATAGTCGAACTGGCCGCTCATCAGATGGCATTCGAGAATTTCCGGCACGCGCTGCACGGCCTTCTCAAATTTCTCAAAGGCTTCCTCGGTTTGCGCCGAGAGCGAGACCTCGACGAAGAATTCATTGGCAAGGCCCAGCGCGGTGCGGTCAAGGGTTGCAGTGTAGCGGGTGATGACGCCCGACTCCTCGAGGAGTTTCACGCGGCGATGGCAGGATGAGGCGGAGAGGCCCGCCTTGGCGGCAAGCTCATTGATTGACTGCTGGGCATTTCTTTGCAGTTCAGTCAGAATGATTTTATCGGTCTTATCCATTTCTTGGTGTTTCATTCTGATATTATTACACTTTTTAGAATATTAATTCAACCTGGCATCATGCAGTCCCTTTTTTTGGAAATTCATTCGAATCGAGTTGGGATATTTTACCGGCATTCAATGGGAGAAACGGCAATGCTCATCGGCGTACCAAAGGAAATCAAGAATCATGAATACCGCGTCGGCATGACGCCGGTTTCCGTGCGTGAGGCAGTGCGCAACGGCCACAAGGTATGGGTCCAGGCCAATGCCGGCGGCGGCATCGGCGCCACCGATGCCGACTACACGGCGGCCGGGGCCGAGATCATCAAGACGGCGGAAGAGATTTTCGCCAAGGCCGAGATGATCGTGAAGGTGAAAGAACCCCAGGCGGGCGAGCGCGCCATGCTGCGCGAAGGCCAGATACTCTACACTTACCTGCATCTCGCTCCCGATCCAGAACAAACCAAAGACCTGGTGAAGTCGGGCGCGGTCTGCATTGCCTATGAAACCGTAACCTCAGCCCGTGGCGGCCTTCCCCTGCTCGCGCCCATGAGCCAGGTGGCGGGGCGCATGTCGGTTCAGTCCGGTGCGCACTGTCTTGAAAAAGCCCAGGGCGGGCGCGGCATGCTGCTCGGCGGCGTTCCCGGGGTATCGCCTGCCAAGGTTGTCATTCTCGGCGGCGGCGTTGTCGGGACCAATGCGGCAGCCATTGCCCTTGGCATGGGGGCAGATGTCACCGTCATCGAACGCAGCACGGACCGGATGGAAGAAC
>CAZRZB010000100.1:0-9814 GCA_964604435.1 uncultured Aestuariivirga sp. | reverse complement strand
CCATCTTTGCTCAGGGTCTGGAAATCTTCAAATGACTTGATCATGGGGCTCTCCGTTTTGGTTCATTCAGTTCTCTTGTCACCATGTATATGTGCAGTGCACCATTAATGTCAAGAGTATTATTGCAATGCAGCATGGCGAAGGAAATCAGCAGGTGCGATTCAGCCGTTTACGGGTTAGAAAGTGGAGAATCACTCATTTCTGCGCTGCGGTTAGGGGTGGCAAACGCGGGTCGAGGCATCAAATCGGCCACTTGTTTGGTTAATCAATGCCCTGTCGCGGGCACCAAGAGATGAGTTCGGGATGACTTCCATTCGTGTTTCGCAATCGTCCGCCGCCCTTATCCTGGCGCGTCTCATGGTTAAAATCACTGGCCTCCTGCTTGCAGGCCTGGTTGTCATTGGAACCCTCGATACGGCGGTGGCCAAGCCGCAATTTTCGGCAATCGCGGTTGATGCGCGAACGGGCAAGATCCTCTTTGCAAGTTCCGTAGATGGGCTGCGCCACCCGGCGTCACTGACCAAAGTCATGACCCTCTATGTGCTTTTTCAAGACCTGAAGGCTGGGCGTGTCAAATTGACGACCGAACTCGTGGTGTCCCGGCGCGCAGCGTCTATGCAGCCCTCAAAACTGGGATTGAAACCCGGTTCCGCCATTTCGGTCGAAGACGCGATCAAGGCCCTGGTGACAAAGTCGGCCAATGACGTTGCCGCTGCCATCGGGGAGAATCTGGAAGGCAACGAGGGCAATTTTGCCGCCAGAATGACGCGAACGGCGCGCTCAATCGGCATGACGAAGACCACGTTCAAGAATGCTTCGGGGCTTCCCAATCCGGCGCAGGTCACGACGGCACGTGACATGGCCACGCTCAGCCTGCGCATTCAACGGGACTTCCCAGAATACTACCCCTATTTCAGCATCGCTTCCTTCACCTACAAGGGGCAGACCATTCGCACCCACAACCGGTTGCTGGGAAACTACAAGGGAACCGACGGCATCAAGACCGGCTACATCGCCGCGTCGGGCTTCAATCTCACAACCTCCGCAAAGCGGGGCGACAAGCGCATCGTCGGCGTTGTCATGGGATCCAGTTCGGGAAGTGCGCG
This sequence comes from uncultured Aestuariivirga sp., assembly GCA_964604435.1. Taxonomy (GTDB): domain Bacteria; phylum Pseudomonadota; class Alphaproteobacteria; order Rhizobiales; family Aestuariivirgaceae; genus Aestuariivirga. The sequence goes on along the minus strand of CAZRZB010000100.1, from coordinate 8,708 downwards.
CAACAAATACATGATGAAAATGCTGGATGCGGCTTTTCCAAAATGTGTCAACGGGGAGAAGATAGCCGCTGCGGCCGGCACGTCAGAAGGGGCAGCGGTGCCAACGAGCGAGACAGCTGAATTGACCGCCACGAAGCCGGCGCCAGCCGGCAAGAAGGTGGGGGCTGCCGAACAGCCAACCGCCGCTGGCACGGATGGAGATGCGGCGAGCGCCAAAGGAACAACCTTCAAGACCGTCGTTGCGGGCGCAGATGAAACTTCACCGCCCGACCCGAAACTATTGGAAGCAAAAATTGCAGAAACGGCAGTCGCGTCCACTGATGAGGCAGACGGGAGCGCGGCAGAAATGCCGGCAAAGCTTCCTTTTGAAGTGAAGAAAGCCCCGGTCGCCAAGGAGGCCGTGGCAAGCATTGAGCCGACCTGGAACATTCAGATCGGGGCGTATCCAAAAAAGGAGGAGGCCCGCCTGAAACTCAAGGAAATCCGCGCTTCCGGCTACAAGTTTCTCACCGGCAAGCAAGCCTTCACGGTGGAAGTTCAAAAGGGCAGCAAAACGATCTATCGGGCAAGATTTTCCGGATTTACCCAAAAAACGGCCAAGGCGGCCTGCGCCCAACTTTCAAAGAAGGGCTTGCTCTGCATGGCCTTTGCGCCTCAATCGTGAAGCAGGATGTCCTTGGCCTGATTGATTTTGGCAGCGAGGTAATCGGAGCCGCCGCGATCGGGGTGGAAGTCCTTCATCAGGCGGCGATGGGCATTTTTGATATCCTCGCTCTTGGCTCCGGCCTTGAGGCCCAACACGGCCAAAGCCTCGTCGCGCGACATTGCTGATGTACCGGTCTGCCTTGCCTTCCCGGTCTCCTTCCACTCCTCACGCCATTCAGGTCTATTGCGGTCAAGCCAAGCCTCAAACAAAGAGATGCTTTGGTCCGAAGCCTTGGCGCAATAGGCGTAGAATGACTGGAGGTCGCCAGGGTTCATGTCTTCGAGCGTTGTCCCTTTGAAGGGACCGGAAATAACCTGTCCGGTCATCTTTCCGGAATCGTGGTCGAGTTCCATCGCAAGGATAGCTGTCGAAACCCGGGATTTCTGTCCGGCAGTTTTTTTCCCCCATGGAACTCCATTCGAAAAAATGGAGGATTGCCCCAGCAAGCCGAGACCCACGGCAAGAAGCGGAACGGCATAGGCGGTAAGGCCGCGCAGGGCGAGAAACCCTGACAACGCAACAATGGCGCCGCCTGCCAGTTTCCTGGAAACGCCCTGAACCTGTCGGGGTGAGGTCTTGGCAAACTTCCGGATGAGCCACAGGCCTCCAAAGACGATGACCAGCGCAATGACAAGATTGAGCATTGTTTCCTATCTCAACTGCTGCAACAGCAACGTGGATTTTCCGCCCCTGGTCTTTGCAAGGCTTTCAAGGGCCGACCTGCCGCCCGCCGCATATACCGCCACGGCGCCGAGCAATTCGCCCAATGCGCTTGCAGATGATTCGTTGAGATGAAAGTAGGCGCCCCGGCTCAGTCTGGCCATCTCCCTGAAGCAGCGCTCGGCGCCAGCGTCCCTACCCTCCTGGAAGACAAACATGGGCGTTCCCAACAAACCGATTTCGCCCGCCCCCTTGCACAGAAGATCGATATTTTCTTCCATGGCATCGCCAACATAGACCACCGCATCGATCTTGGAGTGACGGATTTCCTGTTTGATATGCGCAAGAACACGGCCTATCTGGGTATTGCCACCCTGGCAGTCCACCTTCGTCATCAGTTTAGCGAGCGCCGTGGGCTCACTCACCCATTTGCTGGCCCGGCATTCATTGAAACCACGGAAATAGACAAGCTGAATGTCAAGACCACCAATCCGGGCTGTTTCCGAAAACATTTCAGCCTGGATAGCGAGGGCACGGTCCCAAGTCGGTTGCCGGCTCATGGTTGCGTCCATGGCAAATAGCAGCCTGCCGCTGCGAGAGCCTTTGGGAACGGGCGGCAGCCCACGGACTTCCTTCAGGAACTCAGCCACACTGCCTTTAGTCTTCCGGCCCACTGAAATCGATGACTTGGCCAAATCCTTTGTCCCTTGGATATCCGGCCTATTCGCAAGTGACGGCCTTCAACAGCTCAAGATGCACCAGTTTCGCGGACAGGGCAAAATTTCCATAGTCCATGACCAGGCCGGTTGAGACACCGTTCTCATACATGTCGAAATTGATCTGATATAGCGGTGTTTCGGCGTTGTTGTCTTCGGTTGAGTAGTAACCGATGGAGACCGGCCAGGCCGCGAGTTGCCGCAGCGGAGCGGCCTCCGCATTGTCCTTATCCCGTCCGCTTTCGCCAGCATCTATCTTCCTTCCAATCGTCGTGATGGCACGCACCGTCTTTTCCTCATCGGATCCGTCATAAACAATTGATACATCGCGGACCCCACCTTTCGCGGCGGCCTCCATCAGGCGCAGTTGGTGGCGCATCGGAAAGATTGCTTCAGCTGGTATGGAAAGCTTCTTTTCCTTAGGCAGGCTGATCGTAACTTCCCCGACACTGCCCTTCGCCGCCCGCGTAACACTCAGGCGCGTTTCGCTTTCCTGCTTGTTGTCGACGTATTCCTTCTCGCTGTAGTTCAATGCCTTGCCATCACCGGTTTCCCACGATGACGACTGGGTATCAAAAAGCCGCGAGATGCCTTCCTTGTAGTCAAATCGATTGACCAGGCGGAAACCTACGGTCCAACCATCACATTCGCTGCCCGAAACTTCATAGGCCATGCGACCGGTGACACCGCTTACATTGGCCCCCCCGGAAGTACGCAGCAATGTCAGATCATAAACGGCACGATGGGAAACCACCGCGGCGGCCATGGCCGGTGACGCAAGGGCCGACAATACTGCCACCAAGAAAACTCTTTTCAACACCCTTGAAACTCCATGGTTCCGGTGGTCCACTGGCCACCATTCTACTATCATTCACTCAGTCGAAGGTTAAGGCAAAGGAAACATGACAACAATGGCCAAAGCTAGAATTCTGGTTACCCGCCATCTCCCCGGGGAGGTGGAAAGCCGCCTGGTGCGGGATTTTACGGCGGAGCTTAACGTCGCCGACCGGATTCTGAGTACCGCCGAAATTGCCGAAAAGGCCAAGGGTTTCGATGGACTTCTTATCACGTCCATGGATCGTTGCCGCAAGGAACTGATTGATGCCCTGCCTGCTTCGATCCGGATGATTGCGACCTTCTCGGTCGGCACGGATCATATCGATATTCCCGCCGCACGGGCCAAGGGCATTGCCGTCACAAACACACCTGACGTGTTGACCGACGCCACTGCCGATATCGCGCTCCTGCTGATGCTGGGGGCGGCGCGGGGTGCGGTATGGGGCGACCGCATGGTGCGGGAAAACAGGTGGCTGCCTCCTTCCATTACCTTCCCGCTGGGACATGACGTAAGCGGCAGGCGGCTGGGCATTTACGGCATGGGGCGCATCGGCCAGGCCGTGGCGAAGCGGGCGGCCGCTTTTGGCATGTCATTGCATTATCACAACCGCAAACCCGTGGCTGCCGGCCTTAGCCACGGCGCCGCATACCACGGAACCCTGGACAGCATGCTTCCCCATTGCGATTTCCTTTCCATAAATTGCGCATCAACCACCGAGACACGCGACAGCATCAATGGGCGGGCTATTGATCTGCTTCCCGCGGGGGCAATCGTGGTCAATACGGCGCGCGGTGACATCGTCAACGACGAAGCGTTGATTTCGGCACTCAAGTCCGGGAAGCTTGCGGCAGCGGGGCTTGACGTCTTCAAGAACGAGCCCAACATCGATCCGCGATACCGCGAACTGGACAGCGTCTTCATGCTGCCGCACCTCGGCAGCGCCACGAAAAACACGCGGATTGCCATGGGCATGCGGGCGGTGGATAATTTGGAAGCATTTTTCAGGGGCGAACGGCCCCGCGATCTCTTGACAGGAGCATGACATGGGACGAATCGACAAGCGACTTGCGGAACTCGGAATCGTATTGCCCACGCCTTCCAAGCCAGTCGCCAACTATGTGCCATGGGTCAAGACAGGAAATCTCGTCTTCATCTCCGGCCAGGGCCCTATGAGGGATGGCAAGCTTGCATATGCGGGAAAAGCCGGTGACACGCTGCCGATCGAGGACGCCGTTGCTGCCGCCCGATTGACGGCAATCAATGTTCTCGCCCAGTTGCGCGATGCCTGCGGCGGCGATCTTGATAGGGTAAAGCGCATTGTGAAACTGTCAGGTTTCGTCAACTGCACACCGGCCTTCGGTGACCAGCCCAAGGTCATCAATGGCGCGTCGGATCTGATGGTGGAGGTGTTCGGCGACAGGGGCAGGCATGCGCGGTCGGCGGTGGGAGCCCCGGCGCTTCCATTTCACTTTTCGGTCGAGGTGGAAGCCATTGCGGAAATCGAATAGGCATGCGCTTTTCACCGCAACTGCGTGAGTTCTCCTGGCTGGTCGAGAGACCCATTGCGCATCGTGGACTACATGACTTGGCAAAGGGGATCGTTGAAAACACTGAAGGTGCCTTTGCCGCCGCTATCCAGCACAACTACGCCATCGAGTGTGACGTGCAGTTGACTGCTGATGGCGAGGCTATGGTTTTCCACGATGATGATCTGGGGAGACTTACCGAAGCGATGGGCGAAGTGAGAGCGCTCACCGCGAAGGCGCTCAGGGGCGTGCCACTGAAATCTACCACTGACCGCATTCAGACCCTGGCGGAGTTGCTGGAACAGGTCGCCGGACGTTCGACCCTTGTCATTGAACTCAAATCCCTGTGGGACGATGACGACACTCTGGCAAAACGGGCATTGCAGGTTCTTGAAGGTTATGAGGGGCCCTATTGCCTGATGTCATTTGATCCATATCTGGTTGCGTGCTTGCGCGAGTTTTCCCCCCATACGGTGCGCGGGATCGTCGCCGACCGCACCACGGACCCCTCCTATAACGCCCTGCCCCTGGCAAAACGCCATGCCATGCGGACCTTTGGCCATCTCGCGCAAACCCAGCCGCATTTTGTGTCCTACAATTGGCGCGATCTGCCTTTCGAACCGGTCACGGAAATCCGCATGCTCGGACACCCTGTGATCACCTGGACCGTGCGCTCGAAGGAAGAAGCCTCGCAGGCCCTCCGCTATTGCGACCAGGTTACCTTTGAGGGCTATCTTCCTTGAAACTTCGCACAGTTGAGAGTGTCAAAGATGTTCCGGCCGCCCAATGGAATTCCTGCGCCAATCCGACGGAATTCAATCCCTTTGTATCCCATGCGTTTTTTCTGGCGCTGGAGGAAAGCGGTTCGGCCACGGCCAAGACCGGGTGGAAGGCCGAACATCTCGTTTGCCAGACTGCAAAGGGCGAAATTGCCGGCATAGCGCCCTGTTACGTGAAGTCCCACAGCCAGGGCGAGTATGTCTTCGATCACGGTTGGGCGGAGGCATTTCACCGGGCCGGCGGACGCTATTATCCCAAACTGCAGTCATCGGTGCCCTTCACGCCGGTCACGGGGCCGCGGCTCCTGTCGGCGGATTCTGAAGTGAAGGCAATTCTCTTAAACGGGCTGGTTTCCGCCTGCGCCGAATTCCGGACGTCATCCGTCCACATCACCTTCCTGCCTGAAGCGGACTGGTTGAGCGCCGACAGGGCAAAATGGCTGCGACGGCAGGATATTCAGTTCCACTGGCAGAACCAGGACTACACATCATTTGATGACTTTCTTGCCAGCCTTTCATCAAGCAAACGGAAGAACATCCGCAAAGAACGGCGGATAGTGCGCGAGGCAGGCATCAGTTTTGAATGGGTCACGGGCAAAGAGCTTCGCGAACACCATTGGGACGCGTTCTTCGATTTCTATATGGAAACCGGGTCGCGCAAGTGGGGTTCGCCCTATCTGACGCGAAAGTTCTTCAGCCTGGTCAGCCAGAGCATGGGACAGCATGTTTTGCTCGTTCTGGCGCGGCGGGAGGGCCGGATCATTGCCGGGGCGCTCAATTTCATCGGATCCGAGGCGCTCTATGGGCGCAACTGGGGCGCCAGCGAGCACCACGACTTCCTGCATTTCGAGACCTGCTATTATCAAGCGATAGACTTTGCCATTCAGCACAAGTTGAAACGCGTTGAGGCCGGGGCGCAGGGCCAACACAAACTGGCGCGGGGCTACCTGCCGGTGAAGACCTACAGCCTGCACCATTTCGCCCATCCGGGCCTGGCCCGGGCAGTCGGCGAATATCTTGAGCAGGAACGGCGGGCCATTGACGAGGACCAGGCCTTGCTTGCGGAACACTCGCCTTTTCGGCATGAAATGGATGACTGACAGGGAGTTATGCCCATGACCTACGACCCCAACAATATCTTTGCAAAGATACTGCGTGGCGAAATACCTTGCCACAAAATACATGAAGATGAGCATACGCTGGCATTCATGGACGTGATGCCCCATGTGGACGGCCATTGCCTGGTTATTCCGAAGGTGGGCTCTCGTAATTTGCTGGACGCTGAGCTTTCTACGCTCACTCCACTGATGGCAACCGTGCAGAAGGTTGCGCGCGCCGCCAAAATTGCCTTCAAGGCGGACGGCGTGCAAGTCCGGCAGTACAACGAACCTGCGGCTGGACAAACGGTGTTCCATCTGCACTTTCATGTCTTGCCGATGAATGAGGGGCAGTCCCTTCGCGGCCATTCGGGAAAGATGGCGGATCAGGGACTGCTGGCGAACCAAGCGGAGATGATAAGGAAAGTTATGGAAGAAGATTGAAAATGGATCGCCTGTATCACTACACCACAGCGGCGGGTTTATTCGGCATAGTTCGAGATCAAACCATTCACGCAACACATATCGATTATCTCAATGATTCATCGGAAATGAAAGTGGCGGCACCTGAAATTTGCAAACTATTTGCGAACGAAGTGAAGGATATGATTAATAATGGTGAGTTTCCACTCCTGAACGTTGCAAAAGATAAATTGGATGAGTTTTGTAATGCGGAAGGTAGGGCAGCATACGATGCGGGAGTGAACACTACCTCGCTCTACTCACCAATTTTCGTTTCTTCATTTTGCAAAACCGATGCTGCGCATGAGGATTACAATGGTCTCTTAAGTCAATGGCGCGGTTATTCTAACGCTGGGGGATATTGCATTGTTCTAGACAAAATGCAGCTTGAAAAGGAATTTGAGAGTACTGATTTTGACCAACTCAAGTTTGCCTTTCGAGCCAACTCTGACGTGAAATATGTTGCGACAACGGATGATATTGACCTAAAGAAATTCAAGGACATTATTGGTCCCCTTTTAAAAAACAAATTTTTGCGTGCTCTCAAAGAGAGCAATTCTCCATATTTTGATTCAGCGAAGAAGTATTATACCGTTGAGGAATTGGGGCGATTCACGACTTCGCTCTTTGAAAAAACAGTTAATGTTCTTCCGTTCTACAAAAGTAGCGCATTTATTGAGGAACATGAATTTCGGCTTGCGGTGGCAGTTTACTCGCAATCCGTGACGCCGCCCGATGGTAAAGCTCCAGAAAGATTTCAATTTCGATTGAGAGGGGAAACTTTTGTTCCTTACGTTGAACTCTTTGAGAAAAATAAAATTAAATTACCCATTCTGGAAGTAATAGTGGGACCCCATAGAGCATCTGAAACGCGACGAAAATCAGTTGAGCTCTTTATGGCTACACATGGCTATAAAATTCCCGTTCGCATAAGTTCAATTTCTTATGAATCCACCTGGTGATTACATTTCGCATCGTTTTTGACGCAGAAAAAGATTTAAGAACTCACGCTATAAGTAGATTTGCCATATCAAATGGACCCCGGCTTGGGTGACAGATAGAGGAACAGTTACTTTGCCTTGGCAGAGTTCTTCTTGGCTGCAGGCTTTGCTTTCGTTTCAGCCTTGGCCTTGTTGCGCGGCAAGGCCTTGCGCTCGGGCGGCTTGGGCAGGGATTTTTCCTCGTCGCGGCCGAGATATTGAAAAGTCAGCGCGTCGTCTTTCAGAAGAATGCGCACGGTGCCGCCCTTGGCGAGCTTGCCGAAGAGGACTTCCTCAGCCAGCGGCTTCTTGATGTGTTCCTGGATAACCCGCGCCAGGGGCCTTGCGCCCATCTGCTGGTCATAGCCCTTCCGGGCCAGCCAATCGGCTGCTTCGTTTGACAGCTCGATATTGATCTGGCGCTCGGACAATTGGGCTTCGAGCTGGAGAATGAACTTCTCCACCACCTTGCGCACGATATCGGGCGGCAGATGGCTGAAGGCGATCGTGGCATCCAGCCGGTTGCGGAACTCGGGCGTGAACATGCGGGTGATGGCTTCATTGTCGTCGGCGTCGCGCACGGCATTGCCGAAGCCGATGGCCGCGCGGGCCATGTCCTGGGCCCCGGCATTGGTGGTCATCACCAGAATGACGTTGCGGAAATCAACCGACTTGCCGTTGTGGTCGGTGAGCTTGCCGTGGTCCATGACCTGCAACAGGATGTTGAAGAGATCGGGGTGGGCCTTTTCGATTTCATCGAGCAGCAGCACGCAGTGGGGATGCTGGTCGATGCCGTCGGTCAAAAGGCCGCCCTGGTCGAAACCGACATAGCCCGGAGGGGCGCCGATGAGACGCGATACGCTATGGCGCTCCATGTATTCCGACATGTCAAAGCGCAGCATGTGAACCCCCAGGACTTCCGCCAAGCGCTTGGCCACTTCGGT
>CAZRZB010000099.1:0-9891 GCA_964604435.1 uncultured Aestuariivirga sp. | reverse complement strand
CGCCAGTTCGTGAGCCACGGCCATGTGAAGGTGAACGGTCGCCGCGTCACCATCGCTTCCATGCGGATCAAGGCCGGCGATGCCCTTGAATTGACCGCAAAGTCCAAGGAACTTCCGATCGTGCTTGAAGCCGTCCAGTTGGCCGAGCGCGATGTCCCCGATTACGTTGAAGTCGACCACAAGGCGATGACGGCAAAGCTGGTGCGCGTTCCGGCGCTTGCCGATGTTCCCTATCCGGTTCAGATGGAACCGCACTTCGTGGTGGAATATTATTCGCGCTAACTGCTTTGTAGATGTGAATTTGAAACGGCGGGCTTTGTCCCGCCGTTTCTATTTCAGCATCGAGGCGATGTAGGTCGCGAAGTCGTAGTTCGGACGTTCCAGATGGGAGAGGTGGCCGGGCTTGGCCGTCTCGGAACAGAGGCCGCGATAGACCCTTTCGGTGCAGCCCTTGTCTTCAATGTTGACCTCATCCAGCAGGGTTTTCAGCTGCGCGAAATAGTTCCGGGCTTCCGGGTCATGAACGAAATCGGGTGACAGGCCGCCGCCGAAATTCACCAGCACCTGTGCCGGGCCCTTGGGATGCAGCGAGAGATACCAGAAATAACCGGGTGTCAGGGTGATCAGCAGGCTGGGATAGATGGCCAGCAGAAAGGTCATCCGGCGGCGGTCGCCTTTCATGCGTGTGTTTCCGGGATGGGCCAGCGCAATCTTCAGCCGGTCGTCCTTCAGGATGGTGTGGTAGTTGAAGGCTGGCTGTCCCGGCGGGCAGACCATCTCGTCAAGTTTGGAAAGGCCGCCGATGGTTTTGGCGTGGCAGACGGGGAGGTGGTAGCTCTCCATGAAATTCTCTGCCAGGACTTTCCAGTTGGTATTCCAGGTGAATTGTTCATGGAAATCTTCGACATAGTTTTCCATGCCGTAGTCAGCAATCAGGCCTTCGACATCCTTGAATTTCTCGCTCGCCGGCAGGGCATCGGGATTCAGTGTCACCAGCACCCAGCCGAGCCATTCCTCGCAGCGGATCTGCGGCAGGCGGTAGCTCTCCGTGCAGAAGCCCTCATTGCGTTTCATGGCGGGGGCGGCGCGCAAATGGCCATCAGTATTGTAGCTCCAGCCGTGATAGGGGCAGACGATGCCTTTGGTATTGCCGCTGCCGGTGAGCAGAGTTGACATGCGGTGCAGGCAGACATTGGATTGGGCGCGGAGCGTTCCGTCCCGGTCCCTGATCACCATGATGGGCTGGTTGGCAAGCTCGAGGGTGAGGTAGTCGCCCGGCTTGGACAGGCTGCTGGCACGCCCGGCACAAAACCATTCCTTGCTGAAAATCTTCTCGAGTTCCTCGGCGGCAAAAGCCTCGGAAGTGTAGACCGACTTGGGCATGGCGTGCGCCCGGTTGAAAGGCTCGGCGACATTGGCCTTCAATTCCTCAACCGCCTCGACCACGCGAATTTGAAGGTTCATGGTTCACGTCTCCTCAGAGGCCAGTATATTCCGTAATTTTCGCATCGGCCAAGGCAAAGCAGCCGGCAATCGAAGGATTCAAGGGGAGCTCACGGTAGGCCCCGATGGCACCCTGGGTGGTGAGCTTTCCCGCCAGGCCAGGTTCATCGCCCGCCACCACCCAGATGAATGAAAAGGCCGTCTGCCGCACCGGCTTGGCCCCGGCAAAGGTGAGTTTTGCAAAAATGTCGTCGGCGGAAGTGCCGGGTTCAAATACCGCAAGCATAGGCCCTGAGGCTTCCGGCGGCAGGGCAGCCTGGCGCATGAGGATGGCCATGACGCCAACCCACGCGATGACCACACCAAGAAACAGGCTGATGGCGAGGCGGTGTCCGGGCCAGCGCATGCCTCAGGCCGCGGCGAATTTGGCGGCGCGCATTTCCTTGATCGGGAGATGCACGATGGCCGCAAAGAGGCCGAGTGCCACGCCCATCCACCAGACGGGATCATAGGAGCCAAACTGGTCGTAGAGCCTGCCGCCAAGCCAGACGCCGAAGAAGGAGCCAATCTGGTGGCTGAGGAAGACAAAGCCATAGAGTGTGGCCATGTAGCGCGTGCCAAACATGACAGTGACCAGACCCATGGTGAGCGGCACGGTGGAGAGCCAGAGAAATCCCATCGTGGCGGTAAATACCACGGTGGTGACCGGGGTAACGGGGAGCAGGATGAACGCGGCAACGGCAGCCGAGCGCAGGACATAGATCAGGCTCAGGGGAAGCCTTTTCGCATATTTTCCGCCAATGATGCCGGACAGGTAGGAACCTGCAACGTTGAACAGGCCGATGGCGCCCATAGCGAGGCCAGCGAATTCCCTGCTGATCCCGTGCTCTGCAAGGTAGGGCGGCAAGTGAACCGTGATGAACGACAGCTGGAAGCCGCAAACGAAGAAGCCGGATACGAGCATCAAATAGGAAGCATGGCCAAAGGCGCCAGCAATGGCCTGGCGCATGGTGATGTCGGCCTCGCCGGAAACTGGCCGGGTGCCTGAGGTGTTCTGCACCATGAGGGGAAGGGCGAACACGAGTATGAGCAAAGTGGAGGCCGCAAGGATGAGAAGCGCGGATTCCCAGCCATAGGCGGAGATCAAGGCCCCGCAGAGTGGGGCAAAGATGAACTGGCCCAGGGAACCCGAGGCGGTCGCGATGCCGAAGGCCCAGGAGCGCTTTTCCGGAGGCACGATCCGGCCAAGGGCTGCCATGACGATGCTGAAGGACGACATAGCGACCCCGATGCCGATCAGGATTCCGGCGCCAAGGTGGAACAGGAGAGGATCTGAGGCGACTGCCATCAATACAGTGCCGGCGGCATAGATCAGGGCACCTGCCATAAGCACGCGGGCGGAACCGTAACGGTCAGCCAGCGCCCCGGCAACCGGCGTGGCTAGACCCCACAGGAGGTTTTGCATGGCCAGCCCGAAGGAAAATATTTCACGGGGCCAGGCATGGGCCTCCGAGACCGGCGCGGTGAAGAGCCCGAAGCTGGAGCGCACGCCGAAGTTCACGATGGCCACGAGACAGCCTGCGACGATGACGATGGCGGGAGTGAAGTACCAGGGAATTTTCTTTTCGATGGTATCCATGAGTATCATTTCAGCAGGTTTTCGCAAATCTTCAAGTCTCGATTTCTGGCGGTTTCTTCGAAAGTTGCGGGCCGAACTGCGCGATCGCCACGCCGGCAATAATAAGCAGACCGCCGGCAACCAGGGGCAGGCTCAGATTTTCCCCGAGAAGCATGATTCCGCCCAACGCGGCCACCAGGGGCTGCACATAGAGAAACATGCCGGCCAATGAACTGCTCATGTGGCCCAAGGCAAAGTTCCAGGCGACGGTTCCAAGAAAGGTGCAGAAAATGACGACGAAAGCCATGACCAGCCATTGAATTGAATTCATAGCCTGTAGGGCGTGCGGAAAATCAGGTGTAACGAAGAGCAGCATGGGGAAGGCGGAGATGCCGAGAGTGAGGCTGGCAACCTGGATCGCGCCATATTTTGCCGAGACGGGACGCACCAGAACGGTGTAAATGCCCCAGCCCATGGTGCCGAGGGTCACCAGGACAAGGCCCAGCAGGGTAACATCCCTGTCGGGCGCCAGCACATTGCCCAGCATCAGGGTTGCGGTCCCGACCATCGCCAGGGTCATCCCTCCAACCAGCCAGGAGGTGATCCTGTCGCCTGCGAGAACTACTGCGAAGAGCGCAATAAAAACAGGTTCCAGGCCGAACAGCATGCCGCTCCAGCTGGCGGGAATATGCTGGGCGCCAAATATGGATAGAATCTGATATCCGACGTTGCCGATAATTGCAGCTGCTGCAATGCGGGCCCAGGCGCGCCAGGGCATCGGCCTTACACCAAGATAAATGGCCATGAGCAGGCCAATGATCCCGGCGGGAAAGACCCGCAGGATCATGACGTTCTGAGGTGGCAGGTCAAGGACCAGGAAGCGCGTGGCAACGGGCACCAGGCCCCATACGCAAACGGCGAAGAGGACGGCGGCGAAGCCGGCCAGTTTCCCGCGCAGTCGAAGGGAGGGGCCAAATTGCGCGACGGCCACGCCCGCCAGAATGATGCCCCCCGCCATGAGGTTGTTCGTGGTGACCGTTTCACCGAGCATGGTGTAGCCGGAAGCCACGGCAAGTATGGGGACAAGGTAGAGCGAGGCTCCGACTGCCGTGGGGCGCAGCGCGGCAGTCGCAAAATTCCAGAGCAGCAGCGAGATGAATGTGGCAATGACGACCAGAAAGAACAGCGAGAAGAGGGCGCCGGTATCAAGGCTTATCGCCGCTTGGAAAGTCTTCCCCGAAGCAAGGGCAAGCAGAGGGGGGGTGGCAACCACAGACGTGAGCGCGCTGATCTTGTATGAGCCGTAACGCTGGATCAGCGGCTTGCTGAATACCACATAGACGGACCATGCGAGGCCGGAAAGAAAGATCAGCCCACTGCCAATCAGGATTTCATTGCTTGGAAGGTCGGACGAGCCGCCCTCCCGGAAGAGAAGGAGCGAGCCGGTGAAGGAGATGGCAAGGCCTAGAATTGCCGCGATGCTGAGCTTCTCGCTGCCTGCCATGGCGGCCAGAACGGCGATGAGCAAGGGCTGTGTTGCAATGATCAGGCCGCCGATGCCGGCCGTTACATAAAAGAACCCAAAGGTCGAACCGACGTAGTAGCCGAGCATGCCGACCAGTGAGACAAGGGCCAATCGCGGCCAATCCTCACGGGCGATGCGAAAACCGCCGAAGAACGGCAGGAAGGCCAGATAGAGGGCGGAGACCAGGACATTGCGTATGATGAGGGAGTCGGCGGCGCCGGCAAGAAGGGTGAAAGAGCGAATGAAGACGGGTGTGACCCCCCAAATCAGGATCACAAAAGCAAGAGCCGCAACGGCAAGGGCGGTGCGCGGTGCTGTGTCGGAGGGGGCCATCTTGGATTGATGGCATGGCAGGGGATATGGCCGCCGTCAATCGGCGACGGCTTCAGGCCTGCTCGCGGCTCAGGACGGCCTTGACCGCTGGCCTCTGGCCCATGCGGTTGCGGTGCTCGAGCACCTTTGGAAAGCGCCTGGGGTCGACGCCATCACCCTCAAGCCAGGTGGCGATGGTGAAGAGGTAGGGATCGGCAATCGTATAGTCCGTGCCCATCACCCAGGGGCCTTTGAAATAGCTGTTCTCGATGAGGTCGAAACAGTCGCCCATGTTCTGCGGGACCTTCTTCTTCATCGCTTCCAGGGCCGCGGCATCATCGGCCCAGCGCGCCCCTCTCGGGCGGTGGGCGTGGGCCACATGCACGGTTGAGCAGAGATAGCTGTTGAAGGCCTGGATCTCGGCGAAGCGGAAAGGATCATTTTCGGGGATGAGACGCGCCTTGGGAAACAGCTGCGCGATGTAGGCAAGAATGGCCGGCGTCTCAGTCAGGATACCCTGGTCGGTCACCAGGGCCGGCACGCGGCCCTTGGGATTGATCACCAGATAGCCGGGCTTGCGCTGGTCGCTGGAGGTGAAGTCGAGGCGTTTTTCTTCGTAGGAAGCGCCTGCCTCCTCAAGCGCGATATGGGAGGCAAGCGCGATGGTGCCGGGCGCGTAGAAAAAGGTGAGCACGCTTACGCTATGGCCTTTTCTTCCATCAGTTGCTTCAATTCGCCGGACTGGAACATTTCCATCATGATGTCGCTGCCGCCGATAAACTCGCCCTTGACATAGAGCTGCGGAATGGTGGGCCAATTGGCGTAATCCTTGATGCCCTGGCGCACCTCGTCGCTGTCCAGCACATTGATGCCCTTGAAGGGCACGCCGATGTGATTGAGAATCTGGGTTGCCCTGCCGGAAAAGCCGCACATGGGCATGTCGGGCGTGCCTTTCATGAAGAGAACCACGTCATTGGTCTTCACTTCATTGTCGATCCATTTCGCAATGTCAGTCATCTCAGTTCTCCGGAGTGCTTGTTGTTAGAGCAAGGGCATGCAGTTCGCCGCCCATGCGGCCTTTGAGGGCGGCGTATACCATCTGGTGCTGCTGGACGCGAGACTTGCCCTGGAAGGCTGCCGACACCACGGTGGCGGCGTAGTGGTTGCCGTCGCCGACGAGATCGCGGATTTCGACACGCGCGTCGGGCAGGGCTTCCTTGATGAAGCGTTCAATTTCGGCGGCAGCCATGGCCATCGTTGGGTTCCTTAAAGCTCGCCCGACATATAGGCCGGGAACCAGCCTTCATGGGCAGTTTTCAAGTCAGCCACAGATATAGTCGCTTGCCCTTCGACATTCAATGTAGCGGCCTGGGTTACGGTTCCCACCCGGACGACATCGATGCCTTTGGCATGGGCCTGCGTGATGATTTTGGCGGCTTCTGCAGCCTTGCAGGTCATGACATAGCGGGCCTGGTCCTCGCCGAAGAGGGCTTCGTGGGTCAGGGTGTCCAGTTTGGCGCCAAGGCCGGAAGCCATGGCCATTTCGATTACTGCGGCGGCCAACCCGCCATCGGAAATGTCATGTATGGCAGTGACTTGGCGGTCGTTTATGAGATTCCGCACGAAATCGCCATGGCGTTTTTCCTGGGCCAGGTCGACGGGCGGCGGAGCGCCTTCTTCGCGGCCGAGGACCTCGCGGAAGTAGATGGACTGACCCAGGTGGCTGCCGTGGCCGCCGAGCAGGAGAATGGCTTCATCCGCCGCCTTGAAGGCGAGAGTCGTCATCTTGCCCAGGTCCTTGAGCAGGCCCACACCACCGATGGCGGGGGTCGGCAGAATGGCCTGGCCATTGGTTTCATTGTAGAGCGAGACATTGCCGGACACGACGGGATATTCGAGGGCCCGGCAGGCGGCGTCGATGCCTTTGATGGCGAAGACCAGCTGGCCCATGATTTCCGGCTTTTCGGGATTGCCGAAATTCAGGTTGTCGGTGATGGCGATGGGTTCGGCCCCAACGCATATGAGATTGCGCCAGCTTTCGGCCACGGCCTGCTTGCCGCCCTCGAAGGGATCGGCCTCCACATAGCGTGGTGTCACGTCGGTGGTGAGTGCGATGGCCTTGTTCGGTCCCACACGCACCACGCCCGCATCGCCGCCTGGTATCTGCGCGGTGTTGGAGCCGATCAGGTGATCATACTGCTCCCAGACCCAGCGCCTTGAGCACATGTCGGGGGAGCCGATGATTTTCAGGATCGCGGCCTTCAGGTCATGTGGCGCCGGGATGTCATTCAGGAGCGGAAGCTTCTTCGGCTCGACCCACGGCCGGTCATATTCCGGAGCCTCATCGCCCATCTGCTTGATGGGGAGATCGGCTTTCACTTCACCCTCATGCCTGATGACAAAGCGGAGCGTATCGGTGGTCTTCCCGACGATGGCGAAATCCAAGCCCCATTTGTGGAAAATGGCTTCCGCCTGTTTTTCAAGCTCGGGGCGCAGCACCATGAGCATGCGCTCCTGGCTTTCCGACAGCATCATTTCATAGGCGGTCATGTGCTCTTCGCGGCAAGGCACCATGTCCAGGTTCAGCTCAATGCCGAGATCGCCCTTGGCGCCCATTTCAACGGCTGACGAGGTGAGGCCCGCGGCGCCCATGTCCTGAATGGCGATGACAGCGCCGGAGGCCATCAATTCCAGGCAGGCTTCGAGCAGGCATTTTTCGGTGAAGGGATCGCCCACCTGCACGGTGGGGCGCATTTCCTCGGCATTATCGTCAAATTCGGCCGACGCCATGGTTGCACCGTGAATACCATCCCGCCCCGTTTTTGCGCCGAGATAAACAACGGGCAGCCCAACGCCCTTGGCTTTGGAATAGAAAATCTTGTCGGCGTCGGCGAGGCCAACAGCCATGGCATTGACCAGAATATTGCCGTTGTAACGGGGGTGGAAATTCACCTCGCCGCCCACCGTTGGCACGCCGAAGGAATTGCCGTAGCCGCCGATGCCGGCAACGACGCCGGACACGAGGTGGCGGGTTTTGGGATGCTCGGGTGCGCCGAAGCGCAAAGCATTAAGCGATGCGATGGGGCGGGCTCCCATGGTGAAGACATCGCGCAGGATGCCGCCCACGCCGGTGGCCGAGCCCTGATAGGGTTCGATGAAGGAGGGGTGGTTGTGGCTTTCCATCTTGAAGACCACAGCCTGGCCATCGCCGATATCCACCACGCCGGCATTTTCACCCGGGCCCTGGATAACGCGGGGGCCCTTGGTGGGCAAGGTTTTCAACCATTTTTTGGAGGATTTGTAGGAGCAGTGCTCGTTCCACATGGCCGAGCAGATGCCCAGTTCCGTCATGGTGGGTTCGCGGCCCAGCAGCTTGAGAAAGCGCGCATATTCGTCGGGCTTGAGGCCGTGGCTCTTGACGATGTCGGGGGTGATCTTGGGGGCAGGAGCTTTTGTCATGTTGCGGGCGGTTTAGCCGCCCGCAAGGGGATTCACAACGGCATTTGGACGATAATCCCCGGTTACGCCGCGGCCTGGCCTTCAAAAATGCGGTGGCCGAACTGGTCCGTAACCCTGGCCTGCCCGAAGCTCCCGGAGGCATCCACCCGGATCAGTTGGTCCATGCGCACACGGAGCGCCATGTTGGCTTCCTTGAGGGCCAATTCCTGCTCGAAAGTTGGCTGCTTTTTCCCGAAGAGTGATTTGAACATCCTGACCCCGCTCATATCTTGTTAAGGCTGCTGTTTCATCTACAGTAGAGCGACAATCGGCGGCATTAATCTACGGTTAACTGCGACGTTGGTGAATGAATGCTTCGCGGCTGGACGAAAGTTTAGTCAAATTTCTACGAATCACGCGGCATTCACCCGGCAGAAGCAGGATGATTTTACGGGCACATCGGCCCGCGCCGTTGCCAGATCGAGGCGCTGCTTGATGAAGGCGGCTTCGGCGCGCTTGCCCAATCGCACAAGACATTCATGGAACCCGTGGAGGCTCCAGATGTTGTCGGGGTGCTGGCACGCACGGGCGAGCGAGCCGTCCAGCCCCAGATCGGCGCGGTAGATGGCCTCGGCCTCTTCAACCCGGTTTTGCTCAAGCAGCAAAGCTCCGAGTGCGTGACGTGTCGGCTGCATGAAGCCCCAAGGCTCGTCGTAACGCATGCTGTCGTAGAGTTCGACCGAATTGCGGAGGTAGGCAAAGGCCTTTTCGAAATTGAATTTCCGGTATTCGATTTCGCCTTTCATCATTTCAGAAGCAACGGCCAAAATATCGAGGCTGGTATTGTTGAACAGGCAGCGGGATTCCGGCACCCGGGCCAGGGCCTCCTCAAACAGGCGGACTTCCTTTTCCGCGGATGGCACATTGAAGCTGGCGGCGTAAGCCACCGCCTTGGCATAGTGCAGCATGGCCGTGGTCACGCAATAGAGTTTCTGGTCAGCAGGAAGCGGGGCCGCGATGATTTCCGGCCATTTTCCAAAGCGGATGTAGACGTGGAGTTTTATGGAGACAAAAGCTTCCAGCCAATCGGCCATGGGGGGCGACTCCACGCGCAGCAAGCCTTCCGAAATGGAAGCGGCCATTTGCTCTGCTGCTTCCAGCGCCGGGCCATATTGCCCAAGGAACATGGCGCCATAGGTTTTGAAATGATAATTGTGGCAGCGATAGAGGGAGTAGAAATTGATGGCGCCTTCGCGGGCCAGATATTTCTGGTCGGCGATGGTGGCGTGGCTGTTGCCGTCAATCACGTCCTTGTAGTTGCCGCAGAGAACATCAATGTGGGTTGGCATGTGAACGAGATGGCCCGCATCGGGAACCAGGCTGCGCAACGCATCTCCGGCGCGGAGTGCCCGTTCCGGATAGGGCGACATTTCCATGAGGTGAAGATACATGTGGAGAATGCCGGGATGTTTCATGCCGTTTGGCAAGGCCATGGCGCGTTCCAAAACGGCAATGGCCTCCGCCGTGTCGGCCCCTTCGGCGGGTTTTCCGGACT
>CAZRZB010000098.1:0-10147 GCA_964604435.1 uncultured Aestuariivirga sp. | reverse complement strand
CTCGCCGCCGACGGTGGGCACGCCGACGCAGTTGCCGTAACCGCCGATGCCCGCGACGACGCCCTGGACGAGGTGCTTCATCTTGGGGTGGTCGGGCCGGCCGAAGCGCAGCGCGTTGAGGTTGGCGACGGGCCGCGCGCCCATCGTGAACACGTCGCGCAGGATGCCGCCCACGCCGGTGGCCGCGCCCTGGTAGGGCTCGATGTAGGAGGGGTGGTTGTGGCTTTCCATCTTGAAGACCACGGCCTGGCCATCGCCGATGTCGACAACGCCGGCATTTTCGCCGGGGCCCTGGATTACCCGGGGTCCCTTGGTGGGCAGGGTTTTGAGCCACTTCTTGGAAGACTTGTAGGAACAGTGTTCGTTCCACATGGCCGAGCAGATGCCGAGTTCGGTCATCGTGGGCTCGCGCCCCAGAAGCCTCAGGAAGCGTTCGTACTCATCGGGCTTGAGGCCGTGGCTCTTGACGATATCGGGGGTGATCTTGGGGCTGGCGGCTGTTGTCATGTTGCGGGCGGTTTAGCCGCCCGCAACGGGATTCACAACGGGATTTGGAGGGTAATCCCCGATTAAGCCGCCGCCTGGCCTTCAAAGACACGGCGGCCGAACCGGTCCGTAACCTTGGGCTGGCCGAAGTGCTGGCCGGCGCTTTCGCGGACGATCCGCTCCATGCGGACGCGCAGGGCCATGTTGGCCTCCTGGAGGGCCTTGATCTGCTCAGGGGTGGGTTGGTTCTTCTTGAAAAGCGACTTGAACATTTGATCCCCGCTCATCTTTTGTTAGGGTTGCCTATCCCTTTATAAAACTCCGGAATCGGGCGTTAATCTATGATTAACTCCGGGCTTCGTGAATCAATGCTTGCGGGGTTCGGCGGGACTTTAGGCAAATTTTCCGGGTTCAGGCGGCATTGCGCCGACAGAAGCAGGATGATTTCACCGGCACGTCGGCCCGCGCTGTTGCCAGATCAAGGCGCTGCTTGATGAAAACGGCTTCCGCCTGCTTGCCCAGGCGCACCAGGCATTCGTGGAAGCCATGCAGGCTCCAGACATTGTCCGGGTGCTGGCAGGCGCGGCTCAGGCTGTTATCAAGCCCAAGGTCGGCGCGGTACACGGCTTCGGCCTCTGCCACGCGGTTTTGCTCCAGCAGCAGGGCGCCGAGGGCGTGGCGGGTGGGCTGCATGAAGCCCCAGGGCTCGTCGTAGCGCATGGTATCGTAGAGTTCCACGGACTTGCGGAGGTGGGCAAAGGCCTTGTCGAAATTGAGCTTCCGGTATTCGATTTCGCCCCGCATCATCTCGGTTGCGATGGCGAATATGTCCAGGCTGGTATTATTGAACAGGGTACGGGATTCCGGCACCCTTGCGAGCGCCTCGTCATACAGGCGGGCCTCTTTTTCGGCGGCAGGCACATTGAAGCTCGCGGCATGGGCCACGGCCTTGGCATAGTGCAGCATGGCGGTGGTTACGCAGTAGAGTTTCCGGTCGGCGGGAAGCGGTTCGTCGATGATCTCCTGCCATTTGCCGAAGCGGATCAGCACATGCAGCTTGATGGGCACGAAGGCTTCGAGCCAGTCCGCCATGGCGGGCGATTCAACCCGTAGCAATTCCTCGGGAATGGCGGCTGCCATGTCTTCGGCCGCCTGCATCGCCGGGGTGAACTGGCCGAGGAACATGGCGCCATAGACCTTGAAGTGGTAGTTGTGGCAGCGATAGAGGGTG
Source organism: uncultured Aestuariivirga sp. (assembly GCA_964604435.1). Taxonomy (GTDB): domain Bacteria; phylum Pseudomonadota; class Alphaproteobacteria; order Rhizobiales; family Aestuariivirgaceae; genus Aestuariivirga. Next base: position 8,430 of record CAZRZB010000098.1, on the reverse strand, counting down.
TAGAAATTGATGGCGCCCTCGCGGGCCAGGTATTTCTGGTCGGCAATGGTGGCCTTGCTGTTGCCCTCGATCACGTCCTTGTATTGCCCGCAGAGCACATCGATGTGGGTTGGCATGTGAACGAGATGGCCGGCATCGGGCACCAATGTGCGAAGCGCCTCGCCGGCGCGGAGCGCCCGCTCGGGATGGGGCGACATTTCCATGAGGTGAAGATACATGTGCAGAATGCCGGGATGCTGCATGCCGCCGGGCAGGGCCATGGCGCGTTCGAGAACGGCGATGGCCTCCAGCGTGTCTGCCCCTTCGGCGGGCTTTCCGGCCTTGATGTCCCAGAGCTGCCACGGCGTGCGGTTCATGATGGCTTCGGCGAAAAGTGCGGCGATATCCGGATCGTCCTTGTGGGCGCGGTAGACCTCGCGCATGGCGGCGGCATAGTCGTCGTTCCAGATCGGCGTGACCTTGTCCGGGTCATTCAGCGGGTAGCGTTTGGCCAGCGGCCTGATCAGGGCCTGCTCGACCGGGCTTGCATGCTCGAGAAGCTTGAGCGTCTGCTGTGTGGCGTTGCATGCAGCGGTGAGCGAACCCGTCAGGTCAACGGAGTCAAAGGCGGCCCATTGCTTGTTGTAGTTGGGGCCCGCCGCATAGGCGATGCCCCACTGGGCCATGGCGCAATTGGGGTCATGTTTCGCCGCCCTCTGGAAACAGCGCACAGCTTCGTCATGGTTGTAGCCGTAGCACCAGATCAGGCCGCGATCGAACCAGAGCTGGGCCTCTCGTGAGGTGGTCGTGACGGGACGGGTGTAGGGGCCGAGATCATAATAGTCCGACATGATGGTCCTCCGCGAGGGAGAAACCTACCACGGCGGATTTCAGGCGGCTAGGAGGCTCTCAAACAGCGGTCGGCAATCGGTTTTGCCGTGGATCGGTTCGATCATGTTTTCCGGGTGAGGCATCATGCCGATGACATTTCCCGTCTTGTTCACGATACCGGCAATATCGTTCATGGCGCCATTGGGATTGGTGCCTTGCGTGTAGCGGAAGACGACGCGGCCCTCGTCCTCGAGGGATTTGAGGGTTTCGGCGTCGCAGATGTAGTTGCCTTCGCCGTGGGCCACGGGGCAGGAGACGATAGCCCCCTTCTTCATCCGGTTGGTGAAAAACGTCGTATTGTTTTCGACGGCCAGCTTCACTTCGCGGCAGACGAAGTGGAGGTGAGCGTTGCGCACCAGCGCGCCGGGCAGGAGGCCGGCTTCGGTGATGATCTGGAAGCCGTTGCATACGCCAAGAACCTTAAGCCCTTTCAAGGCCTTGGCCTGAATGTCTGCCATGATAGGCGAACGCGCGGCAATGGCCCCGCAGCGGAGGTAATCGCCATAGGAAAAGCCGCCTGGAACGACAACGAGATCGACTTTTGGAAGTTCTGAATCCGTGTGCCAGACGGCAACCGGAGTATGGCCAGTGACCGTTTCAAGGGCCAGCATCATGTCCCGCTCGCGATTGATGCCGGGGAAAACGACGACGGCGGACTTCATGCCAGCTCTATCTCGTAATTCTCGATCACGGTGTTAGCGATCAGTTTTTCGCACATGGCCTTCACTTCAGATATAGCCTTGGCCTTGTCCGTTTCAGCAATGTCGATCTCGAAATACTTGCCCTGGCGGACATGTTCGACGCCGGCGAATCCGAGATGGCCCAGAGCGCCTTCGATAGCCTTGCCTTGCGGGTCGAGCACACCCTTTTTCAGGGTCACTTTAACTTTGGCTTTCATCAGGTGTCGCTCTTGACCAGTTTGGGCTTGGCGCGCTCGGGCTTTTCATTTTCGCTGATGATGCCCAAGCGTTTTGCCACTTCCTGGTAGGCCTCGACCAGGCCGCCCAGATCTCGGCGGAAACGGTCCTTGTCCATCTTGTCATTGGTCTTGATGTCCCAGAGCCGGCAGGAGTCGGGGCTGATTTCATCGGCCAGCACAATGCGCATCATGTCGTTCTCATAGAGCCTGCCGAATTCGATCTTGAAATCGACGAGCTTGATGCCGATGCCGAGAAACAATCCGGTGAGGAAATCATTGATGCGAATCGACATATGCATGATGTCGTCAATTTCCTGGGGTGCTGCCCAGCCAAAGGCGGTGATATGCTCTTCCGACACCATGGGGTCGCCAAGGGCGTCATTCTTGTAACAGAACTCGATGATGGAGCGGGGAAGGGGGGTGCCCTCCTCGAGGCCCAGCCGTGTAGCCAAGGAGCCTGCGGCAACGTTGCGCACGACCACTTCAAGGGGAATTATTTCCACTTCGCGCACCAACTGTTCGCGCAGATTGAGGGACCGGATGAAATGGGTCGGAATGCCGAGGTCGTTGAGCCGGGTGAAAATGAACTCGGAAATGCGCTGGTTGAGCACGCCCTTGCCTTCAATCACGGCTTTCTTCTGGGCGTTGAAGGCAGTGGCATCGTCCTTGAAATGGACGATTACAGTGCCTGGCTCCGGGCCCTCATAGAGAATCTTGGCCTTGCCTTCGTAAATCCGGGTTCTTCTGCTGGTCATGTGTAATATCCTCATCAAAACCCTTATCCACCCTTTTAGCACAAAACCAGCGGGCGGTCTGTATAGTTCACATGTTTCGATAGTTCGGCGCCATAAGGCCCCATTTGGCCGGGCTTCTACTCGAATTTATTGCATTGCACAACGGTTTTGAGTGGTTGATTTGGGCCATGCGACTGGCTATCTGACTGATATAAGCGGAACTGGAGACCGACATGAGTATGGATGAGCGCCAAAAAGGCTTTGAATCGAAGTTTGCCCATGACGAGGAGATGCTTTTCAAGGCCAATGCCCGGCGCGCCAAGCTTCTGGGCCAGTGGGCGGCGGAGAAAATGGGCCTTTCCGGCGCCGAGGCCGAGGCCTACGCCAAAAGCATCGTGGTCGCCGATCTTCAAGAAGCAGGCTCCGAGGACCTATTCCGCAAGATCAGAGCGGATTTCGATGCCAAGAAGGTCAGCCAATCGGACCACCAGATTCGCCGCCAGATGGACGAGTTTCTGGCAATTGCCCTCGAACAGATAAAGGCTGGATAATTGGCCACGCAAAATTTTGACCTGAAGGCACGTCTCGCCGACAGGAGCAAGCCGTTCCTGTTTTCATGGATGACGATGCCCAGTCCGCATCTGGCGGGACAATTGGCAAGGCTGCCGATTGAGGGCGTTTGTCTGGATATGCAACACGGCATGATCGGTTTTTCCGCCGCGGCCGACATGATTGCCGCGGTCAGCAATGCCGGCAGGCCCGCCATCGTCCGCGTCTTGTGGAATGAGCCTGGCGCCATCGGGCAAACCCTTGATGCGGGTGCGGCCGCAGTCATTGTTCCCATGGTAAACAGCAAAGCCCAGGCAGAGGCCGTGGTCCGGGCGGCGAAGTACCCTCCCCTGGGTGGTCGCAGCTGGGGCGGTTACACGGCACTGCAGACTTATGGCCTGTCGGCGGCTGAGTACCTCAAGCAGGCCAATACCATGACGCTGGTGTTTGCCATGATTGAAACCCAGGCAGCGCTTGACGCGGTGGAGGAAATCGCCGCGGTTCCGGGCCTGGATGGGCTTTTTGTGGGGCCGAGCGACCTTTCCATCGCCCTCTCGAATGGGGCGGGCATCGACAAGACGGCCAAGCACACCCTTGAAGCCATGAAGCGGATTGCCGCTGCCGCACAGAAGAACAATCTGGTTGCCGGAGCCTTTGCCGGCACTGCTGAAATCATCAGGACCTACGCGGCCTTGGGGTACACGTTCATGGCCGGGGCGGTCGATGTCGACCTGCTTCAGGCGGGTGCCGACGAGTTGATGAAGGCGGTAAAGGGCGTTTGACGCCTGCTCTCTTTCTTGTGAGAATGGGCATATGATGGACAAGCGCGTTGCCCTTATTCCCGGTTATGAAAAAATTCTCGATAAGCTTGTCGATATAGCCCTGGCGGCTGGCCCGGTGAGCACCCAGACCGACAAGTATTTTACCAACACGGCACGCATCGTTGGCGGTCATGGCGATTCGGACGTGACCTTCGCGGTGTTCATGCGCCGGCGTGTGGTGGCCGCACTGGAGCCCACAATCCGCATGGTGCAACGCCTGGTGCCTTCAGCCCGGGTGAAGCGGTTTTACGAAGAGGGGGAGATTGTTCCCTCAGAGGGCAAGATGCTTGAGATCTCGGGTTCGATGGCCCAGCTCTCGGAGGTGGAAACCCTGGTTCTTCAAAAGATCGGCTTTCCCTGCGTGTCCGCCAACAACTCCTATGAAATGTGCCGGGCCATTCCTTATGCGGCCTTTATGGACATGCATGCACGCCATGGCAGCGGGGCGGAAATGAATATCCTGGCCTCCTACGGCGCGGCGGTTGGCAGTGTGGCGGCAAAGCATGCGGACAGTAGCGTGAAGGGTTTCGTGGGCTCCTCGCAGGATCTGACCGCGCCACTGTTCGGGGCGGCATCCGGTATGGGCACCATGCCCCATGCGCTGGTGGGCTACACGGGCGGCGATGTGCTTGCGGCCATGAAGCTTTTCGCCGAAACCATTCCGGAGGCCAAGACGCTGATAGCGCTGGTTGACTACACGGGCGAGGAAATCACCGACTCACTTCGCTGTGCGCGGTGGTTCTATGAGACGGCAAGGCTTCAGGAACTTGGCAAGAGTTTCGGTGTGCGGCTGGACACCCATGGCGGCCGCTTCGCCGAGGGGCTTGATTATGAGAAGTCGGTTGAAACGGTGGGCCAGTGGCTCGGCGTTTCAGGCGAGTACAATATCGTTGAGCAGGTCTTGGGCGGTCGGGCCTTCCAACTCGACCCCAACAATATCCTGGTGGACAAGGTGCGCCGCATCCTGTTCGGCAAAGGCGTGTCGGTCGCTTCCATCATCCATGTGCGCCGGGCGCTTGACAACGCCGGCTTCGCCCAGGCGCAAATTGTCGGCTCATCCGGATTTGACCCGCAAAAATGCCAGGTCATGGGTGCAGCCCGGGCTCCGCTCGATCTCGTGGGCACCGGCAGCTTCCTGCCGGCCACGCTTGCCGAAACCTATGCTACCGCCGATATCATTGCCTATGATGGCGTGCGCCGTGTGAAGGTGGGGCGCGAGTTCCTGTTCGACTGATACACATTTCTGTGAAGGTCGGGGCCTTGCGTGCGGCCACGAACTGGTGTTTTCATCGGCAGGGGCATTCGACGCGGGGCAATATCATGCTGAAACGCTTTCTCCTTTTCGTGCCCATTCTTTTGGCGGCTCTTCTGGTGCTCTCGCTGCCAGAAAAAGCAAGGAGTGCGGCTGCCCATGCACCGGCAGTGGATGTGCTCATCGATATTTCATCGCAATCCATGTCAGTGCGGGTGAACGGCTGGTATTATGGCCGCTGGAAAGTCTCGACGGCGCGCCCGGGTTATTACACGCCACGCGGCGTGTATCGCGCCCAGCGGACGGCGCGGGTCTACTTTTCGAAGAAATACGACAACGCGCCCATGCCGAATTCGGTGTTTTTCAAGGGTGGTTACGCCATCCACGGGAGTTACCATATCAAATCCCTGGGGCGGCCAGCCTCACACGGCTGCGTGCGACTTCATCCGACGCATGCAGAAAAATTGTACAATCTCGTTCTGAAGTACGGATTGCGGGCAACCCGGATCACGATTGTGGACTGAAAGTGCCATATGATGGCAGCCGGCGATTCGGTAGATGAAGGATTAGCCTGGCTGGACCGAGGGGGTAAAACTGCAACGTATGTTGAAAGCAATTGTCTGGTTTTTAGCGGTGCTGCTGGTGGTCTTTGTCGGTGGTGGCTACCTGTTGCCGGGCGAGGTGATCTTGCAGCGGCAGGCCTTGATCAAGGCTCCGCCGGGGAAGGTTTTCGAACTGGTGGGCGGGTTCAAGCGATTCAGGGAATGGTCGCCGTGGGCCGAACTTGATCCCGCGACGCAATACAGGTTTGAAGGGCCGGACCTCGGCGTGGGTTCAAAGATGAGTTGGGCTTCCAATAATCCGGGGGTTGGGATGGGCTCCCAGACGATTACCGAACATGTCCCCGGTACCAGAGTTGTTTTAGACTTGGATTTTGGCGCGATGGGCAAGTCCGTGGCCTATTGGGAGCTGAAGCCGGCAGGGGCTGGCACGGAGGCGACATGGGGTTTCAAGATGAAACTGGAGGGGCTGATGGACCGCTGGTTCGGCCTGCTGATGGATCGGGTTATTGGCCCCGACTATGACAGGGGACTGGCTAGGGTGAAAGCACTTGCCGAGAAAGAAGCCGCAGGTGGTTGAGCCTTTTTGCCCCATTCCAAAGGAGAATTCTGCGGCACAAAAGGCATGTCTGCCGGGCGGTTTCTCCCATTGTGCGGTTCGGCGGCAGTGGCTACACCGGTCATGGCCGCGAAAACAGTCTGGATCACTGTATCGGAAACACCGGAGGCTGATCCGTTGATGAAGAGGTGGAAATGAGAACAGCACTGATTACGGGCGGGGCGCAAGGGTTGGGTGCGGCCGTGGCGCGCAAATTCCTGAGTGACGGTTTTTCGGGAGTTCTCCTGGTTGACCGCAATGCCGAAAAGCTGGCTGCCGTGCAGAAGCAGATCGGCAAGGGTGCTGAAATATATGTTGGCGACCTGCGGGACATCGGTACACCGGCGGCTGCCGTGGCCAAGGCCATGAAGCGCTTTGGCCGGATCGACGTCGTGGTGAATGCGGCAGGCAATACGGAGCGTTGCGGCATTGCCGATACGACGCCGGAATCTTATGCGCGGCTGTTTGACGTCAACGTGAAGGCCCCCCTGTTCATCATGCAGGAGGCAGCCAGGCATATGGTGGCGGCGAAATCTGGCGTGATCATCAATATCGCGAGCATGCTGGCCTATGGCGGACCGCCCAACTTGGCAACCTATTCCGCTTCCAAGGCGGCCCTGATGACCCTTTCACGGAGTGCTGCAAACACCTACAAGCGCGATGGCATCCGGGTATTCTGCGTGAATTTGGGCTGGGCACTGACGGACGGCGAGCACGAGCTGCAGACAACATTCCACAAACGCCCGCAGAACTGGGGCGAGGAAATCGGGGCCCGCATGCCTTTCGGCCGGATGATCACTGCCGATGACGTTGCGGGAGTTTGCGCTTTCCTGGTGTCGCCGCCGGCGCAGATGATGACGGGTGCCGTGATCGATTATGAGCAGGTGCCGCAGGGAACCTTCGACGTTCACCCCGCACTTGGCGAGTAAGTCCGAATCCGGAGTTTACGGTCCGTAGTGCTGGCGGCCCTGGGGCTCAGCGGCCTTTCCAGACGGGCTTGCGTTTTTCGGCGAAGGCCCTGGCGCCTTCCAGCTGGTCCTCACTGGAATAAAGCCTGTCCACGGATGCAAGCTTGCGCTTGGTGACGCGGTTGAAGGCTTCCTGCACGGGCAGGTGCATGGTTTCGCGCAAGGTCTCCTTGATGGCGGCAAAAACCAGGGGCGGCCCATCGGCCAGCATAGCCGCCACGGCGCGGGCGCGGGCCATCAGTTCAGCAGCAGGAACGATCTCATTGATGATGCCCCAGTGCTTGGCTTCCGCTGCGTCAAAGCGGCGGCCGGTGAACAGCATTTCGGTTGCCACATGGTAGGGAATCTGGCGCGGCAGCTTGATGGTGGCGGCATCGGCCAGAGTACCTGAGTTGATTTCGGGCAGGGCAAAGGTCGCATGTTCGGCGGCGATGATGATGTCCGCCGAGATCATGATCTCAAAGCCGCCGCCGAATGCCAGGCCGTTTACGGCGGCGATCACCGGCTTGTTCAGGCCCGGCAGCTCCTGCAGGCCACCGAAGCCGCCGACACCGTAGTCGGAATCCGGGGTTTCGCCTTCGGCTGCCGCCTTGAGGTCCCAGCCGGGGCAGAAGAATTTCTCGCCCGCGGCAGTGAGAATGGCCACGCGCAGTTCGGGATCGTCGCGGAATTTCGCAAAAACGTCCCCCATGATGCGGCTGGTCGCGGCGTCGATGGCGTTGGCCTTGGGACGGTCGATGGTGACTTCAAGGACGGAGCCATTGCGTGTGGTGTGGATTGGCGAGGTCATGTCATTCCTTCCGCATACGGATCAGCGCGTCAACGGCGACGGCGCCGCCGGGCAGGACGAGCAGGGGGTTAACATCAAGTTCTTCGATGGTGGAACTGTGGGCCTTGGCGAATTCGGCAACCGCGAGTACTGCCGCGATGACCGCCTTCTGATCGCCCGACTTGCCCCGGTAGCCTTCCACCAGCTTCCATACCCTCAGTGACTGGAGGGCGCGTGCCACTTCTTCACGCGAGGTTGGCAGGAGCAGGGTGACGCTGTCTTTCAGGAGTTCGGTGAGAATGCCGCCGGCGCCCACGACCAGGGCAGGGCCGAACTGCGGATCGTTCTTGAGGCCGATGATGAGTTCGGCGACGGCGCCGGTCACCATGC
>CAZRZB010000097.1:0-10289 GCA_964604435.1 uncultured Aestuariivirga sp. | reverse complement strand
GGCGGCGCCAAGAACCACATGGTGATCATGCCCGATGCCGACATGAACCAGGCCGTCGACGCGCTGATCGGCGCCGGCTACGGCTCGGCCGGCGAACGCTGCATGGCGATTTCGGTGGCCGTGCCGGTGGGCGAAGCCACCGCCAATGCGCTGATCGAAAAACTTGTTCCCCGCGTCGAGAAGCTGAAGATCGGCCTTTCCACCGACCGCGAGGCCGACTACGGCCCGCTGGTGACCAAGATGGCGCTTGATCGCGTCAAGGGCTACATCGATACCGGCGTCAAGGAAGGCGCGACCCTGAAGGTCGACGGCCGCGGCTTCAAGATGCAGGGTTACGAGAACGGCTACTTCCTCGGCGGCTCGCTCTTCGACAACGTCACCAAGGACATGCGCATCTACAAGGAAGAGATTTTCGGCCCGGTGCTCAGCGTCGTGCGCGCCAAGACCTATGACGAGGCGCTTGGCCTGTGCAACGACCACGAATACGGCAACGGCGTTGCCATCTACACCCGCGACGGCGATGCGGCCCGCGATTTCGCCGCGCGCGTCCAGGTCGGCATGGTGGGGGTGAACGTGCCCATTCCGGTGCCGCTTGCCTACCACACCTTCGGCGGCTGGAAGGCCTCGAGCTTCGGCGACCTGAACCAGCACGGGCCGGATTCGATCCGCTTCTACACCAAGACCAAGACGGTGACGGCGCGCTGGCCCTCCGGCATCAAGGAAGGCGCCCAGTTCTCCATTCCGACCATGCGTTGAACCATGCCGCAACTTGACCTGCCCGTAGGCTACTACGAGCTGCCCAAGGGCAGGCTCGCCAATGTCGTGACCTGCCTTGAGATGCTGGCCCGGCCGGAGCTCAAGGAAACGGCGCTGCCCGAGGGCTATTCCCTGCGCCGCGTCGACGTGAACGACCTCGCGGGCTACCGCGCCATCTTCCGCAAGGTGGGCGAGGACCTCATGTGGTTCTCGCGTCTCATCATGCCCGATGAAAAATTGGCGGCGATCCTCGGCCATCCCCAAGTGGAGTCCTACGCGCTTTACCGAGGCGGCACGGCCATCGGCCTGCTGGAGCTTGATTTCAAGGATATGCCGAATTGCGAGCTGGCCTTTTTCGGCCTGGCGAAGGACGCCATCGGCAGTGGCCTGGGCCGCGCCCTGATGAGTATCGCCATTGCCCGGGCCTGGGAAAAGCCCATCACCAGGCTCTGGGTGCACACCTGCCACTTCGACCACCCCAATGCCCTGGGCTTCTACCGGCGCTCGGGCTTCACCCCCTATGGCCTGATGGTGGAAATCCACGACGATCCGCGTCTCGTCGGCAAGCTGCCGCGCCACGCCAGCCCGCATGTGGCGCTGATCGACCCGGAATAGGGTTGCTCACGGCGGCGTGAAAACAAATTCCTTGCAGGCCGAGGTGTAGGCCATCCCGGGCGGCAGCGCGAAGGGCTCGCCCGCAATGGCGATTCGCTTGACATAGACCTCGGCATTTCCAGTGTTGTTTTTGTAGGTGCCGAGCAACGCATCAGGCTTGCCGTAGATGATGGCATCGTTCACGAACAGGAACAGTTCGCCCGACGATTGCGCCGTAAAATCGCTCACCAGGCAATCATACCTCTTCTTGGAGGATGCGAATGTCGGGTTGAGGACATATTCATCCTGGCCCGGCACCCGCGGCGCATGGGTGCGAATGCGCGCGACCGGCTTGTAATAGTTCTCCCAGACATAGCGCTTGCTGAGCCAGGCGGGAATGGCGATCCAGGACTTGTGATCTTCCAGGTTGCCCAGGAGATCGGCTTCCAGCGTGCCATCTTTCCAGCTTCCCATGGTGCCGGAAATATTCAAGACGACCCGGTATGTTGCACCTTTTTCAGCCGCAAGGCCGGTCGGCCAGCAGTCCTCGGACGGGCTAAACTCCAGGCTTCGCGAATAGCTGGGGGTGATTGCAGAAGCCTGGGCTGTAGTATCCGCGCTGCAGAAATCACCTGTCGAATCCGCCAGCGAAAAAAATATCCGGCTCACCCCTGAAATACCGGCCAGAACAATGCTGGCCAGAAACCCGATGCCGAAAAATGCCGGCAACACGTCCTTCTTGAGTCGGCGCAAGGTCCATTGATAGGACGTGCTTTCGCGGAAATCATGCAGCCAGCTGAACGCCGCGGGAAGCGCGGTGGCGGGCTGCCAGATAATTCTCATGTGGTCATGGATTTTGCTGTTCAGCCGCTTGCCAAGCATCAGCAATGCGATAATCACCGACGCCAGGGCGCCAAAGACTCCCGGATTGGCGCTGAACGTCCCGATCCAGACGCCCGCAAAGCCAGGCAGGAAGGCGCCAAACAGTTTCGGGATGCCCGCCAGGAAACAAAACGCCGACTCGATGCACTTCCCGTCCTCTGCCACGCGCGACAGCGGCCACAGCAGGTTCAACGGCCAAAGCGCTTTCATCCAGGGCAGAAGAACGAGGCAGGCCGTCACAAACAGCGTGCTGAAATAGGCTACGCGCCGGCACCAGACGAGATCCCAGACACGTTCCTGCGCCCTGGCGCGCCAGGCGGCTTCGGCCGCCGTTTCAAAGGTTCCGTTGCCAACGTTCTCGATGGTGCCATGCCCGGTGACAACATCATATTTTTTCGGCAGCACAATCGGCGAATAGGCGGTGCCCGGGGCCGCGATGCGGTCAAAGACGGTGTGATGAATCTTGGGCCGCTCGATCTGCACCACGTTAGCGGCAAAAAGCTTGACCCCGGTCCGCTTGGACCAGGTGAAGCGCCGGTGCCGCGTGTTCAAAAGCTTGTCAAGCTTGCGGGGCAGAAGGCGGTAATAGGCCAGCAGGCCTTTCCGCGAATCATGCATGACGCCTGCCAGGCGCGCCGCATCCTGGTATTCCGTGAGTTTTGCCGCATTGAATCGGACGTGCTGCCCGGCGAGGGAAAGCACAAAGTTCAACGGAACATAGGACAGGAAATCATCGGCATAGCCGCCGCCCGCATCGGCGTGCATGCCGGCAAACCAGACCTGCAGCAGCGGCTCGTCTTCAATTCTCCTGGTTCCAGCCGGCGTTGAAACCGGGGCGGCTGGCGGTTCATTCCACAGCAGCGGGTGAAAGGAATTCCGCTCATCATCGAGGCACAGGGCATGGACTGCCTTCTTGACTCCTTTTGGAAGTTCCTGCTCGCGCATCGACAGGGGCCAGACGAAATTGTCCCAGCCCTTGGTCATTTCATCAATCGGCAAGCCATAGGCATCAACCGTGTCCCACAACCCGAGGAATTCGATCTCGACAGTCTGATCGAGTGCGCTTTGGCAGTTTGCAGCATCCATGGCCTGTCCGGGCAACAGGTCCCGCAAGCCGCGGATGGCCCAGGCCAAAGGCGGCGTAATGCCGTTTCCGCTATGGTGCTTGCGGTAGGCACGGTAAAGCCAGGTGGTTTTTTTCCACAGATCGCGCTCGCCGAGGAATGCCTCCCGTTTCAGAAGCCCCAATTCGGAGACGAAGCCCGCAAGGATGCGGATGGTGAAGGCCCCGCGGCTGAAGCCGAAGCCATAGATGCGGTCGCCTGGCTCATAGTTGCGGCACAGGTAGGCATAGAGTTCGCGCACATTGCGCGACAGGCCGATGCCGATGGCGCCAGTCACCAGGGCAACCGGCCGCAAGGCGGATGTCCCCACGCCGTCATCATAATAGGCGATCTGTTCTTTGGGGTCCGAAAGGTCCAGCGCCTCATAGGTCCGCCAGACGTTTGTCTTGTTGAATTTTGCCGCGCTGTTTCCGGTACCGTCGGAGAGAACAATGATGTTCTTGGGCATGGCGCACCTCGCAAACGATTTGGCGGTTTGGCGCGCGAAAGGGAGGCAGGCTGCCCGGCAGAATCACGCGGCCTCTTGCAAGCGATGGTCTTGGCGGCAGTAGAGCCACAATTCCGTCCGATTTGCAACTCTTGCGATTATTTTTCAACAAATACACGTGAATGCCAGCGATGGTGTTTTCCGGAAACTTGCTGTAAGAGCGGCCCAAATGGCGCTGCGTGGATGTGACATCCCGTTTGCTGGCCCCTCAACTCCGTTAGAAAAGCACCCCCTGCATTGGCATTTCCGCAAACCCCCGCCCCGTTCGCGCGCGCCCTGAGCGAGCGCAAATACGAAGACCCGACCCCGGTCCAGCTCGCCGTTCTTGAAGAACGGGCGGCGGGCCGCGACCTCGTTGTCTCGGCCCAGACCGGCTCCGGCAAAACCGTGGCCTATGGCCTGGCCATTGCCACCACCCTGCTGGGCGAAGCCGAGCGCTTCTCCCAGGAAGCCTCGCCCGTGGCTCTCATCGTGGCCCCCACCCGTGAACTCGCCATGCAGGTGGAGCGCGAGCTGGAATGGCTCTACCACTATACGGGAGCGCGCATCCTCTCCTGCGTCGGCGGCATGGACCCCAAGCGCGAACGCCGCCGCCTGAATGACGGCGCCCACATCATTGTCGGCACCCCCGGCCGCCTGCGCGATCATCTCGAACGCGGCGTGCTGAACATCACCGACCTCAAGGCCGTGGTGCTCGACGAGGCCGATGAAATGCTCGACCTGGGCTTCCGCGAAGACCTGGAATTCATTCTCGAGGCAACCCCCGCCGAACGGCGCACCCTCCTGTTTTCCGCCACCATGCCCAAGACCATTGCCAACCTCGCCAAGCGCTATCAGCGCAATGCCCTGCGCATCGAGGCCTCGGGCGGCGAGCGCGCCCATGCTGACATCGAATACCGCGCCATGCGCGTCGCCCCCAATGAGGTGGAGCATGCAGTGGTCAACGTGCTGCGCTTCGTCGAGGCGCAAAGCACCATCGTCTTCTGCAACACCCGCGACCATGTCCGCCATCTCCATGCAACGCTGCTCGAGCGCGGCTTTGCCGCCGTCTATCTCTCCGGCGAATTGAGCCAGGGCGAACGCAACCACGCCCTGCAGGCCCTGCGCGACGGCAGGGCCCGCGTCTGCGTGGCAACCGATGTGGCGGCCCGCGGCATCGACCTGCCCAACCTCGGCCTTGTCATCCACGCCGACCTGCCCAACGACGCGGAAATCCTCCAGCACCGCAGCGGCCGCACCGGCCGCGCCGGCAAGAAGGGCGTGAGTGTCGTGCTCGTGCCCCTGTCGCGCCGCCGCAAGGCCGAACAGATGCTGGCGGCGGCAAAAGTGAACCCCGTATGGAGCGGCCCGCCGCTGGCCGAGGACATTCGCAAGCTCGACCAGCAGCGCATGCTGCAGGATCCGCTGCTCACCGAGGTGAGCACGGAAGAAGACCTGGAAATGGCGCGCGCCGTCCTCGCCATGCGCTCGCCCGAAGAAATCGCCGCCGCCCTGGTACGGGTCTACCGCGCCAGGTTGCCGGCCGCCGAAGATGTGTTTGATCCAGGTCCCGGCCGCGACTTCCGCGAGGCTAAACCGGCGCGGCGCGAGGCCCATGCCGGCGAGTCCCGCAACTTCACCTGGTTCCGCCTGGATATCGGCCGCAAGAACAACGCCGATCCCAAATGGCTGCTGCCGATGATCTGCCGCCGCGGCAAGGTGGTGAAAGCCGATATCGGCGCCATCCGCATCACCGATAATGAAACGAGATTCGAAATTGCCAATGCGGTGGTTGACCGCTTCGCCATCGCCAGCCGGGTGGCCGACGACGAGGATGTGAAGATTGAACTTCTCGTCGGTTCGCCGGAAATCAGCCGGCCCTCGCGCCATCCCGACCGCAAGCCGAACTTCAAGCCCCGGCCCGGGGCGGAAGCCACCCGTTACGAAGACCGCAAACCCCATGAGGCCGGCGAGACGCCGAAGGCTGACGGTTCAGGCTATAAGGGCAAGAAACCTTTTGCCGATGGCGGCAAGCCGAAATTCGAAGGCACCGGCTATAAGGGCAAGAAACCCTTTGCCCCCGGCGGAAAGCCCAAGTTTGGGAATGCCGGAGCCCCAAGGCCTGAAGGCGACACGCCAGCCTTCAAGGAAAAGAAGGCCGCCTGGAAAAAGAAGAAGCGGTGAAGCACTTTGTCCTCTCCCGAGAATCGGGAGAGGAAGGGACCCAATCGCAAAGCGATTGGGGAGGTGAGGGCGGGCCACGGTCAAAGTGCCCTCATCTTTCCCATGTCACTGCGTGACACGGGCCCCTGTCTTCTCCCGCTTCGCAGGAGAAGACGTTCATCGAAAACTCAATTCCCGATCGGCTTCCTCAAATTCCTCTTCTTCGCCAGGTCGATCTGCTTCTGCCGTTCCCGCGCCGAGGCCTTGGATTTTTCACTGAGCCCTGCAAAACACTTGGGGCAGCTCACCCCCTCCTCATAGAACGGTGAGGCCTTGTCGCCGGGCTCCAGCGGCATGCGGCAGCCGTGGCACATTTCGATCGCCGAAGGCGCCAGGCCATGGCCCACCGCCACGCGGTGGTCGAAGACAAAGCATTCGCCCCGCCACTTGCTTTGCGCCTGCGGCACTTCCTCGAGATATTTGAGAATGCCGCCCTTCAGGTGATAGACCTCGCGGAAGCCCCGGGACTGCATGTAGCTCGAGGCCTTCTCGCAGCGGATGCCGCCGGTGCAGAACATCGCAACCTTCCGGTGCCTGGCCGGATCGAGGGTCTTGCCGACATATTCCGGAAACTCCCCGAAGCTTGCGATGCCGGGATCAGCCGCACCTTCAAAGGTGCCAATCGCCACCTCATAGCCGTTGCGCGTATCGAGGACCAGGACATCGGGATCGGCGATCAGTTCATTCCACTCGGCGGGCGCCACATAGGTGCCGACCTGGCGGTTGGGATCGACCCCGTCAACGCCGATGGTGACGATTTCCTTCTTGAGTTTCACCTTGCTGCGGTAGAACGGGTTCTCGGCGCAAAAGGATTCCTTGTGCTCGATGTCGGCAAAGCGGCGGTCGGCCTTGAGCACAGCAAGGAAAGCGTCGATGGCCGCGCGGCTTCCGCTGATCGTGCCGTTGATGCCTTCCTGCGCCAGGAGCAGCGTGCCTTTCACGCCATGGACCTTCATGGCCGCAAGCAGGGGGACGCGAAGGGCGGCAAAATCTTCCAGCGTGACGAATTTGTAGAGAGCGGCGACAACAATGTTTTGGAGCATGGCTAGGCTTTTATTAGGCCTGAGCGCGTTTTTCAATTGCGCATCACGCGGCGCACCCCGTAAATGACGGGAATCTTCGAGGAAAAATGCCCGAATTCATCCAAAACGTCGGCCTGGAACTTCCGCTTTTTCTCATTCTGCTGGCGCTTCTCGGGTTCCGCCACAGGGTTAACCCAAGCGCCTCCCTGCTGGTGAAGGCCCCGCCGGAGAAAATCTTCGCCCTGGTCGATCTCCACCACGGCAAGGTGCAGAACTGGAGCCGCACCACCGTCACTTCCGATCTCGTCGATGCCCTGCGCCAGGTTTACCGCATGACCTATGCGACGAGCCTCACGACCGGCGGCCAGCACAGCTCGGAAGCCCACTTCCGCGTCGCCGAACGGCGCAAGCCGGAGTATCTCGAACTCCGCCGCGAGGGACTGGAAGGCAAGTCGTACAACAACGAGCTGCTGAAAATTGTCTACATCATCGAGGCGCTGCCCGAGGCCTCCAGGCTGACGATGAAGTATGCATGGGGACCGCGCCCGCTCATGGCCCAGATGCTCGCCCGCGCCGATCTGTGGGGCGGCGCCTACCGCCTGAAAAGCGTGGCCGAAACCGGCAAGCCCGATGAAACAGTCCACCTGCTGATCTCCGCCGCCATTGCCGGCCTCACCGGCGTGGTAAGTCTGGTGGCCTTCGCCCTGCTGACCAGCTGGCTGGTCTCCGGGCTTCTTCTCGTGGCCCTTGGCGTCCATGAGTTCGGCCATCTCCTGGCCTACCGCCTGACCGGCCAGCCCTGGGGACGGATGATCTTCCTGCCTTTCCTGGGCGCCATTGCCATGCCGCGCCTGCCCTTCCGGAGCCAGGCCCAGGCCGTCTTCGCCGCCCTCATGGGCACCGGCTTCAGCCTCCTGCTGGCTTTTGCCCTTGCCCTTCCCGTGCTCCTCGGCCACGCGCTTCCGCCATGGCTCAACACCGCCGGCATCGTGGTGGTCGCCCTCAACCTGTTCAACCTGCTGCCGGTCGAGCCGCTTGACGGCGGCGTGGCGCTGCGCTCGGTGCTGGCAAAAATCATGGGGAGCCGCGCCCGCTACGGCCTGCTGGCCATCGGCGCCCTGATTTTCGGCGCAGGCTTCCTGTTCGAGCAGGTTGCCCTGCTTGTCTTCGGCCTCATTTCCATTCTCGCCAACCTCAAGCCGCGCCTGATCGACATCGGGCTCACGCCACTGACCTCGTTGCAGGTGACGGTTTCCGCCTGCTGCTTCATGGCGATCGTGACCGTCTACATCGTCCTGCTCAGATGCTTCGTGACGTTGTAAGGTTGCCCATGCTGCGCGAGGCCTACGGGAGAAAAATTGCAGGCGGCGAGCTCCAGGGCGATGCGGCACAGGAGGCCGTGGCGGCCAAGCTCGATCATCTGGCCCGGGCCCTTGAAGCGCGCGAACAGCGCGGCCCCTTGGCCAAGCTCATCAGCCGCGGCAAACCGCCCAGGGGACTTTACATCCATGGCGACGTGGGCCGCGGCAAGACCATGCTGATGGATCTTTTTTTTGCCGGCCTGAAGGTGAAGGCCAAGCGGCGGGTTCACTTCCACGCCTTCATGCAGGACATTCACCGGCGCCGCCAGGCCCTGCGCGACGGCGATGTGGTGGCCCGCCTCGCGGCGGCGCTGGCGAAGGAAACGCGGGTGCTGTGCCTCGATGAAATGCAGGTCAGCGACATCGCCGACGCGATGATCCTGAGCCGCCTGTTCCAGGCCCTGCTGGCCCACGGCACGGTGATTGTCACCACTTCGAACCTGCCGCCGGGCGGACTCTACAAGGATGGTCTCAACCGCGCTCTTTTCCTGCCCGCCATCAAGCTGATGGAAAGCAATTTCGATGTGGTGGCGCTGGCAAGTCCCACCGACTACCGCCTCGGCCGGGTGAAGGCCCGGGAAAGCTTTGTGACCCCGCTGGGACCCAGGGCCGACGCCCATGTGCAAAGAATCTGGGAGCGCCTGACCGATGCGAAAAAGGGCGAGCCCTGCGAGATTCCGCTTCTCGGACGGAGCCTCCATGTGCCCGAATGCGCCCATGGCTGTGCCAGATTCACTTTTGCCGAATTGTGCGAAGCCCCGCTGGGCCCGGCCGACTATCTGGCGCTCGCCGCACGCTTCCAAACGCTTTTCATCGAAAACATCCCCGCCCTCAAGGCCGGCCAGCGCAACGAGGCCAAACGCTTCGTCCTGCTGATCGACACGCTCTATGACGCCAGGCGCCATCTGGTGGCTTCCTCGGCTGAACCACCTGAACGCATCTGTCCCAAAGGGCAGCACCGATTCGATTTTGCCCGCACGGTTTCCAGGCTCCAGGAAATGCAGTCGGCGGCCTGGTGGGAGCAAAAAACCATTAAAATTTGATAAATCACAACAATATGCCAGTTGGCTGCGAGTAGTTCTTGAAGCCTCTTTATATCAGGCCTAGAAAAACGGCGCTTGTGCAATGCAACAGAACCTGCACCCCCGCGGGTTGAGAGGAAAAGCAAAATGGCTCGTAAGAAGATTGCAATGATCGGTGGCGGCATGATTGGCGGCACCCTGGCCCATCTGGCGGCCCTCAAGGAACTGGGCGATGTGGTGATCTTCGATATCGCCGAAGGCCTCCCCCAGGGCAAGACCCTGGACCTTTCCCAATCAGGCCCGGTCGAAGGCTTCAATGCCACCCTGTCGGGCACCAACAAATATGAGGGCATTGCCGGGGCCGATGTCTGCATCGTCACGGCGGGCGTGCCGCGCAAGCCCGGCATGAGCCGCGACGACCTGCTCGAAATCAACCTCAAAGTCATGGCCCAGGTGGGCGCCGGTATCGCCAAATACGCCCCCGACGCCTTTGTCATCTGCATCACCAATCCGCTCGACGTGATGGTCTGGGCCCTGCAGAAATATTCCGGCCTGCCCACCCACAAGGTGGTGGGCATGGCGGGAGTGCTCGACAGTGCCCGCTTCCGCCATTTCCTCGCCGAGGAATTCAAGGTTTCGGTCGAGGACGTGACCGCCTTCGTGCTCGGCGGCCATGGTGACACCATGGTGCCGCTGGTGAAATATTCAACCGTGGCCGGCATCCCCGTGCCCGACCTGGTGGCCATGAAATGGACCAGCCAGCAGCGCATCGACGAAATTGTGCAGCGCACCAGGGATGGCGGGGCGGAAATCGTCGGCCTGCTCAAAACCGGCTCGGC
>CAZRZB010000096.1:0-10352 GCA_964604435.1 uncultured Aestuariivirga sp. | reverse complement strand
GAGCGCTTGCATGGCATGCAAGAGGTCGTCGGTTCGATTCCGTCTGGCTCCACCACTTCTTTCAATAACTTACATATGCATGGGCGTGCTTCCCCGTACCATTTGACGATGGCTCTCTTCAATTGATCACGGCACGGGCCCGTGCGTTGATTGCTCAAATCCTTTGATCCAATGAAGGATGAAGCAGAAATGTTTCACATTGAGATACCCGCACCAGTTTTATCCGGGTCTTCACAGACAAGCCAGCGATGGTTGTGGTGTGAGGTCAGGTTGGGGTGCCAACAAAACACAGACGGTCATCACAAGCCGAGAGGCTGGGCCATGTCAGTCAAGCCAGACCATCAAATTGCAGAATTCTTCTTCATCAATCACTTTAGTCAGGTGTCCTTTGCTTCCCGCGTCGTTGAGTAGCAAAAAATCTCCAGCCCGAAAGACAATGGTCTCCCCATCCGTAACGGTGACCGTGGCAGCGCCTGAAAGTACCACCGCAAGCTGCCGTCGGGGCGTTGCGTGGAAAGAATCGTCCCAGCCCGGCGGCGCGCTAAGAAATATTGCCTCTGTCACAGGGATTGCGCGCGAAATTTTCAACGGCTTTGATGGAGGAACAAAATCACGCATTTCAAGCACTAACTCTGTTCGACGGAAGTGAGTTTCAGCGTGCTCGTCTGCGTAGAGTTCGATGAGGTCCATGAAACATGCCGTACTTATTGGAGTAGAGCAAATGGCCTGGCCGATATTCTGTACCAGATGGAGAGAGACTATTGCACATTTGTTGATCCGTCAAAAGCATAAGGCCGCGGTGTGATCACACTCAAGGGGGCTAGACGCAGCTTGCCTGACGCCTAAGGCTTGAGATTCTGCTTCTTCGCCGACAGCACGGCCAGCAATTCGCCCAGCGTCTGCGGTTCCAGCTTGCCGATGTCGTCGGCCAGCCGGTTGGCCAGTTCGGTGGCAAGCGGGTTGAGGCCCGAGGTGTCGATAGTGATGCGAGGGTGGGAAATGCGCGCCAGCCGCGCCACTTCCTCTGCCTCGTCCCAGATGATGTTGAAGTAGGAAATGATGCGCTGGATCAGGTGCCAGCCGGGCCTGCCGCGCTTGCCGTGTTCAAGGGCCGAAAGATAGGCACTGGAAACGCCGATTGCCGCGGACATCTGTTTCAGCGTGATGGCGCGGTCAGCCCGGAGCTTCCGCATTTTTTCGCCAAAGGGGGTCATCTCAGCTCTCCCGGATGCGGCGCAGTTTCACATAGAAGGCGCCACCGCCGCCATGCCTGGGGTGGGCCTGCTGGAAGCCTGAAACATGGGCACGAAACTGCGCCTCATGCAACCATTCGGGCAACTGCCGGCGCAGCCTGCCCTCGCGCTCGGGGGCATGGAAATGATCGCGGCCGTGGAGCGTGTGGCCGGAAAAGGGCGAAGCGCCCTTGCCGGTGATGACCAGCACCAGGCGAAAGCCCTGCATGCGGCGATGCGACAGGAAATCCAGCAGGCGAATGCGTGCTTCCTCAAGGCCCAGGCCATGGAGATCGAGGCGGGATTCAATCTCGACG
The DNA here is from genome assembly GCA_964604435.1 of uncultured Aestuariivirga sp. Taxonomy (GTDB): domain Bacteria; phylum Pseudomonadota; class Alphaproteobacteria; order Rhizobiales; family Aestuariivirgaceae; genus Aestuariivirga. The sequence goes on along the minus strand of CAZRZB010000096.1, from coordinate 8,803 downwards.
TTGCCGCGCGTGAGCTTCTGTTCGGTGCGCCGGTCGAAACCGGTGATTGGCGGGGCTGCACGGTTGAGCGTAATCTTGGGGGCGGAGGCTTTCAGCGGCAAAACATGCACCGCCTGCTTCGGCAAGGTCACCGACGAGGTGCTCGTCTTGAGGGCGCGTTTTCCCAAAGGCCTGATGGTGCGGGCGACCTCGTCCCAGAGATTGCGGTCATGGACCTCAAAGGATTTCTTCTTCATTTCGCCTGCAAAAGCCGTGCGGCCAGTTTCTTCGGCAGCAGCACAAGCATCGTGCCGGGGCTTTTCATCTGCCCGGCAGCAAGTGCCGCCTTCTCGCCCCAGCCCCAATAGACATCGCCGCGCACATGGCCCTTGATGGCGGTGCCCGTGTCCTGCGCCACCATGAGCTGGCGGAAATCCTGCATTTTGCCAGCGGGGCCGGATGGCACTTTCGCAGCAAGCCAGATGGGCGTGCCGAACATCCACAGGCTGCGGTCAACGGCGAGACTCCGCAGCGGTGTGAGGGAAACCTTTTGCGCTCCGGGCGCGCCAAGTGAAGGGTCATCAACCTTCACCTCGCGGAAGAATATGAAGGATTTGTTTTCCCACATGAGGTTCCGCGCTTCACCGGGATTGTCCTTCATCCAGGCGCGCAGGGCCTGCATCGACATGGTGTCCTTGGTCAGGATGCCGCGCTCCACCAGCAGGCCGCCGATGCCGGTATAGGGCTGGCCCGATTTCGCGCCATAGGCCAGGCGCATGGTGCTGCCGTCGGCAAAGCGGATGCGGCCTGATCCCTGGACGTGGATGAAGAACGCATCAACCCAGCTCTTGAGCCAGACCAGTTCGAGACCGCGGCCCTTGAGTGCGCCCTCCTCGATTTCCCGCCGCGAAAAATATCGGGCAGGCTTTCCGTGCAGCAGGCGGCCGTATTTCAGATGGAGCCTGGCTTCGGTTGCCGGGTCAAAACTCACGAGATCGCCGGGCTTGCGATAAATTGGAACATCATAGCCATTGCCCGGCGTCCGGCTGCCTTCGGCTTCGGGCTCGTAGTAACCGGTGAACAATCCTTCCGGGCGCAGCGGATCGGCAACTTTCAGCGCCGCAAATTCCGTTTCAAAAAACTGCCGCGGCGACTTTGCCGTAAGAGCGGCCTTGCATACGCCGGTCCAGTCGGCGCGCTTGCCGCCAAAGCGGACTTCGCGCTCGAAGCCGTGGCCGGTCGCCAGGATTTCGGTGCAGGATCTTTGAAATGCTGCCAGCGCCGCCGCGTGATCGTCTTCGGCCCAGCCTTCAATCCGGGCAAAGGGCACCTCTTCAAGAACCGGTTTGGTTTCGGCGGTCATGGCAAGGGAGGTGAGAAAGAAACAGGCAAGGGCGATGCGTCCGATCACGCCTGGGTTTCGGTGGCCACGACGCGCCAGTTCGGGTCCTTCTGGGTCACATCCCTTTCAAAGGTCCAGAGGTCGGTGACGTCGCGCACTTCCTTGGGGTTGCCGTCAATGAGGGCGCCCGCTTTATCGTGGGTTGCCGAAATCATCTGGCTGGCAAATTTGACCGTGATGCTGGCGCGTTTTCCCGCCAGTCCCGCGGACACAAAGTTCACCTTTTCAAAGCCCACGAATTGGAAATCCAGTTTTTCGCCGGCCTGGGTGCGGTTATCGATGGCCTTCGAGAAGCCATCAAAGACCTCCCGTGACAGGAGATTCTTGAGGGCGGGTTTGTCGCCCCGGGCGAAGGCCTCGACAATCATCTCATAGGCAAGCTTGGCGCCTTCCAAGAATTCCTTGGGTGAGAACGCCGGATCGGCCTGAACCAGTTTTTCAAGCCCCGCGGCGAGGGGCGATGTGGCCTCCGCGAAGCCTGTCCATACCGGGGCTTTCGGCTCGGCGCCGGCATCCGTCTTTTTCGCTGCTTCCTCCTTGCCGGATGGGAACTCCAGGACTTTTCCGCTGCCCGACTCAGCCGGGGCGCTGCCGTTTGCCCTGCGGGGGTTCGCGTAGGGATCAATCGGCGGGCGCTCATGTCCGGTGCGCTGGCCCAGGACTGAGCGCAAGCGCCAGACAACCATGAGCGCAATGGCTGCCAGGGCCAGATTCAGCGGATCAAATAGCTCATTCATTAACAGGTTCTCACACTTCGGCGCTTACACACGGAGCGGCACACATTGTAACCGTCTTGGGTTGTCACCTATATAGGAGACTTTGGGACAGGTCCAAGGACCATTCTCCTGGAGTTTTGACGTGCACCGCTATTTTCCAATTGTTGTCCTCGCCCTGCTTTTCGCTGACCTCGCCTCCCTCATCTGGCTTGGGGGCTTTATGGGGGTATTGCCAGTGCTGGCGCTGGTCATTTTGGACATATTCATCGGCAGCACCCTGATTCGCCGGAGCGGGGCCAATATCTTCACGATCCTGAATTCGGCGGCGAGCGACAAGAAAGCCGTTTCGGGCGGAGCCGCCCAAAGCCTGCTCGGAGCCATTGCCGGGCTGCTGTTCATCATTCCCGGGATTATCAGCGATTTTATTGCCTTGGCCCTGCTTCTGCCATGGGCCCGCCAGCGCATGGCCGGGTTTTTCGAGAGTCATGTTTCCACGGATTTCAGCGCCCGTCGCACAGGGGCCGGGAGCGGCGTTGTGATTGAGGCAGAGGCCGTAGAAATTGTGGAGACGCGAGAGCTCGAATCTAACCCTTCCCGGGAGCATTGAAGACCCTGCTTGCGGCTCCGCAGCCTTCATGTTAGCCACAGCGGCTTAAGATGTTATCGTATTCTTCGGCGCACGAGAGGCAAATCAGATGGCTAAAGCAGCAAAACCGGCACCCCGCAAGACTGCCGTCAAGGCAACAAATGGCGGCGGCAAGGTCTCAGCAGAAAAAGCGCCCAAGATCTCCGAAGGCCCGTCCGCCGCCGCGGTCAACCTGCAGGTTCCGCCGCCCCAGCCCGGCAGCCAGCCTTCCATGCGCATTCTTGGCCAGTACCTGAAAGATTTGAGCTTTGAAAACCCCAATGCGCCCCAGGCCCTGGCACCCCAGCAAAACCAGCCCGATATCAATATCGCGGTGAACGTCAACGCCCGCAATCTGGCGCCAACGGATTTCGAGGTGGAACTGCATCTTGATGCCAAGGCCACCTCTGAGGGTAAGGTCATATTTGCTTCGGAACTTCTGTTCGCCGGGGTTTTCCGGATGGAGAATTTTCCAGCCAACATGCTTCACGCGGCGGTTCTCATCGAATGCCCGCGGATGCTGTTTCCCTTTGCCCGGCAAATTCTCGCCGATGCAACGCGAAACGGCGGATTTCCGCCCCTGATGCTGGACCCCATTGATTTTGCCGGCATGTACCAGAAGCGCATGCAGCAGCAGGCCACAGCGCGCGCTTAAGCGTCAGGTTGTTTTCCAGAGAGCGCCAGGGCCCAGGTTCTTAACCAAGCGGTCGTGCTGCTCCCGCTCTTCAGCGGTGATTCGTGGCGGAAGTGAGCTGGTCCGCCTGGTTTGCGCCGGGGCATTGCTCACCGGCAAATGGCGGAGGTTGTCGGCACTTGGCAAGGTCAGGGCAATCTGCCGACCTCCAATGAGCTCCAGATAGACGCTTGCAAGCAATTCTGAATCCAGCAGTGCCCCATGTTTGGAGCGCTTTCCGATATCTATGCCATAGCGCTTGCACAGCGCATCAAGGCTGTTGGGGCCCATGGGGTGGCGCTTCTTGGCTAGTACCAGCGTATCGATGATCCGCTCGAAGAGAATAGGCGGCCGCTTGATGAAGTCCAATTCCGCATTCAGAAAACCGACATCAAAGCCGGCATTGTGAATGATCAGGATGGTGTCGCCAATAAATTCCAGGAATTCATCGGCAATTTGCGAGAATACCGGCTTGTCCTTCAGAAATTCCCCGCTAATGCCGTGAACAGCCTCGGCCTCGCGCGGCACGTCACGCTGCGGATTGATGAAGCAATGGTAGGTATTCCCGGTTGGAATGTGATTGAGCAGCTCAACTGCACCAATTTCCACAATACGGTGACCCTGCAGGGGGTCCAACCCGGTCGTTTCCGTATCCAGAACAATCTCCCTCATGATTTTTGATTCCTGGCCAGCTCCGCAAGCTTCTTTCTTAGGGCATCAACTTTGCTTCGCAAATCCTCCAGGCTGCCTGAATTTTCAATCACGAAATCGGCGCGCCTGCGTTTTTCCGCATCTGGCATTTGCCTTGCGAGAATTTGGGTGTATTTTTCGGTCGTCATTCCAGGCCGTGACATTGCCCTTGCTCTTCGAATAACTTCGCTGGCTGAAACGACAATTACATAGTCCAGCTCAAGCTCTGCTCCAGTCTCATATAAAAGTGGAATATCCAGAATTACAATCGGACAGTTCTGCTTTTGCCACAGGCTTATGAATTCATCGCGCCGCTTCCGCACAAGAGGGTGAACAAGGGATTCCAGTTTTTCGAGTGCTTCCGGCGAGCCCAGCACCCGGTTTCCCAAAAGGGCACGGTCGATTTTGCCGTCAACAATCACATCAGGAAATGCTCTGCCGATCTGATTTACAGTTGCAGCCTCTGCATAGAGACTATGCACCACGGCATCGGAATCGAAGACCGGAATGCCTTCGGCCGCAAAGAGTTTCGCCACTTCGCTTTTCCCAGAGGCGACCGAACCAGTGAGGCCCACCAAAATCATCCCTTGAGCGCTCTCTGAACGTCTGCCGCCACCAGATCATAGAGATCCTGGGTAACCTCTGGTTTTACCCCAAACCAAAGCTCGAACCCCCGTACGGCCTGGTGCAGCAGCATGCCGAGGCCGCCCAAAACCGGATTTCCCTGCCGTTTTGCCTTTTCCAGGAAAGCCGTCTCAAGGGGCGTATAAACAATATCGGCAACAAGCGCATCCGATTTGAGATTTGTTATCTCCAAGATCAGCGGTGGCTGGCCTTCCATGCCCTGGGATGTTGTATTGATTAGGAGGTCACAATTTCGGAGTTCCTCTTCTGCAGAGGCGTCCTTGATTTCGAAAACGCGTTCTCCGAATTGCCGTTGGAGGTCAATAATGCGCTCCCGCGTGCGATTAATTACTCCAATCCTGCCCACGCCCTCATCCAGCAATGCTCCAATGATTGCCTTTGCCGATCCACCCGCCCCTATAACAATTGCAAACTTGTTTTTCAGCGCAAAGGCTGGATAGGATTGGCGCAGGGAAGCAATAAAGCCCTCGCCATCTGTGTTCGTCCCACAGATAGTGCCGTCCCTGAGATAGACAGTATTTACAGCCTCCAACCGTTTTGCGATGCTATCAGTGGTTTCTATTGCCCGGAATACTGCTTCCTTGTGCGGGATTGTGACATTGCACCCGATAAAATCCGAGATTGGAAAATTTGCCAGGAATTTTTCGAGATCCTTTGGTTCAACGGGTTTTTTCTCATAGACCGCATTGATGCCATATTTCTTCAGCCAGTAGTTATGTATCAGCGGCGAACGCGAATGCGCGATTGGCCAGCCGATGACGCAGGCTTTCCTCATGATGAAACCACTTCCCTATCCCTCAAGAATTTCAGGAGCGGCAGCATTGGAAGGCCAAGAATTGTGAAATAATCCCCCTCGATTGTTTCGAACAGTTGGATGCCGGTCTTCTCAAGTTTGTATGCGCCAACCGAAGACAGATAATCATCGGCATCCACATCCAAATATGATTTCAGGAAATTTTTGGTGAAATTCCGCATCGTCAATCTGGCATCAGCGCAATGGCCCCAAACCTCGGTGCCGGCTACAGAACAAGAAACTGCAGAAAACAAGGTGTGCGTCTCATTGCGAAGCTGCAGCAATTGTTTTTCCGCTTCTTCCCGCGAGGCCGGTTTGTTGAAGACACTGCCTTTGAAGCCCAATACTTGGTCAGCACCGATGACCAGCGCGCGGGGGTGCTCGTGCGAGACTTTCTGGGACTTCAGTTTAGCAAGTTTGACGGCAAGATCCCGGGGAAGAATTTTTCCGATTGATTTTCTCGCCTCCGTCTCGTCAAGTTCTGAATCGACGACGGATAATTCAATTCCGGCATTGCGGAGAATCTTTCGCCTGATTTCGCTGGTTGAAGCTAGTATGATTTCCAAAGAAATGACTCGTCAAATTCTGTTGAGTTCCATGAGGTGAGTTGTGGATAAGTCCCACCAATGCCGATTGGTTAACAGTTGGTTAATATTGTGAAAATGTTATCAACATCGTGGTCCGAATACTACTGCTTCTGCCTATTATGGGGATAAGTTATTCCTGTGCATAATATTGGATAACACGAGGGTGGCGCCGTTTGTTACTTATAACTATCTGAATTTAATAGATGAATCTTGTGATCAAAAGATCGAAAGAGAAATTTTTCGTATGCGGTGGAAAAAATGGGATAGAGATTTGATCGCCTTGTTATCCCGTTCCAAGGCTTACAACACCAGAGTCAAATAATAGAAAGTATCTTGGGGAAGAATGATTGCCGTGAAGAGCCAATCGTTAATAAATGTATTGACCGGTCAGGAACCTGAAAGAAGACCAATATGGTTTATGCGGCAGGCAGGGCGATATTTGCCGGAATATCGCAAGGTACGTGAACAGGCCGGGTCGTTCCTGGATTTGTGCTATTCGCCGGAACTCGCCGCGGAGGTGACCCTTCAACCACTGAGGCGTTTTGACATTGATGCGGCAATCATATTTGCCGATATCCTCGTTGTTCCTCATGCGATGGGAAATGGCCTTTCGTTCGTTGAAGGAGAAGGCCCGAAGCTGGAGCGGGTTAGAGGTGCTCAGGATTTAGTCCGGTTAAGGGCTGGAATCAAATCTGATCAGTTTGCGCGTGTTGCTGAATCAGTAAGCCGCGTTCGCGCGAAACTTGGATCTTGTATTTCATTGATAGGGTTTTGCGGGGCTCCCTGGACTGTAGCCAGTTATATGATTGAGGGCGGGAGCTCCGAGCGGGAATTGGCAAGGCAGATTGCTTATCAGGGTGAGGACTGGTTCAGGGAATTGATTTCGCGTCTCGTAGACAGTTCTGTCGATTACTTGTGCCTGCAAATCGAAGCCGGCGCTGACGTGGTGCAGATATTTGATTCCTGGTCAGGCGAGCTTACCGGTCAGTTTTTTGAGGATTATTGCATTGTGCCCATTCGGGATATAATTGCGGGCGTGCGGTCGCGGCACTCAAATGTGCCAATAATCGTTTTTGCCAAGGGTGCGGGGTATCGGCAGGGTGAAGTCTATTTAAAAACGAAATGCCAGGCTGTGGGTGTAGAGGCTGAGTGTTCATTGAAATTTGTTCAATCCATATTGCCGGACAGGGCTGTTATCCAGGGGAATCTTGATCCGGTTGTATTGCTTTGCGACAAGGATCTGGTGCGAAGCACAACACTGGAGTTGGCAGCGGAGATTCCGAAGACCCGACACATATTCAATTTAGGCCATGGGATAAAGCCACAGACTAATCCCGAGATGCTGGAAATTGTGGTGAAGGCGGTGCGGGATTTTGATGCTGTGGACGGCCATGTCTGATTGGTTCGCCTGGCTTAAGGTCTTTCATATCGTTTCGATTGTTGCGTGGATGGCTGGGCTTTTCTATTTGCCGCGGCTGTTTGTCTATCATTGTGATGTATCTTCCGGCGGTGAAGCCAGCGAGCTGTTCAAGACGATGGAACGGCGGCTGATGAAGGCTATCATGCGGCCCGCGCTGGTTGCGAGCCTGTTTTCAGGGGTTTTACTGTTCGTTGCGGGAAATTTCGAGTTTTTGGTGGTTTGGGTCATGGGCAAACTGGCGGCAGTTTTCATGCTTTGCCTGTATCATGGGGCGCTGGAAGTCTATTTGCGGCAATTCGCCCGTGATCAGCGCATGAAGAGCAGTAGGTTTTTCCGTATCATTAATGAAGTGCCAACCTTGTTGTTGATCATTATCGTGGCGTTTGCCGTGGTTAAACCGTTCCAATAATTTCTGTTGGACCGGGATGAAAAATTTGTTATAGAAGCGCGAACAAAGGGATGTCCGTCCCGTTTGCTTTTCCCTCCCCCAGTTACCCGATCTGCTTCCGCGCTTCGTGGTTCACAATCTCACCCCCTAATGCACTGATCTCAAAACATGACAAATATCGCTGAATTGAAAGATATCAAGCTTAAGGATCTTAAGCGCAAAACCCCGGCGGAACTCGTGACCCTTGCCGAGGAACTCGAGGTGGAGAATGCGAGCGCGCTGCGCAAGCAGGAGTTGATGTTTGCCATTCTTAAGAATCTTGCGCTGCGCGATATCGAGATTATCGGCGAAGGGGTTGTCGAGGTTTTGCAGGATGGATTTGGATTTTTGCGGTCTTCGGATGCAAATTATTTGGCCGGCCCCGACGATATTTATGTGAGCCCCAGCCAGATCCGGAAATTCACCTTGCGTACCGGCGATACGGTTGAGGGGCAAATTCGCAGTCCCAAGGATGGCGAGCGCTACTTTGCGCTGGTGAAGGTCAACACCATTAATTTCGAGGATCCGGAGAAGACGAAACACAAGGTTCACTTCGATAACCTGACGCCGCTCTATCCGGATCAACGTCTGGAAATGGAGACACCCGATCCGACGCGGAAGGATTTCTCGGCACGGGTGATTGATATCGTATCTCCCCTCGGCAAGGGCCAGCGTGGATTGATCGTGGCGCCGCCGCGCACCGGCAAGACCGTTTTGTTGCAGAATATCGCCCATTCCATTGCGACAAATCACCCGGAGTGCTTTCTCATCGTGCTATTGATCGACGAGCGGCCGGAAGAAGTCACCGACATGCAACGTTCGGTGAAAGGGGAGGTCGTCAGTTCC